>JAFGUS010000207.1 GCA_016938395.1 Coriobacteriia bacterium | reverse complement strand
GCGACCGCGAAGATCAAGAAGGCGCAGGAGAAGATCGAGGCCGCGCGGCCGTACGCGTTCGCGATGGTCGAGGTCCTACAGAACGTCGCCCGCTACGTGCAGGGTGCATCGCACCCGCTGCTCGAAGAGCACGAGGAGCGCAACCGCATCGTGGTGGTGACCATCACCAGTGACCGCGGTCTGTGCGGCGCGTTCAACAGCAACATCCTGCGCATCACCGAAGACCTGGTGCGTGCCGAGGCAGACGCCGGTGTCGAGGCCGACATCATCGCTGTGGGCAAGAAGGCGATCGCCTACCTGCGGTACCGGGGGATCGAGCCGGTGGCGTCGTACCGTGATATCGCCGACAAGCCCACGTTCGCCGACGCTCGGGCCATCGCGGCGAGCATCATCGCCCGCTACGAAGCCGGCGAGATCGACGCGGCCTACATCGTCTTCAACCGCTTCAAGAACGTGGCCGAGCAGAAGGCCGAGACCTATCAGTTGCTCCCGGTCGAGCGCCGTGTGATGGAGTCCGAGGAGGACGACGCCACGGGTCTGCGCGCCGAGTACCTCTTCGAGCCTACGGCCGCACAGGTCCTCGAGCACCTGCTCCCAACGTACGTCGAGACGCTCGTGTATCGCGCGCTCATGGAGTCAGCCGCTTCCGAGCACGGCGCGCGGCGCACGGCCATGAAGTCGGCCACGGACAACGCGAGCGACATGATCACCACGCTGACCCGCAGCTACAACCGCGCCCGCCAGGCGGCAATCACCACCGAGATCGCTGAGATCGTCGGCGGCGCCGCGGCGCTCGAGGAGGCGTAACGGATGGCAGAGAACAAGGAGAAGTCGCCCATGAACGTCGGACGCATCGTTCGCGTCGTCGGCCCGGTCATCGACGTGGAGTTCGCGCCCGACGCGATCCCCGCGATCAATACCGCGCTCACCGTCGACGGTGAGACCCCCATCGGCCAGATCCGCCTGGTCGCCGAGGTGCAGCAGCACCTTCCCGGCAACCTCGTGCGTGCGGTGGCCATGTCCTCCACCGACGGCGTCACCCGCGGCATGGACGCCGTTGACACCGGTGACGCCATCCAGATGCCGGTGGGTCCGTCGACCCTCGGTCGCATCTGGAACGTCATGGGTGAGCCTGTCGATGGCAAGCCGATGCCCGAGGTCGAGGCGTACTACCCGATCCACCGCCAGGCCCCCGAGTACGAGGACCTCGAGCCCACCACGGAGATCTTCGAGACCGGCATCAAGGTCGTCGACCTGCTCGAGCCCTACATCCGCGGCGGCAAGACCGGCCTGTTCGGCGGCGCCGGCGTGGGCAAGACCGTCATCATCATGGAGCTCATCAACAACCTCGCCATGCAGCACGGCGGCACGTCGGTCTTCACCGGCGTGGGCGAGCGCACCCGTGAGGGCACCGACCTCTACAACGAGATGTCCGAATCGGGCGTCATCGAGAAGACGGTGCTCGTCTACGGCCAGATGAACGAGCCCCCCGGCGCCCGTCTGCGCGTGGGTCTCGCGGGTCTCACCGCCGCCGAGTACTTCCGCGACCAGGGCCAGGACGTGCTCTTGTTCATCGACAACATCTTCCGGTTCACGCAGGCCGGGTCCGAGGTATCGGCGCTCCTCGGCCGCATGCCGAGCGCCGTGGGTTACCAGCCCACGCTGGCAACCGAGATGGGCGAGCTGCAGGAGCGCATCACGTCGACCAAGACCGGTTCGATCACGTCCGTGCAGGCGATCTACGTTCCCGCAGACGACCTCACCGACCCGGCGCCGGCCACGGCGTTCACGCACCTCGACGCCACGACGGTCCTGTCGCGCTCGATCGCCGAGCTCGGCATCTACCCCGCCGTGGACCCGCTCGCCTCGACCTCGCGCGCGCTCACGCCCGATGTCGTCGGCGAGGAGCACTACCGTGTGGCGCGCGGCGTCCAGCAGGTCCTCCAGCGCTACAAGGACCTCCAGGACATCATCGCCATCCTCGGCATGGACGAGCTTTCCGAGGAAGACAAACTCACGGTGGCCCGTGCCCGCAAGATCCAGCAGTTCCTCTCGCAGCCGTTCTTCGTGGCCGAGCAGTTCACCGGCATGGCCGGCAAGTACGTCAAGCTCGAGGACACGATCCGCGGCTTCGGCGAGATCATCGAGGGCAAGCACGACGACATCCCCGAAGGCGCGTTCCGCTACGTCGGTGGGATCGAAGAGGCCCTTGAGGCTGCCGAGAAGATGAAGGCGACGGCGTAGCGATGGCCCGCACCCTTCTCTGCGAGATCGTCACGCCGGAGCGCATCGTCTACACCAATGAGGTGGAGATGGTGATCGCGCCCACGCTCGACGGTGAGATCGGCATCCTGCCGCTCCACGCACCGCTCGTCACGGTGTTGCGTGCCGGCGAGCTGCGCGTGCGCTACAACGACAACAAGGACGTCGAGTGGTTCGCCGTCTCCGGTGGCTACCTCCAGGTGCACGAGGACAAGGTGATCGTCCTTGCCGACGCCGCCGAGCATGCCTCACGCGTTGACGTGGAGCGCGCGCGGCGAGCCAAGGAACTGGCCGAGCAGCGCATGGCCGATCTCAAGGAGAAGCCACTGATGGAGCGCACCGGGCTCGATGAGTGCGAGGCCGACCTCAAGTGGTGTGAGCTCCAGTTGCAGGTGGCCGAGCGCCGCGCGTAGGTGCCTCACGTTCAGATCCTCCACCGGGCGGTGGGCTCTTGAGGCCTGCCGCCCGGTGTGCTCTCGGGCTATTCGCGGTTCGCATCCGGCTCCATGCGCAGCGCGCCCGCAGTTGACTCCTCGGCTACGGCGTCGCCGGCCGTTGCCGCCGGACGCCTCCCTCGGCTACGCTTGAACGGTCCGCTCATCGGGAGGAACCTCACATGCCGTCAATGCTCGTCACCGGCGGCCGTCCGCTCGCCGGCACGGTGCGCGTCAGCGGCGCGAAGAACTCGGCGCTCAAGCTCATGGCCGCCTCGTTGCTTGCGCCCGGCACCTCCGTCATCCACAACGTCCCGGATATCAGTGACGTCGCGCTCATGGCCGAGGT
>JAFGUS010000206.1 GCA_016938395.1 Coriobacteriia bacterium | reverse complement strand
GGCGTCATCGGCGGGATGACTTGGGAGTCGACGGTCCCCTACTACCGCGATCTGAACGAGATCGTGAAGCATCGCCTGGGCGGACTCCACTCGGCCAAAGTGGTGCTCTACAGCGTGGACTTCGCCGAGGTCGCGCGCATGCAGTACGAGGGCGCATGGGACGAGGCGAGCGCGTTCATGGCGCACGCGGCGCACTCGCTTGAGGCCGCCGGGGCCGAGGTGGTGCTGCTCGCCACCAACACCATGCACGAGGTGGCGCATGCGCTCGAAGCGGCCATCACGGTGCCGTTCATCCACATCGCCGACCCCACCGGAGAGGCGATCCGCGCCGCCGGACTCACGACCGTCGGGCTGCTCGGCACGCGCTTCACCATGGAGCGCGACTTCTATCGCGCACGCCTGGCCGAGCGCCACGGGATCGCCGTGGTCACACCCGCTGAAGCGGACCGCGCCGAGGTGCACCGTGTCATCTATGAGGAGCTCGCCCTCGGCATGATCAGCGAGCGGTCGCGGGCGGCGTTCGCCACGATCATCGAGCGGCTTGCAGAGGCGGGGGCACAGGGCGTCATCCTCGGCTGCACCGAGATCCCGCTGCTCGTGCGGCAGGAGGACTCGGCGCTCCCGCTGTTCGATACGGGGGCCCTGCACGTCCGCGCCGCTGTCGACTTCGCCTTGGCCGGGGAGTGAGACGGATGCTCCCCGAGCTCACCCCGATCGGTCGCGTGCGCTCACCGGTCACGGACCCCAAGAAGATGGTGCGCGGCGGAGTTGCTGCCACGATCGAGCTTGATCCCCGCTATGCCGACGGGCTGCTCAATATCGAGGAGCATTCACACCTCTGGATACTCACCTGGTTCCACCTGAGCGATCGCGAGACGCTGCAGGTGACCCCCGGCAGCCTGGACCCCGACGCACCCACATACGGCGTGTTCGGCCTGCGCGCCAACAGGCGTCCCAACCCGATCGCGCTCTCACTCGTGGAACTCGTGCGGGTGAAGGGCGCCACCCTGTATGTGGAAGGTCTCGACGCCGTGGACGGCACGCCCGTACTCGACATCAAGTCGTATTTCGAGCGCGACTGCGTGTTCTCCCCCAAGGCGCCAGTGCTCCGCCCGAAGTCGCGCGAGTCGCGCTTCTCCGACCTCGTGCGGCTCGCC
>JAFGUS010000205.1 GCA_016938395.1 Coriobacteriia bacterium | reverse complement strand
GCATCCAGGAGCGCGGCCTGCAGGCCGCCCGCGATCAGCGCGCACAGAGCGCGGGCCTGGTACCGCTTTCGCTGGCGGAGCGCTTCGTGGTGATCTCGGTGGGCAACGCGTTCATCGAGCCGACAGTCACCGTCGATGAGGCCGCCACCGAGCGCGCGCGCGCCGAAGCGCTCGACCGGGTCTCACCAGTGGTGGTGTACGTCCAGGAGGGCGAGAATATCGTCGAGAAGGGCGATATCGTCACCGCGCGCGACATCGAGCTGGTGCGGACGCTCGGTGGTCTCGAACAGGGCACCGACCTCGGTTCGGTGGTCGCCGGCGTGTTCCTGATGTCGGCGTTGATCGCCTTCGCCGGTGCCTACTGGGCGTCGTTCCACGAATCCCTCTGGAACAGCATGCGTGACCTCATCCTGCTCTCGTCGCTCCTGCTCGGCATGATGTACGTGACGCGGCTGTCCTCGCTCCTTGCGCCGGAGATATCGCCCTATCTGATGCCGGTGCCACTCGTGGGCATCCTCGCCACGCTGCTCGTCGGTCCGCGCCCGGCCGTGCTGATCACCGCGATGAGTACCGTCGCCGGGTTGCTGCTGGGTTTCGCCGGTGGCGCGCAGGCGGTCGCCGCGATCGTGGCGAGTATCGCAAGCATCGTGATGACCGCACGCCTGCGCCAGCGCGCCGACATGTTCCGCGTGAGCGCGCTCATCATGCTGATCCTGGGGACGGTCTCGTTCGGGGCCTCGCTCGCGTCCGGCAACGACCTCCTGACGTCGGCGGTCTCCGGCGGCTACGGGCTTGCGGGCGGCCTGATCACCGCGGTCCTGATGATCGGGCTGCTGCCGTTCTTCGAGTCGGTGTTCGGCGTGACTTCCGACATCACGCTACTGGAGCTCGGCAGCCCCAGCCACCCGCTCCTGCGCCGGCTGATGACCGAGGCGCCGGGGACCTACTCGCACTCGGTCATGACGGCCAATCTCGCGGAGACCGCGGCCGAGGCGATCGGCGCCAACCAGCTGCTCGCGCGGGCCGGCGCGTACTTCCACGACGTGGGCAAGGTCCGCCGGCCGGCGTTCTTCGTGGAGAACCAGGCGGGCGGCACCAACCCCCACAACGCCACATCGCCGTCGCTCTCGGCGCGCATCATCACCGCGCACGTTCGTGAGGGCGTTGAGCTCGCCGAGGAATACCGGCTGCCGCAGGAGGTCGTGGACATCGTGCGCGAGCACCATGGGACCTCGGTGGTGGCGTACTTCTACGACAAGGCGAGCAAGCGCGGTGGACCCGTCTACGAGGCGGACTTCCGCTACGATGGGCGTCGCCCGCACTCACAGGAGGCGGCGCTCGTCATGCTCGCGGACTCGGCCGAGGCGGCGGTGCGGACGCTGGACACCCCGACGCCCGCACGGATCGAGGCGCTGATCAGGTCGATCGTGCGTGGCAAGATCGACGACCACCAGCTCGACGACTCGAAGATGACGCTGCAGGACATCGAGACTGTGACGCTGGTCTACACGCGGATGCTATCGAGCGTCTACCATCCGCGTATCGAGTACCCCGAACCAGCCGAGAAGAAGGTGGAGCATGCTGGTCAGTATAGTGAGCCACAGAGAGCCTGAGCCGCTGGACTTCGGTGCGTTCGAGCGTCTCGCACGATTCGCGCTCGCGATGGAGGGTGTGCCGGAGGGCACGGAGCTCTCCATCGCGCTCGTGGATGAAGACGAGATCGCCGTGCTCAACGAGCGCTATCGCGGCATCGAGGGGCCCACAGACGTGCTGTCGTTCGGCTGTGACGAGCCCTGCCCTACGCCCGGTGACGAGCCGATCACGCTCGGCGACGTCGTGATCGCGCCGTCGGTGGCGGAGCGTCAGGCGGCCGAGCTCGGCCACAGCGTCGAGCACGAGCTCGACGTGCTGCTCGTGCACGGCGTGCTGCACCTGCTCGGATACGACCACGAGGACGACACCGACGCAGCGGCGATGGACGCTCGGCAAGCGGCCATCCTCGATGCGTACGCTGACGAGTAGGACGCCGATGCGCAACCGCTCGCTTCTCTGGAGTTTCAACTACGCGATCGAGGGCATCGTCTATGCGCTCAGGACGCAGCGCAACATGCGCTTGCACCTCACCGCGGCGCTCGTCGTCCTCGGCGCGTCGCTCTTCTTCCGCATCTCTCGCCTAGAGTTCATCGCGATCCTGTTCGCGATCGTGTTCGTGCTCGTATCCGAGCTCATGAACACGGCCATCGAGGCGGCGGTGGACGTGGCGACGCAGAGCTTCGACCCGATCGCCAAGGTGGCCAAGGACGTCGCGGCGGGCGCGGTCTTCATCGCCGCCATCAACGCGGTCGTCGTCGGGTATATCGTCTTCTTCGCGCGGCTCGGACGCGTGGGCGATCTCCTGCTCTCCCGCGTACAACAGACGCCGATGCACATCACGATCGTGGCCCTGTTGCTCACCTCCATCGGCGTGCTCGTGGGTAAGGCGATCACCCGCTCGGGCACGTACATGCGGGGTGGATGGCCATCGGGACACACCGCCACCGCAGCGGCGGCGGCGACCGCGATCGGATACGTCACCGCCAGCGGCGGCGCGGCGGCGCTGGCCGGGTTCATCGCATTCCTCGTCGGGCAGAGCCGGGTGGAGAACGGCGCGCACACCTGGCCGCAGGTGCTCGTGGGTGCGCTCCTGGGGTTCCTCATCACAACGCTGGTCTTTCAGGTATCGTGGTCGTAGACCGCACGTCGTAGGCCGTAGGGGAGCAGGGGCAAGGACATGATCGGTCTGGTGCTACTACTGACGGCGCTTGCGCTCGTCATCCTCATAGCCGTGATGACGGTGCTCACCGCGGCCGATTCTGCGGTGCGCCTGCTCTCGCGCACCCGCACGCGCAGGCTCGTGGATGCCGAGGTCATCGGCGCAGTGCCGCTCGACGCACTCGCGGACCGGCCCAGTCGGCTTGCGGCGGCCGTCTCGCTGTGGCGCGCACTCGCTTTCTCGCTTGCGGCGGCGGTGCTCGGCTACGCTGCGCTCGCCGTGGCCGAGGAAGGCGTGCTCTCGCACGCGCCGCTCGTGCTGCTGCTCGGCGCCTCGGTGCTCTCGCTGGTGGTGGTCTTCATCCTCGGCGAGACGCTCCCGCGGACGCTCGCGGTGCAGAATCCCGAGCGTGTGGGTCTGGCGATGGCCCCCGCGGCTGCGCGTCTCACAGCCGTGCTCGCTCCGGTGGCGCGGATGTTCGCGGCCGGGTGGGTGGCCGTCACCTCGCTGATCGCCGAAGAGCCCGTGCGCGACGCATGGCTCACGGGCGACGAGTACGCGCCTGAGACCTCGAGCGACGCGGTCTCCGAGCGCGAGGACGCCGAGGAGGCGATCTTCGAGGCGGTGGTGGACTTCGCGAGCACCATCGTGCGCGAGGTGATGGTCCCGCGCACCGACATGGAGTGCCTCGAGGACACCGCCACGATCGACGACGCGGTGCAGCTTGTGCGCCGAACGGGACTCTCCCGCGTGCCGGTCTACCGGGAGACGCTCGATGACATCCTCGGCGTGCTGTACGCCAAGGATCTGCTCAGGTGCATCGGCGACGCCGGATGTCCCGAGACGGTGGCGCCGTTCGTGCGCGAAGCGTTCTTCGTCCCCGAGACGAAGCCGGTGGACGAACTCCTGGTGGAGATGCGGCAGCGCAAGACACACATCGCGCTCGTGGCCGACGAATACGGTGGTACGGCCGGGCTCGTCACGATCGAGGACCTCATCGAGGAGATCGTGGGCGAGATCTTCGACGAGTACGACCGGGCCGAGGAGCTCGTGGTCGAGCTCGAAGGCGGGGCGCTCCTGCTCGACGCCCGTCTTCCGGTCGACGACTTCAACGACCTGCTGGGCACCGCGATCGAGATCGAGGCCGACTCTATCGGCGGACTGTTCGTGGAGACGGCCGGATGCATCCCCGAACCGGGGCATTCAATCGAGGTTGAGGGCGTGCGGATGACCGTGCGAGACATGGAAGGCAATCGTGTGCGACGGCTGCTCGTGGAGCCGCGCTCAGACCAGGAGAAGGAGGCGGAAGGTGCCGAAGCACATAACCGAGGGTGACCTGGCCCTGCTCGCGTTCGCGCGCGAGGTGCAGCCACGTGCCTACGTGCCGTACTCGAACTTCCGGGTGGGTGCGGCGATCTTCGCGGGTGGCGAGATATTCCAGGGCGTGAACGTCGAGAACGCCGCGTACGGCTCCACCATCTGCGCCGAGCGTTCGGCGGCGCTCGCCGCCGTCACAGCCGGCTACACCGACTTCGACGCGATCGCCGTGATCGGTGACTCCGAGGCCCCGTGCGTGCCCTGCGGCGCATGTCGTCAGTTCCTCGCCGAGTTCAACCCCGCGATGCGCGTCATCATGAGCGGCAAGACCGACGCCATCGACGTCTTGCGCCTGGACGAGTTGTTGCCCGAGGCGTTCGTGCGCGGGTACCTGGACCAGGACACCGGGGAAGACGAGGAGTGAGCGACTCAGGGTACGAGGAGGTCGCAAGCGGGTTCGTCGCGCTCGTAGGGCGCCCGAACGCGGGCAAGAGCACGCTCGTCAACGCGCTCGTCGGCACGAAGGTCGCCATCACGTCGGACACTCCGCAGACCACACGGCACCGGCTCCGGGCGGTGCTCGACCGCGAGGACGCGCAGATCGTGCTCGTTGACACGCCGGGTCTGCATAAGCCGCACGACGCCCTCGGCGAGGAGGTCAACCGCTCGAGCGTGCTCGCGGCGGCCGACGTGGACGTGATCGCGCTGTGCATCGATGCGAGCGCGCCGGTGGGGTCGGGCGACCGCTGGGTGGCCGAGCGCGTGGCCAGCGGCAGGCGTCCGGTGGTACTCGTGCTCACCAAGGCCGACGCCGCCGACGAGGCGACCATCGAACGGCAGCTCGCAAAGGCGCGCGAGCTCGTCACGCCTGTGGCCGAGGTGGTCCTCTCGGCGCAGACCGGCTTCAACCTGGATGCCTTCGTAGAGACGGTCGTCCCGCTGCTGCCCGACGGCCCACGGTTCTTCCCGCGCGACATGACCACCGACCAGCCGCTCTCGGTGATGCTGGCCGAACTCGTTCGCGAGAAGGTGCTCCGAAAGACCCACGACGAGGTTCCGCACGCGGTGGGTGTCATGCTCGACGACCTCGAGTACGACGGGAAGCGCGATTTCCACCGCATCACCGCCACGATCTACGTGGAGCGCGAGTCCCAGAAGGGCATCATCATCGGTAAGGGCGGCGAGATGATCCGCGAGATCGGCACCGAGGCCCGCGCCGACATGGAGCGGCTCCTGGGCACGAAGGCGCACCTCGACCTGCGGGTGAAGGTGCGCAAGGACTGGCGTCGGGACGGGTCGCAGATCAAGCGCTTCGGCTACGGGGAAGGGTTGTGAGCACGATGGACCGGCAGACCCTCGGCAAGGTGATCGACCAGACACTGCTCAAGCCGACCGTGGGATACCAGGGCGCCTCCTCGTGGATGGATGCCTGTTCGGGAGCGGGTTTCGCGACGCTGTGCGTCTCTCCGTTCCTCGTTCCGCTGGCGAGCCAGCGGCTCGCCGGTACATCTACGCTCGTGTGTTCCGTCTGTGGGTTTCCGCTCGGCTACTCCAATACCGAATCGAAGGCCGAGGAGGCTGCGCACCTTGTGGCGCTCGGCTGTGCCGAGGTGGACATGGTACTCAACATCGCTGCGCTCCTTGAGGGCGACGACCGCTTCGTGCGCGATGACATCGAGGCGGTCGTGCGGACGGTGGCCGAGAACTCGGAGGGCGCGATCGTGAAGGTGATCCTCGAGACCGGGTACCTCGAGCCCGCCCACATCGAGCGGGCGTGCGTGATCGCGGTGGAGGCGGGCGCCCACTACGTGAAGACGTCCACGGGTTTCGGTCCGCGGGGGGCTTCGGCCGAAGACGTCCGCCTCATGCGCGCGACGGTCGGCCCGGATATCGGCGTCAAGGCGGCGGGCGGCATACGTGACCTGGACACCGCGCTTGTGATGCTGGACGCGGGTGCGTCGCGCCTGGGCACGTCCTCCGGGCTTGAGATCCTCGAGGCGCTCGAAGCGCGCGGCTAGTACCCATGACCTCACGGCGTGTCCGGGCGCTCTCGCTCAAGAAGACCAAGCTGGGCGAGACGGACCTCATCGTGACGTTCCTGGCCGAGGACGGCTGCCAGGTGCGCGCTGTCGCCAAAGGCGCGCGCAAACCCGGCTCACGATTGGGCGGACGGGTGGAGCCGTACGTGGTGGCCGATCTGCTGTTGCACGAGGGCCGCTCGCTCGACACGATCAGTGACGTGGAGATCGCCGTGTCGCACTCCGGCGTGCGGACCGACTACGACAGGTCCACAGCGGCCTCCGTGCTCGTAGACTTCCTCGACAAGATCTCGGTGGAGTGCCAGACCGAAGACCGGCTCTTCGGGCTCGCGTGCGCGTCGCTCGATGCGATCGAGACGGCCTCGGCCACCGGGCTCACACCGCTCGTGACCGCGTTCCTCGTGAAGGGCATCGCGATGCACGGCTACCGCCCGCAGTTCGGCGCGTGCGCGATATGCGGCTCGGACTCGGGCGCATCGACACTCTTCTCGCTCGAGAACGCCGGGCCGCTGTGCGAGGATTGTTCGCTCCACGAGCATGCCACCGTGATAGCGTCACTCGAGGTCCGCCATCTGCTGTCCGCGTATCTGGGAGCTCGGATGACCGAGGTCGCCGGGATCGAGGCGTCGCCGAGGCTGGTGGTCGACGCGTTCGTGCTCGCGCGGCGGCTCGTGGCCTACCATGTACCGGCGCGGCTCAAGGCGCTCGACCTCTACGCAGCGACGGTGGGGGACGCGCTGCCCTGAGGTCCGGCGTCGGCTCAGGCGGGTCCGACGCGCCGCGAAGGGCCGAGATGCTGGGAGGTGCGCAGCTGCCGGGCCATCTCGATCATCAGTCCCTCTCGGATGCCCCGCCGGTTCGCGAACACGACCTCGGTACCGAGCAGCGAGAAGAGCTCGAGCATGACGATCGAACCGGCCAGCACCGTCTGGGCGCGGTAGGGCGGGATGCCCGGGATACGCCCGCGCTCGGTGAGCGTGCACGCTGCGACCGCGGCCGCGATTTCACGGATCTCGTCGATCGACGCGCGCACGCCGTGGATGTCGATCGGGGAGCCGCCGCGTCGCGCGCTGACGGCCCCGATGAGCGAGGTGATGGTCCCCCCGCTGCAGATCGCGCTTGGCACGCGCCCGGACACAGGGCCGAGCGAGGCGGCGATCTCCTCGCGGACACCGGCGCCGACCTGCGCGAGCCGGGCCTGTGGCGGCGGCGCGTCACCTGCGGGGAGGCGGTTGTCCACCACGACGGCGCCGAGCGGCAGCGACAAGGTGCGCTCGGGGCGATCACCCCGCAACACCACGACCTCGAGCGACGCACCCCCGATGTCGGCGACGCAGACAGGGTCGGGCAGCTCGAACGCGGCCGCGGCGCTCGTGAGCGCGAGGCGTGCCTCGCGCTGGCCATCGATGATCTCGATTGCGAGCCCCAGCTCGCGGTGGACGCGGTCGACGAACTCCTGCCCGTTGGCAGCGGTGCGCACGGCGGCGGTGGCGATCGCGCGGACGGCCCGGACGCCGTGCTCGCGTGTCAGCATCAGCAGTGCCGCGATCGCCTCGACGGACGACTCGATCGAGTCCTCGGAGAGGCGCCCGGTGCTCACCAGGCCGCTCGCGAGGCTGGTCTGGATGCGTTCGTCGGCCACGACCAGGAGCGCATCGTGTGCGAGCACGTCGGCGACCGTGCAGCGGATCGCGTTGGAGCCGATGTCGATCACGGCGATGCGGTGCATGTGTGCCTCACGGGCCGGGTGCGATGAGCATCTGCACACAGTGTATCGCCCTGCACTGACACGGTGTAGCGCCGGTGGCTGGTGTACACTGTCTGCCACGCTCTCGCGCGACGAGCGGGCATGACGGCACGATGAATGGGGAGTGGATGGCGCTCAACTTCCAGGACATGATCCTCGCACTGCAGCGGTACTGGGCCGACCAGGGCTGCGTGCTGCTGCAGCCGCACGACATGGAGGTCGGCGCGGGCACGTTCCACTCGGCCACCACGCTCCGCTCGCTCGGACCCGATGCGTGGCGCTGCGCGTACGTGCAGCCAAGCCGGCGTCCCACCGACGGTCGCTACGGCGAGAATCCCAACCGGTTGCAGCACTACTACCAGTACCAGGTGATCCTGAAGCCGAGCCCGGACGATGTGCTCGACCTGTACTTCAACTCGCTCCGCGCCATCGGCATCGAGCCGACCGAGCATGACATGCGCCTCGTGGAGGACGACTGGGAGTCTCCGACACTCGGCGCGTGGGGCCTCGGCTGGGAGGTGTGGCTCAACGGCATGGAAGTGACGCAGTTCACGTACTTCCAGCAGGTGGGCGGCATCGAGTGCGACCCGGTCCCCGCCGAGATAACCTACGGTGTGGAGCGCCTCGCGATGTACATCCAGGGTGTGGACTCGGTCTACGATCTCGAGTGGGCGCCCGGCTTCACCTACGGCGACGTCTTCCTGCGCAACGAGCGCGAGCAGTCGTCGTACAACTTCGAGCTCGCCGATACGGACATGCTCCGGAGCCTCTTCGACCAGCATGAGGCCGAGTCGCGCCGCGTGCTGGCCGCCGGCGCCGTTCTGCCCGCCTACGAGCAGGCGCTCAAGTGCTCGCACTACTTCAACCTGCTCGACGCGCGCGGCGCCATCGCGGTGACCGAGCGCGTCAGCTTCATCGGCCGCATCCGGGCGCTCGCCAAGGCCGCCGCCGAGGCATACGTCGTCTCGCCGGAGGTCGGCCGCCGCGACGTCCCGTACGCCGGGGTGCAGACCGCCTCGCAGGCCGAAGGCGGTGATGCCGAGTGAGCCGCACCCTGCTCTTCGAGATCGGCGTCGAGGAGATCCCCTCGGCACCGCTGTACGATGCGGTGACCCAGCTCAAGGCCCGCGCCGCGTCCGCGCTGGACGGCGCACGCCTCCGCTACGACACCATCGCGACGTACGGTTCGCCCCGGCGCCTGGCGCTCGTGGTGAGCGACCTCGCGGACCGCCAGGACGATCTCTCGCTCACGGTGAAGGGCCCCGCCGTGAAGGCGGCGTTCGATGCTGAAGGCAACCCCACCAAAGCCGCCGAGGGCTTCGCCCGCAGCCGTGGCATCGCGGTGGAGGACCTGCGGCGCGGTGAGATCGACGGCGGCGAGTACGTCTTCGCGCAGGTCGAGGAGACGGGGCGCGCCGCGGCCGAGGTACTGCCGGAGCTGCTCGCAGCACTTGCCGGCGATCTGGACTGGGCCAAGTCCCAGCGCTGGGGGAGCGGGACCACACGGTTCATCCGCCCCGTGCGCTGGCTTGTGGCGCTGCTCGACGCCGAGGTCGTGCCGGTCCGCTTCGCCGGGCTCGAGGCTGGTCGCACCACCGTCGGCCACCGGTTCCTGTCGGGCCCCCTCGAACTCGATACCGCCGCCGAGTATCTCGATGCGATGTGTCGCGGGCACGTGCTCGTGGACGCTGGCGAGCGCGCGGAGTCCATCCGCCGTCAGATCGACGAGGCGGCCGCTTCGCTCGGTGCGCGTGCGGTCGTACCCGAGAAGACCTTCGCCGAGGTCGTGAACCTCGTCGAGTTCCCCACGGTCGGTATCGGTCGCTTCGATGAGCGGTTCCTCGCCGTCCCGCGCGAGATCGTGGAGGAGGCGATGGAGAGCCATCAGCGGTACTTCCCGCTGGAGACCGCCGCAGGCGGACTCCTGGACCGCTTCATCGTCGTCCACAACGGCGACCCCGCGCGTACGGACGCCATCGTCGCCGGTCACGAGCGTGTCATCCGCGCGCGTCTGGCCGATGCGGCGTTCTTCGTCGAAGAGGACCTCTCGCACCCGCTCGAGGAGTACGTCCACCGGCTGGGCGCCATCGTCTTCCACGAGAAGCTCGGTTCGCTCGGCGACAAGGTCGAGCGCATCGAGGCGCTCACCCGCGCGCTCGCCGAGGCGACCGATGCTCCCGCCGATGACGCCGCCTACGCACAGCGGGCAGCGCACCTGGCCAAGGCCGATCTCGTCACCCATGCGGTGATCGAGTTCACCTCACTCCAGGGTGTGATGGGTATGCGCTACGCGCAGGCCGCCGGAGAAGCCGAGGGCGTGGCCGAGGCGATCGTGGATCACTACCGTCCGCGCCACGCGGGCGACAGCCTGCCGCGGTCGCTTGCGGGCAAGCTCGTCTCGATAGCCGACAAGCTCGACACCATCGTGGGGATCTTCGCCATCGGCCAGGGTCCGACCGGCTCGGCGGACCCGTATGCGCTTCGCCGCTCGGCCATCGGCATCCTGACGATGATGGTCGACGGTGGTGCGCGGTTCGACCTGGACGAGGGCATCACCGCGGCGCTCGCGGGCCATACAGACGTGCTTCCCGGACTTGACCCCAACGCCGTCGGCGCCACCGTGAAGGCGTTCTTCGACGGGCGGCTCGCCGTGATGCTTAAGGACCGCGGCTTCGCCTATGACGAGGTGGACGCGGTCATGGCGGTCACCTCCGCCGACCCGGCCGACACGCTCCGCCGCATCACCGCGCTCGCGGCCTTCAGACGCACCGAGGCGGGCGCCGACCTTTCCGTGGCGTTCCGCCGGGCGGCCAACCTCGCCGACCCCGATGCCGGTGTGGTCACCGACCCGCTGCTCATGGGGGCCGAGGAAGGCGCGCTCGATTCTGCGCTCGTGGTGGCGTCACAGACGGCCGCCTCCCTCATGGCCGCACATGATTACGATGCCGCCCTCGCGGGGCTCGCAGGGCTACGGGCTCCGGTGGACGCGTTCTTCGAATCCGTGCTCGTCATGGACGCTGACGAGACGCTCCGCCGCAACCGTCTCGCGCTTCTGAACCGCCTCGGCGGACTCTTCGACGGGTTCGCCGACTTCGGCAAGCTCGCGGGTTAGTGGTGGACGGTCACCCGCTCGCCATACACGTGGTGTCCGACTCGCTTGGCGAGACGGGGGAGACCGTGGCGCTCGCGGCGGTCTCGCAGTTCGCCCCGAACACGTTCAGGATCGAGCGGCTCCCCAAGGTGGAGACCGCGGCCGACCTGCGCGAGACCGTCCGCGCCCACTGCGGTCACGACTGCATCTTCTTCTATACGCTCGTGGACCGGACGCTTCGCACCGAGATGGAGCGGCTTGTCGAGACGGGCGTTGTGGGGGTGGACCTGCTCGGCCCGGCGCTCGACCTGCTCGAGAGGGTCACGGGTACGCGTCCGAGCGGTGAGGTGGGCCGCATCCGTCGCACCGATGAAGGATACTTCGACCGCATCGAGGCGATGGAGTTCGCGGTCAAGCACGATGACGGCCGCAACCCTGAGGAACTCGCCGATGCCGACATCGTCATCCTCGGCGTGTCACGTACGTCCAAGACACCGATCTCGATGTACCTCGCGTTTAAGGGGTGGCGGGTCGCCAACGTCCCGCTTGCTCCGGGGGTGGCGCCGCCACAGCAGCTCTTCGAGCTCGACCCGCGGCGGGTGTTCGGTCTGGTCACCAGTGCGGACGTGCTGCTCACCATCAGGCGCGAGCGGATGAAGGAGCTCGGCGGCTACGTCCCGGGCTACGCCGAGCGCGAGGCAGTGGAGGCCGAACTCGCCGATGCGCGGGCGCTCATGCGCCGTCTCGGCTGCCTCGTGGTGCACACGGACAACCGCGCCGTGGAGGAGTCGGCGCAGGAGATCCTGCGGCATATGGGCGCCGGTGTGGAGCTGGTCGACTGAGCGGCCGGACCACTCCGGTACGCTATCATGGTCGTGAGTTGTCGGGGGCACTATGGAAAGCGAGGGAGCGAGTTGGCTGACACGAAGCGTATCTACGCATTCGGCGGCGGTCAGACCGAGGGCGACAAGAGCATGAAGTTCGTTCTCGGTGGCAAGGGCGCCAACCTGGCCGAGATGGCCAACATGGGACTTCCCGTCCCGCCCGGTTTCACCATCACCTGCCAGACCTGCATGGAGTACTACCATGCTACGCCTCCCGCGTTCCCCGCGGGTCTCACGGACGACATCGCCGCCAACGTGGCGGCGCTCGAGGCCAAGATGGGCAAGAAGCTCGGCGATGACGCCGATCCGCTGCTCGTCTCGGTGCGCTCGGGTTCGGCGTTCTCGATGCCGGGCATGATGGACACGGTGCTCAACCTCGGCCTGAACGACCGGTCGGTCCAGGGCCTCATCGCAAAGAGCGGCAACGAACGCTTCGCCTGGGACAGCTACCGCCGCTTCATCCAGATGTTCAGCAAGGTCGTGCTCGACGTTGAGGGCGACGAGTTCGAGAACGCGATCACGAAGATGAAGCACGATCGCGGCGTGGTCCAGGACACCGATCTCTCGGCCGGGGACATGCGCTCGCTCGTGGACGTCTTCAAGGGCATCGTGGCCGAGCACGTGCCGGCCGCCGAGTACCCGCAGCTGGTCGTCGATGGCAAGGTCTCGTTCCCGCAGGACGTCACGGTGCAGCTTCTGCTGGCCATCGAGGCCGTGTTCCGCAGCTGGAACAACCGCCGGGCGATCGACTACCGCCGCATGGAGAAGATCGCCGACGACCTCGGCACCGCGGTCAACGTGCAGGCCATGGTCTTCGGCAACATGGGCGAGACCTCCGGCACCGGCGTGGGCTTCACGCGCAACGCCGCCGACGGCACCAAGGAGTACTACGGTGACTTCCTGACCAACGCGCAGGGCGAGGACGTCGTGGCTGGCATCCGCAAGACGCGGCCGATCGCGGAGCTCGTAGACGTGCTTCCCGAGGCGGGCGCGGAGCTCTACGGCGTCTTCGAGATCCTCGAGAACGCATACCGCGACATGTGCGACATCGAGTTCACCATCCAGGAGGGTAAGCTCTGGATGCTCCAGACCCGCGTGGGCAAGCGCACCGCGCGCGCGGCGCTCAAGATCGCAGTGGACATGGTCGAGGAGGGCATGATCACCCGCGAGGAGGCCGTCTTGCGCATCAACCCGGCGCACCTCGATCAGCTCATGCACCCGCAGTTCGACACCACCGCCGAGTACGACGTGCTCGCCAAGGGCCTGAACGCCAGCCCGGGCGCAGCCGTCGGTGAGGTCGTGTTCACCGCCGATGATGCCGAGGCGGCCGCGGCCGAGGGCCGCAAGGTCATCCTCGTGCGCTGGGAGACCAACCCTGACGACCTCCACGGCATGGTGGCTGCGCAGGGCATCCTCACGAGCCACGGCGGCAAGACCAGCCACGCGGCGGTCATCGCCCGCGGCATGGGCAAGCCGGCGGTCTGTGGCGCTGAGGCGCTCAAGATCGACATGAAGGCCAAGCGCGCGGTCGTGAGTGGCAAGGACGTCGTGCTCAAAGAGGGCGACATCGTCTCCATCGACGGCACCACCGGCATCGTGGTCCTCGGCGAGGTAAGCCTCGTGCAACCCGAGATGACCGGCGATATCGACACGATCCTCGGCTGGGCCGACGAGTTCCGCACCATGGGTGTGCGCGCCAACGCCGACACCCCTGATGACGCGGCGCTCGGCCGGAAGTTCGGCGCGGCCGGTATCGGCCTCACGCGGACCGAGCACATGTTCCTCGGCGAGCGGAAGGACATCATCCAGGACTTCATCCTGGCCGAGTCCGAGCAGGTCCGGCACGCGGCGCTCGAGAAGCTGCTCGACGTACAGACAGACGACTTCCTCGGCATCTTCGCGGCGATGGACGGCCTGCCGGTCACGGTGCGCCTGTTGGACCCGCCGCTCCACGAGTTCCTCGACTCGCCGCGCGACCTCGAGGTCGAGATCGTGCGTGACGAGTGCAACGGCGCATCGGCCGAGCAGCTCGCCGCCAAGCGCCGTCTGCTGGCGCTGATCGATTCGATGTCCGAGGCCAACCCGATGCTCGGTCTCCGCGGGTGTCGTCTCGGCATCATGTATCCGGAACTCTATGCGCTCCAGGTGCAGGCCATAACCCGCGCCACGTGCGAGCTGATCAAGCAGGGCAAGGACCCACGCCCCGAGATCATGATCCCGCTCGTGAGCGTGCGTGCCGAGCTCGCCACGCTCCGTGAGGAGACCGCCGCCGTGGTGGCGCGCGTGTCGGCCGAGTGCGGGGTGGACGTGTCGATCCCGATCGGCACGATGGTCGAGCTGCCGCGTGCCGCGGTGTGCGCCGATGAGATCGCCGAGGTGGCCGATTTCTTCAGCTTCGGCACCAACGATCTCACGCAGACCACGTTCGGCTTCTCGCGTGACGACATCGAGAGCAAGTTCCTCCCCAAGTATCTCGAGCGCAAGGTGCTCCCACGGAACCCCTTCGAGACCATCGACGACGGTGTCGCGAGGCTCGTGGCGATGGGTTGCGAGCGAGGCCGTTCCACCAACCCCAAGCTGAAGCTCGGTGTGTGTGGCGAGCACGGCGGCGACCCCGAGAGCGTGAAGATCTTCTACGGTATCGGGTTGGACTACGTGAGCTGCTCGCCATACCGTGTGCCGCTTGCACGCCTGGCGGCAGCGCAGGCGACGCTCGAGGAGAAGACCACCGCCTCGGACAACCGTTAGCGTGATACGAAGAAGGGCGCCGGGATCACCCGGCGCCCTTCGTGCATCCCCCGGGGAAGGGCCCATGGCAGAGACCAGCATCATCACCCGTGAGGCGTACGAGGCCGCCGAGGCCGAGCGGCTCTCGCCACGGGCGGCACTCTCATCGACCTCCCGCGGCCGGGAACGGCCCACCGGCGATGACCGGTACCGCACGTGCTTCCAGCGCGACCGTGACCGGATCCTGCACTGCAAGGCGTTCCGGCGCCTCTCGCACAAGACGCAGGTCTTCCTCGCGCCCGAAGGCGACCACTATCGTACCCGCCTGACCCACACGCTCGAGGTCGCGCAGATCGCGCGCTCCATCGCGCGTGCGCTCAGGCTCAACGAGGACCTCACCGAGGCCATCGCGCTCGGTCACGACCTCGGCCACACCCCGTTCGGCCACATCGGTGAGTCGGCGCTCTCCGACGCGCTCAAGGCGGCCAAGCGCCGTCACCCGGCGGCGCCGTACCCCTTCCACCACAACCTGCAGAGCCTGCGCATCGTCGAGTCGCTCGAGTACGAGGGCAAGGGGCTCAACCTTACCTGGGAGGTGCGGGACGGCATCCGCTGTCACACGGGCAAGAAGCGCGCGTCAACGCTCGAGGGGCAGATCGTGGCGATCGCCGACCGTGTGGCGTACGTGAACCACGACATCGACGATGCGCTGCGCGGCGGCGTCATCACCGAGGACGATCTGCCCGCGGTGCCGATCTCGGTCCTCGGACATACCATCAACGAGCGCATCACCACGATGGTCACGAGCCTCGTCGAGACCTCGGCGGTCTCGGAGACCGTGGCGATGTCTGACGAGGTCTACAAGGCGATGATGGACCTGCGGTCCTTCCTCTTCGACCACGTCTACCTTTCGCCCAATGCGAAGGCCGAGGAGCCCAAGGCGTACAACGTCGTGAGGACGCTCTTCGAGCACTACCTCGAGCACCCCGACGACCTTCCGCCCGACGAGCGTCCGGGGCAGCCGGACGAGCTCGCCCGTGCGGTGACCGACTACGTCTCGGGGATGACCGACCGCTTCGCGATCCGCACGTACGAGCAGCTGATGATCCCGAGCCGCTGGCGGGTGTGATCGCGGTGAGGGCTTCAGGCAGCGGGCGTGTGGCCGCGCTCGACGCTCTCAAGGGTGCCAGCATCCTGCTCGTCGTCTTCAACCATGCGTTGCTCTGGCCAATGCGCGAGGCCGACCTGCCGAGCGCGTTCTTCTACGGGACCGCGTTCGGCACGGTCGCGGCGTTCTCCGCTGTTGCCGGCTACGTGCGCGGGCTTCGGCCACCGGCGTCGGATGCCGCGCTGCTGATCCGCCGGGCGCGGCAGCTGCTCGTGCCGTGGGCGATAGCCGCGCCGGTGTACGCCGTCGCGCCGTTCCTGTGGCGGCTCGTCGGCGGGGCCGGACTTCCGCTTGGCTTCGAGCCGCTTCCCTGGGCGCGTGAGATCCTGCTCGGCGGCGGCCCGCTGTGGTTCCTGCCGGTCCTTTTCGTCGCACAGGCGGTGTGTGCGCTCTTCATCCGGCGCACGCGCTCGTGGTGGCCGGCCGCCGGTGCGGTCATCGCATACGTGGCCGTGGCGTTACCAGCGAGCCTCGAGAACCTCAGCCCGCTCGCGCTCGGAGGGGGCACGTTCTGGGCGGTCGCCCCGCTGTACGTCGCGGCGTTCTGGTTCGGCGTGCGTCTGGCGGAGGACGGTCGCGCGATGACGCGCCCTGCGCGAGCGCTCGCGATCGTGGTGGTGACGATGCTCGTGTCGGGCGGGATCACGCTCGTCCGGGCGATGGTTCCCGACGCGCGCTGGCTGATGTGGTTGCCGTACGGCATCGGGCTCGTCGGCGGCTGTGCGGCGGTCGTCTTCGCGGTGGGCTGGCGTCCGTCCGCGGCACCGTCGGTGTGGGCGATTCGGTCAGGCGGCTGGCTCGTGCGAGCGGGCAGGGCGTCGCTTCGCAGCTATCTCGTCCACCCCGTTCTTCTCGCCCCGGTCGCGCTCGCGCTGTCGGGGCGGGGTGGCGTGCCGGCCGCGCTCGCGGTCGCCGTGTTCACGGTCGCCATCACCACCTGGTCCGCCGAGCGGGTGCTTGTTGCCGCCCGATACGAGGTCGGCTAGAATCGCCAAAACGCCGAGGGGGCTCTGCGAGGGGTCCGTCCTGGGCTGTTCTGGTATTCACCTCGAAGGGAGACGCACGTTCATGGCTGATTGGATTGCTTGGCTAGCGCCGGCAGCCGCCGTACTGGGCACCATCATGGCGGCATACCTCGGCACATGGGTCCTCAAGCAGGATCCCGGCACCGAGAAGATGCAGGACATCTCGAAGGCGGTCCAGGAAGGCGCGCTCGCGTTCCTGCTCCGTGAGTACCGGGTGCTGATCATCTTCGCCGCAGTGGTGTTCGTGGTCCTCGGCTTCGCCGTGAACTGGCTCACCGCAGTGGCATTCCTCACCGGTGGTATCCTGTCGGCCGCCGCCGGGTTCATCGGCATGCACGTGGCAACGCGTGCCAACGCGCGCACGGCGCAGGCCGCCACCACCGGCGTCGCCAAGGCGCTCAACGTCGCGTTCCGCTCCGGCCTCACGATGGGCCTCACGGTCGCCTCGTTCGGCCTCGGCGGTTTGTCGCTGTGGGCCATCATCCTCATCGTCACCGGTGAGAACCCCGTCGCCAACGCCGAGATCGTCAACGGCTTCGCGATGGGCGCGAGCTCCATCGCGCTGTTCGCCCGCGTGGGCGGCGGCATCTACACCAAGGCGGCCGATGTGGGCGCCGACCTCGTGGGCAAGGTCGAGGCCGGGATCCCCGAGGACGATCCCCGCAACCCGGCCACCATTGCCGACAACGTGGGTGACAACGTGGGCGACGTCGCGGGCATGGGCGCCGACCTCTTCGAGAGCTACGTCGGCTCGATCCTGGCGCCGATCGTGCTCGCGGTCTCGCTCTGGTTCGTCCCGGGTATGCCGAAGTCCATCGACTTCATGTACGGCGTCACCGCACCACTGCTCATCGCAGCGTTCGGTATCGTCGCGTCGATCATCGGTCTGTTCGCGGTCCGCGCCAAGGAAGGTGCGCACCTGCACAGCGCTCTGAACATGGGCACCTACGTGGCCGCCGTCCTCGAGGTCGCGGGCATGGGCTTCCTGTTCTGGCACTGGAGCACGCGTGCCGGTGCCGACCCGTCGCGCCTGTGGTTCTTCGGCGCGGTCGTGGCGGGCCTCGTCGCCGGTATCGCGATCGGCAAGATCACCGAGTACTACTGCTCGGACGCGTACAAGCCTGTGAAGGACATCGCGGCGGCCTCCGAGACGGGTGCCGCCACCAACATCATCCAGGGCCTCGGCACCGGGATGATGTCCACCGCCGCCCCGATCCTCGTCGTCGCGCTCGCCATCATCGGCGCGTTCATGATGGGCAACTGGGCGGTTCCGGACAACGACCTCTCCGGCATCTACGGCATCGGTCTTGCCGCGCTGGGTATGCTCTCCATCACCGCCATCACGGTCGGCGTGGACGCGTACGGCCCCGTGGCCGACAACGCCGGCGGCATCGCCGAGATGGCCGGTATGGGCAAGGACATCCGCAAGATCACCGACTCGCTCGACAGCGTGGGCAACACCACCGCCGCCATCGCCAAGGGCTTCGCGATCGGCTCGGCCGGTCTCACGGCCCTCGCGCTGTTCGTGGCGTTCCGCCAGAGCCTGAACGTGGGTGGTCTGTCGATCGACATGTCGCTCGAGAACCCGTACGTCATCGCCGGTCTGTTCATCGGCGGCATGCTGCCGTTCCTCTTCGGAGCGCTCACCATGGGCGCCGTGGGCCGCGCGGCCTTCGCGATGATCGGCGAGGTGCGCCGCCAGTTCAAGGAGATCCCGGGCATCATGGAGGGCACCGGCAAGCCGGACTACGCCGCCTGCGTGGACATCTCCACCAAGGG
>JAFGUS010000204.1 GCA_016938395.1 Coriobacteriia bacterium | reverse complement strand
CAGCGCTGCGGGAAGGTACGATCGCGGCCGGTCGGTGCGCTCGTCATCGGCGGGAGCTGTCACTTCGCGCATAAGTGACGCCTCCTGTGGTGAAGAGCCTTTCCCCGTCCGAGCAGACGTGCCCCCGCAAGCGTCTGTCGGTGGTATCGCACGACGCGCATGACGCGTGACATCTTCGTGAGCACGTAACGATACCGCCCATAATATGCCACTCCCCCCGCGGATAATCACCTGTTGCGCGCAATATGATTGAGCCTGAAGGCAGGGCTCGGCCGGCAACCCGGCAGTGGCCAGGGGGTAGAAGGTGCCTATCGTTCGGGATACAGTGAAGTCCGCTTGTGTGCGGGAGGAGGATCTTGAACGACGAGGCGAGGATCACTGAGTCCGCCGATGCGCCACGACCGGTGCCGGTGCGCATCGCGTGGGCGATCATCGTGGTGCTCGTCGTCCTCGCAGCGCTGCTCGGCATCGCGCGCGTCTTCATCCGGCCGATCCCGCCTGACCAGCAGGCGCCTGCGTCACACTTCGGCGAGCCGTGCGTGCTGTGCCATCTCGTGACCGTCAACGTCGACCCGGCGCCCCTGCCGTGAGCGATGCCCATACAGAGAAGGCAGCCTACTCGCTCGGCGAAGAGATCGCCAACGCGGTCACCCACGGCGTGGGTGCACTTCTCAGCATCGTCGCGCTCATCGCCCTGGTCTCGATCGCTGCGGTCTGGGGCACGGACTGGCATCTGGCGAGCGCGATCGTCTACGGCACGACCATGTTCCTGCTGTACATGGCCTCAACCCTGTATCACGCGATCACGCATCCCAAGGCGCGTCACGTGTTCAAGATCATCGACCACGCAGGTATCTACCTGCTGATCGCGGGCACCTACACACCGTTCACGCTGGTGACGATCCGCAATGACGGCGGCTGGTACCTGTTCGCCGTCGTCTGGACGCTCGCGCTGATCGGCATCGCCGCCGAGGCGTTCTGGGTGTATCGCCCGAAGTGGCTGTCGGCCGTGGTGTACCTGGCCATGGGCTGGCTTGCCCTGGCGATGGTGCGCCCACTGCTTCAGAGCCTCGAGCCCGGTGGCGTGTGGCTGCTCGTTGCAGGCGGCCTCGCCTACACGCTTGGGACGGTCTTCTACGTGCTCAAGCGCGTGAGGTACATGCACGCGGTGTGGCACCTGTGGGTGCTTGCGGGCACCGTGCTGCACTTCCTCGCCGTGATGTTCTACGTGTTTCCCGCGCCCCGCTAACGGCCGCACCCGGGGGGCGCGAGCAGCATGGGCGAGCGCGCCGTGCGAAGGGCGGCGCTGGTGACCGAGCCGAACTCCTGGTCGATGGTGTCGAGGCACCGCGGCCCGAGGATCACGATGCTGTAGTCGCCGGATGCCGCATATTCGGCAACGGTGTGGTCAGGATCCCCGAGGGCGAGCACCGGCCGCACGTCACGAATGCCGGCCTCGATGGCGCGGCGCGCGATCGCGTCGAGGCGCTCGTGCGCCGTCCGCTCGGCCCCGTCGCGCAGGGCCTCGAACGATGACTCGATGACGTGCAGGACCGTGAGGCGACCGATCATCCGCGCACCCACGCGGCACGTGAGGTCGAGTGCGTTGTCCGCCGCAGGGGAGAAGTCGGTGGGCAGTAACGCCGAATTCAGGAGTTCGCGGCATTGGCCCGAGGCCGCGTTCGGGGTGTCGCGGTTCTCGGAGTCGGTTCCTCCCTGAGGGACCAGGAGCACGGGGATCGGGCTCAGGCGCACGACGTCGGAGCTCACGCTGCCCGAGAAGCCGACGTGGAACAGGCCCTTCCCCTGCGAGCCCATGACGATGAGGTCGGCCCCGTGTCGCTCCGCCACATCCGTGATCGCATGCGGTGCGTATCCCACCGCTGTCTCGACCGACACGCGCAGTCCGACGGCCGACAGCGCCTCCGCCTGGTCGGCGAACGTGGCGTCGTCATCCGCGCGCGGGACCTGGTCTGGGTCGAGCACGTAGATGAGCACGCACTCCGAGAGGCCGAGCGCGGTGAGGCTGGCGGCACAGCGTACGACCGGCCAGGATGACGCTCCGAGGTCTGTGGCGATAACGGCGCGAGAGATCATGAGACGTCCTACCGCTCGAGGCCGATTCGGAATCGGGACGTTGTCACCTACGTGTACAGGATGCACCACCTCGGGTCACGTCGGCTACTCCGCGAGCGTGGTCGTGCGCAGCGAAATGTGAGAACTCGTATATGGTGGTTCAGGAAGTGGTGCATGGTTTACACTTATCGGGAGCTCACGTGCGTGAGGGGCCCCGACAGGTAGTGGTCGGGGTGTCGGTGTCGGGTAAGGCCATGGCGGCACCGGGAAGGGCGGCTGTGTACGATCTCGAAGGAGTCCTCGGACCCGAGGTCATGGATTTTGTGGATACCCACGTTCGCTCCCTGCTGACCTGGGACATCCTCGTCTTCTTCCACCGCAACGCCGATGCCGTCCTCGATCTCGAGGGGCTGGCCACCCGACTCGGGAGGCGTGTGGAGGAACTCGAGCCCGAGATCGACGCGCTGTGCGACGGCCGCATCCTCTCCAAAGCCGGCGGGCTCATCCGGTACAGGCCCACGCCCGAGATGCGTCAGACGGTGAGCCGCTTCGTCGAGAGCTGCCAGGATCGCGGACGACGGCTCGCGCTGATCGCTCTTGTTCTGCACAAGATATCTCCTGGCGCCGTCGACTGAGGCGTGCGGTACCGAACCCCCGTTGCCTACCGTTTACAGGTGGTCCGACACCGTCTCGGCAAGGTCGGCCGGTTCGACGACCTCGACGATGTGGAGTTCCGAGCCCGCGAGGTCGATGTCGGTCTCGGCGGGCATCTCGAGACCGTCCGCCGCGTAGACCATGCGTACTCGGGGTTGCAGCGGATCCTCCCCGGGCGCGCACACGAGGCCGACCGACTGGTCTGAGAGGCGCACGAGGCAGCCCACCGGGAACACGCCCATCTCGCGGACGAAGACGCGTGCGTAGGTGCTGTCGAGCGCATCGCGGGTCTCCCGCAGGATCTGCACGACCGCACGGTCGGGCGTGAGGGCGTCGCGGCCCTGCGAACCGCCGGTGAGGCGGTCGTAGCGGTTGGCGATCGACACCATCCGGCTGTAGGGGTGGGGAACGTACCCGGCCTCGGCCTCGGGCCATCCTTGACCATCCGGACGCATATGGTGCTCGTAGGCCACGAGCATCGCGCTGCGGTCACAGTCGGGCAGCCGCGCGAGAATCTCGGCGCCCACCCGCGGATGCATCGCCCGCGCCTGCTCGCGGTCCCTGGGGTCGTTCCGGCTGAACGGAGCCTTGCCGATGTCGTGCAGCAGCGCGGCGATGCCGAGCGACGTCAGTCCTTCGGGTGGGATGCCGATCCCCATACCGATCGTGAGCGAGTAGATCATCGTGTTGATCGCGTGGAAGAGGTCGTCTTCGGTCTGGTCGTGCATTGTCGCGAGGCCGAGGACGGCGGCACTGTCGTCCATGAACCGTTCGAGGATCCCCTCGACGATCGTGCCCGCCTCACCGAGCGCGGGGGAGCCCGCAGCGCCGATCTGCGCGGTCATCCGCTTCAGGGCCCCCACCAGCCGCTGGTGGAGGGCGCGATCCGTCGCACGCTGCTCCTGGCGGGCATCGGCTTCCGACTCGTCATCATGGGCGAGCCGTTGTGCCACGACCCCGGAGGTTCCTCGCTCGGCGAGCGCCGCGGCCACGTCGAGGTCGGGCGTGGGACGCAGCGCAAGCACCTCCACGAGCGAGACCGCATCGTGTTCGGAGAAGACGGGGTGGAAGGTGAGGCTCTCCACGTCGTGACTCTCGAGGCACTGCGCCACGGAGCGCAGCCCTGGTACATCCGAGGGCAGCACCGTGCTGCCGTCGTAGAGGCGCCCGAGGTGGAGGTTCAAGGTGAACGGCCCGGCCGCCGTGACGGCGACCGCGGCCTCGATGAGCGCAGTGAGCGCGGCCCGATGCTCCGGATGCGTGGCCGGATAGAGGCTGAACGCCTTCCTGGCCCCGGAGAGCGCGCTGACGAGTGTGACCGGCGGGCTCTGCGTCATCCGCGCTCACCCGTTCCCGCTCTCGCCGATAGCGCCCGGGTGGCGAGGTCGTGCAGCTCGCCGAAGTGTCCCCGGTGTATGAGCGCCCGTCGCCCGGCGATGCGTTCGAGGGCCGGTGTGGCCCCCGCATCCTCACTCCGGGCCAGCGCGCCGATGATCTCGCGGGCGGCCTCGAAGTCCCGGTTGTCGGAGTCGATCCGCTCGTAGCGGCCCGCGAGGGCTGCCACGGCTCCGGGGCCGGTGTTCCGGCCGAGCGAGCGGACCGCCGCGACGGACACCTCGAGGGCGTCGTCGCCGGTGAGTCCGGCGAGGACCCGGACCGCCACCGGGGTCGGGACGTCCGCGAGTGCGCGCGCCACCTCCTGTCGCGAGCGATGGTCCTCGCGCTG
>JAFGUS010000203.1 GCA_016938395.1 Coriobacteriia bacterium | reverse complement strand
TGTTCGAGCTCGGCGAGAGTGGAGACCGCCACGAGCCGGGCGGTGCCCGAGAATGGCGGCGAGTACGGCCCCACGTGGAGGTCGAACGTTGCGTCGCCGGCGGTGAGCTGCGCCCCCGTGTACTCCCAGTCGACGCAGTCGAAGGGGATGCGCTCAACCGCGAACCCTGCAGCTTCAACCTCACGGGCGAAGAACTCCACCGCGCGGTGATTGCCTGGCCCACCCACATGGCGGTCGGGGTGGGTGAGGCAGAGCGTGTCGATGCGCGTGCGCGCGACGTCAGCGGGCGTGGGCATCAGTGGGACCTCCGTCCGGTGCCGCGGTGTGCAGATTCGCCGAGTTCGATCGACCGCTGCTTGCCCTACTCCACCGGGTAGAAGAACCCGGATCCCACGAGCGTCTGCGCGAACCCTCCGCTGCCACTGCCGTCGGCCGTACGGATGCTGTAGCTCTCGAGCAGCGGCGAGCCGGTGGAGAGAAGCGCCTTGCCCAGCAGGCTCGCATCGAGTGACTGGAAGGTCGGTGCGCTCGTGGTCACCACGAGCGTGTCGTCGTCCGCGATCGTCTCCATGCCGATCGACTGGATCGCCGAGTACCACGTCTCGTCGGCTCCGAGCGTCACCAGTCCGCCCGGGCCGTAGACGGCCTCCAGCCACTGCGACACCTCTTCGGCGGTCGTCGGTGCGGGGGGCAGGTCGAACGCCTGATCCATCGTGGCGATCCCGGCCCCACCAGACGCGAAGAGATCGGTCACCGTGCCGTCGGCGAGCAGCAGCGCAACGTTGGGCGCGATGGACTGCTCGGTGTTGCTGATCAGGTCACTGATCGCCATCGTCTTGCGATTCATCGCGTCGAAGTCGTCGGGCACGCTCGTCCAGGCAACATGGATCGCGAGCACCGGCGCGCCGAGCATCGTCTCGGTCGTGATATCCGTGATGTCCGGATACCACTCGGCATCGGCATGCCCCTCGGCGAGGAACGCCTTGAGGTCCTCCACGGTGGCGATCCCGTCGGACGTCCCGCCGGAGCTGCTGCCGGAGCTGGTCGAGCCACCGGTGTCGCCCGGAGCTGCGGTGCTCCCGCCCTCGGTGGTTCCGCCGCCTCCGCCGCACGCGGTGAGCGAAAACACGAGCAGGAGCGCAAGCGAGACGAGCAAGAACCGCTTCATTGCGACCTCCCCCGATGCTGGGACTCTGCGCAGAGTGTACGACGGATGTGCTGTGCTCGTCAGCGGTTCCCGGCCCCCTGTGTGCACGCCATCCGCGCGGCGCTGTTCGGCCCGTCGTTCCGCCCCCCTCCGACCGTGTCAGACCCCCGTGCTAGGATGATCTTGCTCGGTCAGATACCGGGCACGGCGCCGATTTGAGCTACAGCTTGCGGGCGCGGTACAAGTGCAGCTAAAGCGTGGGTCAGACGGACTGGCCCGCACGTGGCCGGTCCGCCACGTGTCTTGTGCCGCCCCGCCCGACAGAAGGGCGGTGGAGTCATGAGCACTGACAGCACGAATGGCCGAGGGGATCGCGCCTCGCAGCGCGGCCCGGGCGATCCGGGCGGTCCCGGCCACACCCGGCGGTTCGCCGATGTCATCCGCGACGACGGTCATGCCTGGGTGCTCGCGCACGACAGCGAGAACTGGTTCTACGAGTGTCTCCGGTGTGGTGAGCGTGCGCACGTGGTGACGCTCGCCCAGATGGAGAAGGCGGTCAAGCACAACTACGCCTACATGCCGCTCAATCACCGGGCGCCCTGGAAGACCAAGGAGCACGGCCCCTGCACGTGGCCGGATGCGCCGGTGGACACCCGCCTCCTGGAGCGCGGCCCGGTGGTGGTGGTCCCCCGTGACGACGAGCCGCCAGCTGGCGAGTAGGTCTCAGGTCCGGCGGCGCCGCGCGCGTCGCCGGACCACCCCTCACGCCTCCGGCTGCCACCGCCTGAGCAGCTGCGCGTTGGCCGCCACGATCACCGTGCTCGCGCTCATGAGCACCGCACCCACGGCGGGGGAGAGCGTGATGCCCGCCCACGCGAGCACGCCCGCGGCGAGCGGGAGGGCGATGATGTTGTATCCCGCCGCCCACCAGAGGTTCTGCACCATCTTCCGGTACGTCGCCCGCGAGAGCGACACGACGGATGCCACGTCGCGCGGGTCGGAGCGCACGAGCACGATATCGCCCGCCTCGATCGCCACCTCGGTGCCCGCACCGATCGCGATGCCCACATCGGCGGTCGCGAGCGCGGCGGCGTCGTTCACGCCGTCGCCCACCATCGCCACGCGTCGCCCCTCGGCCTGCAGCCCCTCGATCGTCCGGGCCTTGTCGGCCGGCAGCACCTCGGCGAGCACGCGCTCGATGCCGAGCTCGGCCGCCACGGCCGCGGCCACCTGCCGCGCGTCGCCCGTGAGGATCGCGCTCTCGATGCCCATCGCCCGCAGCCGCTCCACCGCCGCCGCGGACTCGGGTCGCACCGAATCGCCGATCGCGAAGACCGCCGCCACCGCACCGTCGGCCACGAGGTGCACCACCGTGAGTCCGGCCTCCCGCGCCTCCCGCGCCGCATCCTCGAGCTCCGCAGGCAGCGTCAGGCCGAGCTGCTCGAGCAGCGCCGGACCGCCAACCGCTACCACGCGCCCATCCACCCGCGCCTGCACGCCCTGCCCGGGCAGCGACTCGAAGCCGCTCGCAGCGGATACTTCGCGCCCGGCCTCTCCGGCCGCCTGCACCAGCGCCCTGGCGATCGGATGCTCCGAGTCGGCCTCGGCAGCCGCCGCAAGCGCGCTCGCCCCGGCGGCGTCGAGTCCTGTCACGGTTGCCGTGCGCACCACGCGGTGCTTGGCGAGCGTGAGCGTGCCGGTCTTATCGAACACCACGAGGTCGAGCAGTCGCGCGCCCTCCAGCCCGCGCCGGTCGCGCACCAGAAGCCCGTTGCGCGCGCCGAGCGTGGTGGAGATCGCCACCACGAGCGGGATCGCCAGGCCGAGCGCGTGCGGGCACGCGATGACGAGCACCGTCACCACGCGCTCCACGATGTACGACCACTCCGCGCCGGCGATCCACCACCCGAGCGCGGTGAGCGTGGCCGAGCCGATCGCCACGAACGTGAGCAGCCGCGCCGCGCGGTCGGCGAGGTCCTGCACCCGCGAGCGCGACGCCTGCGCGCCCGCCACGAGCCGCATGATGCCCGCAAGCGCCGTGTCATCGCCGGTCCGCGTCACGCGCACGCGGAGCGAGCCGGAGCCGTTCACGGTCCCCGCGATAACCGCGTCGCCGGGCGCCTTGCCCACCAGCCGCGACTCGCCCGTGATCATCGACTCGTCCACCTGGCTCTCGCCCTCGGTCACCTCGCCGTCGGCCGGCACGCGCGCGCCCGGCCGCACCAGCACGAGGTCGCTCACCGCAAGTGCGGATACCGCCACGTGCTCGGTGCCGCCATCAGGCCCGAGCCGCTCGGCCTCGTCCGGCAGCAGGCTCGCCAGCTCGGCAAGCGCGCCGCTCGCCTGCGACACCGACCGCATCTCGATCCAGTGCCCCAGCAGCATGATCGTCACGAGGGTGGCGAGCTCCCACCACAGGTCCATGCCCGGCGCGCCGAACGTGACCGCGAGGCTGTAGCCAAAGGCCACGGTGATGGCGAGCGAGATGAGCGTCATCATGCCGGGGAGCCGGTCGGCGAGCTCGTTGCGCGCGCCTTTCAGGAAGGGGAGGCCGCCGTAGAAGAAGACGATCGTGCCAAAGACCGCCGGGATGTATGCCGAGCCCGGGAAGACGGGCGCGGTGTAGCCGAGGAGCTCCTGCACCATCTCCGACCACACGATCGCTGGCACCGAGAGCGCGAACGAGAGCCAGAACTTGTCGCGGAACATCGCAACGCTGTGCCCCTCGTGCCGGTCGTGGGCGCCGGGGGCGTCGCCGTGTCCCTCGTGCTGGTCGTGCGCGCCGGGGGCGTCGCCGTGGCCCTCGTGCCCGGCCTGCCCGTGCCCGCCATGCTCCTCGTGCTCACTCACCGGCCCCACTCCTCTGGCTGTCCGTTGCGGCCCATGTCCGGTACGTCCCCGTCACACGCATCGCATACACGCGCCCCGCCCGACTCTGCCACTTAACTATCAATTCTTCACAGATTGACAACCAGCGCTCCCCGCTACGACTATGGGTACACCACGCAAAGGGAGCAGTACGCTTCCGGACTGCGGCACCGGCGCCGCAGCGACTGCCCATAAGGGGAGCGGGTGGCGTGGACAGTAGGGGTTGGCAGCCTGATGGGCTGCCCGGGAAGGGGTCCGATCCAACATGAAGAACCTGCTCCGCATTTCGCTCATGATGCTGCTCGTCGCGATGCTTGCGGCGACCACCGTCTTCGCCACCGGTTGCGCCAAGGAAGAGCCTGCCGAGGAGCCCGCGGCTGAAGAGCCCGCCGAGGAGCCCGCCGAGGAGCCTGCGGCCGAGGAGCCTGCAACCGAAGTTCCCGAGGGCGAAGCAGCCCTCGAGGGCGCCTGCACCTCGTGCCACGACGTCACCCGTATCTACCTGCAGACCGAGATGACCGACTGGAACAACGTCATCGCCACGATGGAGACCGCGCACGGCGCTGTCCTCACCGACGAGCAGAAGACCGCGATCGCTGAGTTCCTCGAGTCGCGCAACCCGAGCGAGGGCGAGGTCGTCATCCAGGGCAAGTGCACCACCTGCCACGACGTCTCCAACATCTTCTCGCAGCCCAGCGGCACCAACTGGGAAGGCGTGCTCGAGACGATGATCGAGGTCCACGGCGCTGTCCTCACCGAGGAAGAGCAGGCCGCAGTCATCGACTACCTCGAGAACCGGTAGGACGCAGTACTGCTCGTTCACAGTAGTGACTATGGTTCGGGAGTCACGATGGTGGTGAGACACGGTCGGCGCACCCGCGCCCTGCCTGCCAAGCAGTTTCGACCGCATGCGGATGCACTCCCCCTTACCTCATCCGCACACCGTCTCCGCTGCCTGTAAGACTCCCAGCTTTAGCTCAGTGGGGCCCGCTCCGAGCAATCGGCGCGGGCCCCGTCTGCGTCTCCCGGCACGCTCCCCGGTCGACGCTGTCGTCACGACTGCTGATACTCGTTCTCGATATACGAGCGGAGTCCCTCGCGGGCGGTGAAGACCATCGCGCGACCCTTCTTCTCCATGACGAGGAACCCCTTGTCCACGAGCTCGAGCAGGTCGGCGCGGGCTGTGGCGTAGACAACGTTGTGCGTGGTCTTGTGGTAGGCGATGCGGAACTCCGAGTCGGGTGTCTTGAGCGCCCGCCCGAGGATCGAGCGCTGACGGTGGTTGATCTCGGGATCCCGCTGCAGGAGACTACGCAGCTCGTCGTCCTCGCGCTCCAGTTGATGGAGCTTCCAGTTGAGGTCGAGCAGCGCCACGAGTGCGAGCTGGAGCGAGATGGTCGCGTAGTCGGTGAGATCCATCCCCTGGATGGCCCGCTCCTTGGTGTAGGACTCGGGCCCGTACGACACGAGACTCGTACCGAGCTTGCCGTCCTCCCAGTCTATCTTGATCTGCGAGATGGGGAGCATGCCGAGGACAGGGATGCCGAGCTTCTGCGTGTACAGCCGGAACGCGAGCCGTCCTACCTGACTGTTGGCGTTTGGAAGCGGCCGGTAGAAGCGGAAGAGGTCGGGGAGGAGCAGCGCCCTGAAGACCGCGTGGTCGTGTATCTCGCCCGTCACGTGGTTCGCGTAATCGCAGATGTACTTCAGTTGCCGCTCGGCATGCTCGACCACTGTCTCGTCGGCGTAGTCGAAGCTGACGAGACCGAGTCGACTCTCCGTACCGACCAGGCCCCGTGGGTCCACATCTTTCATCACGAGATCGCGCAGGCGCAGGAGCAGTTCGACCGAGAACGGCTCCTTGACGAAGTCTTCCAGATGGTCGAGGGCGTGAAGCGTGTTGATCACAAGGCGCTCGTTGTCCGTCTTCGGGGGACGATGAGTGCGGATCATGTCGTTGTACTCGTCGGCGGATACCGCCAGGCCATCGAGGTGTGCCGCCGCGATGGTCTCGTCGATCCTGGAGCGGATCAGCACGGGGGTGTTCTTCGTCGCGGTGAGCCGTCGGTAGAGGCTCGAGTCATGGCGGCACAGGCATTGGATCTGTGCGATGGAGTCGGCGATCTCGTGTGTCCGCAGGTACCAGTACTCGTTGCCGTCGATGTCGGGAACGGGGACCTCGATGCCGACGGTGCGCTTCAGCGCACGCACGAGGTTCCATGTGGCGACAGGACTCAACTCGTCAGGCAGCCGCATCAGCAGGAACTCGTCCCACGTGAGGTGCGCGGCCATGACGCGCTTGAGCAGCGTCACAACGGGCTGGTTCTCGGCGAACATCGTGCTGAGTTCCACGTAAAGCCTGGACTCGGTCATGGGTGTTGCCTCCGGGCCGATCGAGCGGTGCGACAGGTGGTGGACGAGCGCGCAGGATGGAAGCGGCTGAGTAGGTTTGATGCCCGCGACTATACCCCCGCACCGCTTAACTATCAACTATTGAGAGATTGACACTAAGTGTTGCCAGACGGTCAATGTAGGGAGCAGCAGGCCCGGCAGATCCA
>JAFGUS010000202.1 GCA_016938395.1 Coriobacteriia bacterium | reverse complement strand
GAACGTCGCCGAGCTGGATGCTGAACGTGGTCCTCTGGGGGACCGGTGTGCCGAGCGTCACTGTCACCGTGCGGTTGTCTGCCGCCACACTGACGGTATCGCCCGCTCCTGGTGATGTCGCGCCGGATGCGTCGGTATCCACGGGGAATGTCAGGGTGTAACCCAGCACCGTGTCGCCATTCCCCGTCCGATAGTCGGCGAGCGTGTAGGTGGCCAGAGAGAGCGTGGTGTCAGGTGTGACGGTGACCGAGTGGTTGCCGCGAGCGCTCACCGCGAGAGCGGTTGCAGGGCCGAGCAGGACGGCACACAGAACCGCCACTGCGAGCAGCACTCGCCGCGGGTGCCGTATCCTGCCTGTGGAGCGGCGCCCCATTCTGCCGTTCGTACCTCCGGATGTGCGTCAGGCCACAGTCGTGCACATCATACATCGGCACGAACCGTGCGACGGCTGAACGCGGGTGCCGCTAGTTGCGGAGGCTGCCGAGCGGAGCGGGGACTCTGCCCCCACGCCGCACAAGACCGGCGCTGCTCCACTCGGAGACGCTCATGACGGGCGCCGCACCCAGCAGGCCGCCCCAGCTCACGTGGTCCCCGACCGTCTTGCCCACGACCGGGATGAGTCGTGCCGCGGTCGTCTTGTTGTTGATGACGCCGATGGCGCACGCATCCGAGATGATGCCGGCTATCGTCTCCGCGGGCGTGTCGCCCGGGATGGCGATCATGTCGAGCCCAACGGAGCATACGGCCGTCATCGCTTCGAGCTTCTCCAAGTTGAGCGCGCCGTCTTGTACCGCGCGGACCATGCCGGCGTCTTCGGAGACCGGGATGAACGCCCCCGAGAGTCCGCCGATCGACGAGGTGCCCATGGCGCCGCCCTTCTTGACGGCGTCGTTCAGGAGCGCGAGCGCGGTCGTGGTCCCCGGCGCCCCGCAGCGCTCCACACCCATCGCTTCGAGGATGTCGGCAACGCTGTCACCCTCGGCTGGTGTGGGGGCGAGCGAGAGGTCGACGATGCCCATCGCCACCCCGAGCCTGCGCGCAGCCTCGCGGGCCACGAGTTCGCCGGCTCTCGTGATCTTGAACGACGTTGCCTTGATAGCTTCGGCCACCGCGGTGAGGTCGGCTTCTGGCGGCATGGCCGCGATGACCGCGCGTACCACGCCCGGTCCCGAGATGCCCACGTTTACCACCACGTCTGCCTCGCCGGGCCCGTGCATGGCGCCTGCCATGAACGGGTTGTCCTCCACCATGTTGGCGAAGACCACGAGCTTGGCGCAGCCGATGGAGTCACGTTCGGCGGTGAGCGCCGCTGTCTCTTTGACGACGTGTGCCATGCGGGCGATGGCGTCCATGTTGATGCCCGCGCGCGTGGAGGCGACGTTCACCGAGGAGCACACGCGCTCGGTGGATGCGAGCGCCCCAGGG
>JAFGUS010000201.1 GCA_016938395.1 Coriobacteriia bacterium | reverse complement strand
GGGCGCGTGTTCCGCGAGCTCGGCCTGATCGAGCAGTGGGGGAGCGGCATCACGCGTATGCGCGAGGCGTGTCGCGCCGCAGGTATGGCCGAGCCGCTGCTGGAGGAAGTGGGTACGCGTTTCCGCGTCACGCTGTACTCCAGCCGGGACCGCGAGCCGGAGATCGACGCGCTGGACTCGGCCGCGCTCTCGGCCATGCGCGAGGGCGGCGGTCTCACCACGAGCGAAGTGGCGGCTGCGATCGGCCGAACGCCCCGGGCCACACGCGCACGCCTGCTGAAGCTCATCGAGTTGGGACTCGTGGTCGAGATCGGCAGCAGCCCGACCGACCCGCGCCGCAGGTACCACGTGGCGGAGGACCCTGGCGCGTACGGGTCGGGCCGCTAGTGGGGCTGCTCTCGCGGGTGTCGGGATATGCCGGGCCCACATCCAGTTAAGACGACGCTGCTAGCCTTCTTCTCGATGGCGCCGACGGTGTCATGGGGCTATACTTAGGATAGCCCATCGAGGGAGTCGCGGTGATCACCAAAGTGCAGAAGTGGGGCAACAGCCAGGGTCTGCGCCTCAGCAGGGACATCCTCGCTGATGCCGGCATCGAAGTCGGCGACGCCGTGGACGTCACAGTCCGAGACGGGGAGATCACGATCGTTCCCACTCGGCGCGTTCGCGGTCGGCTCGACCTCGGGCAGCTGGTGAGTGAGATACCTGCTGAATACGAGCCGGGTGAGGTCGATTGGGGTCCTCCTGCGGGCCAGGAGGTCTGGTAGGTGGCTCGCCGGTACATCCCCTGCAAGGGGGACCTCATCGCGCTCACCTTCGATCCGCAGACCGGGCATGAGCAGCAGGGGCGTCGGCCCGCGCTCGTCGTGAGCAACGACCTTTTCAACGAACGCACGGGCCTCTGCATCGTCTGTCCCGTCACACGCACCGATCGTGGGCATCCCTTCCACGTGAGGATCCCCGACGGGGAGCCGGTGGAGGGGTGCGTGATGGTGGAGCAGATGAAGTCCGTGGACTATCGCGCACGGGGGGCGCGGCGCATCGGCGTAGCGCCCCGGTCCGTGCTCGACGAGGCGCTCGCCCTCATCGACGCCTGCCTGTACTGAACAAGATTGGGCGGGCGTTTGGAGCCCGTTAAGCCGTGCCCGCTAGAGTCGGGTGCTGAGGGATGCCAATGGGTTATACTTCGAGTATGAAGACCGCCATCTCGATACCAGACGACGTGTTCGCGGCAGCCGACGAACTCGCGCGAGAGCTGGGACACTCCAGGAGCCATCTCTACGCCCAGGCCGTGCGCGAGTACCTCGCGCGGCACTCATCGGACAGCGTCACGGAGGCGCTCGATGCGGTGTGGGCCGAAGTGCACGATGAGGACCGCTCGTTTGCCGCCGAAGCGGGGCGGCGCACTCTCGAGCGGGCCGAGTGGTGATTGCGCAGGGCGAGGTCTGGTGGGCCGACCTCGGGGAACCTGTGGGGTCGGCGCCGGGCTTCCGTCGGCCTGTGGTGATCGTGCAGAGCGACTCGTTCAACCGGAGTCGAATCGCCACGGTCGTCTGCGTTCCGCTCACCCGAAACCTCCGCTGGCAGGACGCTCCGGGCAACGTGTTGCTCGACGCGTCAGCCACCGGGCTGCAGGATGAGTCGGTCGCGAACGTCTCGCAGGTGGTCACGCTCGCCAAGTCACAACTCACCGAGCGCGCCGGTATCCTCCCCGGCCACAAGCTCGACCTCGTGCTGTACGGGATCGATATCCTCCTCGGTCGGTAGGTCGCATCACGCGCGCGGCGGGTACGTTCTGTAGCGGAGGCTGCACACATGGCGCTTCAGCTAAGAACGAGCCTGACCCACCCGTGGCGCATCACGCGCGGCGAGGCCGACGCGGTCCAGCACCGGCTTGCTGCTGAGGTGCAGGCGCGTGCGCTCCCCGCCGAGGGCCCGGACGCGCCGCAGATCGCAGTCGGCGTGGACGTCGCCTACACGAAGGACGGCCTTCACGCATGGGCCACCGCCGTGGTGATGGACCGCTCCTTCCGTGTGCTTGCCACGAGCGTCGTCGACGGTGAGCCCGACAGCCCGTACCAGCGCGGCTACCTGGCCTTTCGCGAGGGGAAGCTCACCATCGAGGCGCTGCTCGCGCTCGAGATCGCGCCCGACCTTGTCTTCTGCGATGGTCACGGCATCGTGCACGAGCGCGGCCTCGGCCTCGCCTCGCACGTGGGCGTGCTCCTCGGCGTGCCCACCATCGGCGTGCCGAAGACGCCGTTCCACGCCATCGACCACATGCCCGGTCCGCACCGCGGCGACTTCGACGTGCTCACCAAGGAGTGGGGTGCCGAGGGCGCGTCGGTGCGTCTCAAGTCCGGTTCCAAGCCGGTCTACGTGTCGCCGGGCCATCTCGTGGACCTACCGAGCGCGCTCGCGCTTGCGCTGGCGTGGTCGAGCGGGCGCCATCGCGTGCCGGATCCGCTCTCGGCGGCACACACCCTCTCGGTGAAGACGCGGGGTGCGGCAGGGTAGGGCGGGCAAGGTTCCGCTCACATCCGGTTGGACGTACACGAACCTCACCCGAATGGTGAAGTTCGCAGTCTGCTTCGACGAGAAGCGAATTGTTGCGCCACTGGCGCAACAATTGTCATGGAGCGCCATCTGCATCGCACTCACCCTGACTGACCAGGGCGAACGTGACTTCCATCTTACTTTCGCAGCGCGCGAGCGATGGTCTAGGCGTACGCTCCGCGCCCAGATGGACGGCAAGCTCTACGAGCGCACGATCGAGGCTCGCGGAGCTGTGGGGGGGCTTGAGGGCGAGCTCGCGGCTCTGCGAGAAACCGGTGCGGCACCCGGCCTTGGCTAGCATTCAGCACCCGTGACGCGCAACAATACATATGACCGGACTGCAGAGGCCGGCACCAGGGGAACGGGGGAGCGGATGAGCACCTCCGAGGGTGTCCGAATCGTCGAGGTCGACGCCGCGGCGCGCGACGAGTTCCTCGCGTACGCCCGCGAGCACGGGCCAACGCACGATGACTCGTACCTCGCGCCCGAGGACGTGGCCACGTTCGATCCCGCCGCCGAGCCTTCGGCGCTTGCTCTGGACGGCAGCGATACCGTCGTGGGCGCTGCATCGGTGATGCTCGCCGGCTACGAGACCGTGGGCCGCGGCCGCTTCCGAATCTTGTACGCCGCCGACGCGGCCACCTACGGGCCGCTGCTCGACCACATTCGGGGCCGACTTCCGGCTGACGTCTTCAGGGTTGTCCTGTTCCTGCCCGCCCATGCCGGGCCGGTGGAGGATGCGCTTGTGACGGTGGGGTTCGCCGAAACGCGGCGTGTGTACCTGCTCGAGCATCGGGGCCTCCAGGCGGTCCCGGAGATCGCTCCACCTTCGGGCACGGTCTTCGTAAGCGCCACGCCCTCGGTTGCCGAGGACGTCGTGCACGTCATCAATCGGGTGTTCCACGCCGAGCCGGGGCACTACGACATGACGGCTGCGCGCGCTGCCGAGATCCTCGGGCGCGAGCGTGTGATCAAAGAGGGCACCATCCTCGCGCTGCGTGGTGGTGTACCGGCCGGGCTCGTCATCACTGTCTCCGACGCGGAGGATCCGTTCGAGGCGGAGATCGAGACCCTCGGGGTGCTTCCGGCACACCAAGGGATCGGGCTGGGCCGAGCGCTGCTCCAGACCGCGCTGCGAGCCGCCTCGGCACACGGCAAGCTCTCCGTCGTCCTGTCGGTGGCGGCCGCCAATGAGCGCGCTCTCGCGCTCTACCTCGACACGGGATTTCGCGTGGACGATGTGCGCGTGTGCTGGGAGGCTGACGTCTCGCGTTCAGGCGCCGAAGGCGTGGACGTGGGCGAGAACAGTCGCGTGAGCCAGTCTGTGGAGGCAGATGCTTCCGACGGCTAGCGGAGACCCCCGCCGAGGAGCGCAATCACCTGGGTGATCGCCTGGTCGCGCTCGGCGCCTTTCAGTTCGTCCAACCGCTTGAGCGCGATCACAACCTCGCGGTACGCGTCCTTCTTGGCGCGCGCGGCGAAGCGGCCGGGCTCCGGCGGCACGAAGATGGCGAGGTCGTCTGTGAGCTTGAACCGGGCGGCGGTTGCCCGGGCGCGCTCGAAATCCCGGCCCTCGGGCGGACGCCACGGTTTGAGCGTGTGCATCACCAGTGCGAGGGCCGCAAGGCCGGCGACGCCGTCCTGCCCTTGCAGGCCGACGAGCCCGGTGGCTAGCGCCATGTTGATGCGGGGGTCGCGAGTCATGCGCCGATTGTACCGCCCCGCCGGCCCCCGTATCCTGGGCCTGGGAGGTGGGCGCGTGAACAACACGCAGGCTCGGCACGCCGAGGGCACGATCGAGTGGGAGTACCGCGTCCCGCTGCTCACGAGCCGCTTCATGCTCTGGGACTTCGCCCGTGTCATCCTCCTGTCGGTAGCCATCATGTACGCGCTCGTGGCGGTGACGGGCTGGTTCGTGGATGGCGAGTTCGTCGTCATGCCACCCGTCGTCTTCGCGGTGACCGCAGGCGTGATGGCAGCCCTCTTCGCGGTTGCATCCCTGCTGCTCGGCAACCGTTTCACGATGACCTTCTCGGTCGGTCCCGACGGCGTGTCGTACGAGTCGGGTGCCCGCGAGCGCCGCATCAACCGCGTGACGGCCGTGCTCGGCATACTTGGCGGGAGCGCCACCACGGCCGGCGCTGGCCTGCTCGCTACGGCGCGGGAGACGGGCGGATGGGCGTGGGCCGAGCTGCACGAGGCGCGGTACTTCCCGGGCCAGCGTGTGATCTCCCTTCGCAACTCATGGCGCACCGTGATTCGCCTGCACTGCACGGCCGAGACCTACGAAGCGGTGCGCGCGGTGGTTGAGGAGGGAATCGCCCGGGAGGCCGGCGAGCGTGCGGTGGCGGCCGCGTCCGTCGTGCCGAGGCCGAAGCGTCCGTGGTGGTCGGTGGCGGCAGGCGTGGCCGCGCCGATCGTGGCAGGTGTGCTCGCTACCGCCTGGCCATGGCTCGCGTACGAGGACGGCATGCGGTGGCTCGTGGTGCCTGTTCTGCTGCTCGTCGCCGCAGGCGTGCTTCGGATCGAGTTCGGGCGTCTCGCGGCGCTGCTCTCTCTCGGCCCGCTCGCGTATGTGCTCTTCCTCACCGCACGGGAGGCGTTCAGCTCCTCGGCAGGTTTCTCGCCCGGCGAGGTCTTCTACGGCTGGGAACTCGACACGGGGCTGCTCGTCTTGACGCTGCTCGGCGAGGCCGCCCTCGTGGCCCTTGCGGCGTGGCGCCTCCTCCGTCGTGAGACTGCCGAGGCTTAGACGCTCGCGTCGATCCAGGTCACGCCGATGCCGAGCGAGAGGGCGTGTCCGCTTTCCCGCTCGGCTATACTCGCAGGCAGCGCGAAACCGCATCTGTACCGGATTCAAACGGAGGCCCTCATGCTCGACGCCCGCTATCTGCGCGAGAACCTCGACGCGGTCCGCACGGCTCTCGGCTGCCGGGGTGCCGGCTGGGATTTCGAGCGGTTCGTGGACCTCGACGAGCAGCGTCGTGCCCTCATCCAGGAGGTCGAGGGGCGTCAGGCGCTCCGCAACGAGGCGTCTCGGCGCATCGGCGAGATGATGAAGGACGGGGAGCGCGAGGCTGCCGAGGCGGTCAAGGCCGAGGTCCGCGGCATCAACGAGGAGATCGAGTCCCTTAATGCCCGGCTTGCAGGCATCGATGCCGACGTACGCTCGATGCTGCTCACCATCCCCAACATTCCTGACGCGAGCGTACCGGTGGGTGAGGACGAGAGCGGGAACGTGGAGGTGCGCCGCTGGGGCACGCCGCCGACGTTCGACTTCGAGCCCAAGGCGCACTGGGACCTCGGCCCCGAACTCGGCGCGATCGACTTCGAGCGCGGCGTGAAGCTCGCCAAGAGCCGCTTCATCGTACTCGGCCGCGACGGTGCCCGCCTCAACCGCGCGCTCATCAACTTCATGCTCGACACGCACGGCGCCCGCGGGTACACCGAGTGGTCGGTGCCGGCCATGGCCAATGCCGACACGCTCCTCGGCACGGGGCAACTGCCCAAGTTCGAGGAAGACCTCTTCCGCACCGGCGAGGGGCTGTACCTCATTCCCACCGCCGAGGTACAGCTCACCAACCTGCACCGCGACGAAGTGCTCGAGGCCGACACGCTGCCTCGGCAGTACTGCGCGTACACGCCGTGCTTCCGCGAGGAGGCGGGTGCGGCGGGCCGGGACACGCGCGGCATGATCCGCGTGCACCAGTTCGACAAGGTGGAGCTGGTGAAGCTGGCCACCCCGGAGAGCTCCTTCGACGCGCTGGACGGCATGGTGACCGACGCCGAGTTCATCCTGCAGCAGCTCGGTCTGGCGCATCGCACGATCGTCCTCTGCACCGGAGACATGGGATTCTCGGCGGCGAAGACGTACGACATCGAGGTGTGGCTGCCCAGCTACGATGGTTACAAGGAGATCTCGAGCTGCAGCAACTGCACCGACTTCCAGGCGCGGCGCGCGAGCATCAAGTACCGCTCACCCGGTGAGTTCAAGGGTTCGCGACTCGTCCACACCCTGAACGGCAGCGGGCTTGCCGTGGGACGGACGCTCGTGGCGGTGCTCGAGAACTACCAGCGCGCCGATGGCAGTGTCGTGGTGCCCGAGGTGCTGCGGTCGTACATGGGCGGGCAAGAGGTCATCGGGCCGCTCGGCTGACGTCACGCGGGTGATGGAGAAAACGAAAGGGCGGGGACGTTGCGTCCCCGCCCTTCGACTGTCTGTGTAGCGGTTACTCTTCCGTACCCTCCGCATCGTTGCGCCGACGGAATCTCAGCGCTGCGCCCGATGCCGCGGCCAGTGCCGCAGCTCCGAGCAGCCCGACGCTCTCAGCGCCGGTGTAGGGGAGGAACTCCTCGGCGTCATCATCTGGGGTGAAGGGGAGGAACGGGTCCTCGGGATCGACCGGGTCCTCGGGGTCAACGGGGTCTTCAGGGTCAACGGGGTCTTCAGGGTCGACAGGATCTTCCGGATCGACAGGGTCTTCAGGATCGACCGGATCCTCGGGGTCAACGGGATCTTCCGGGTCAACGGGATCCTCGGGATCGACCGGGTCTTCGGGATCGACCGGATCCTCGGGGTCCGGCACGTCGCTCCACGCAACGTGGCTCAGAACGAGGTTGTTGTACCCTTCGCTATCCACGATCGCAGTCGCGCCGGTGAGGATGTCATGCGTCGGTGTGCCGACGTAGAAGTGCTGGGTAGAGCCGTTGCCAACTACTCGACCGGATACCGTTCTCGAAAGTCCGGACTCGAACGTGGCCGTGAGTGTGGCCGGAACAGTCCCCTCATCGAGTCCGTTGAGAATGAAGTGCCATACAACAGGGTCACTCAGCCCGCCGTTGTCGGATTCCTTCTGGAACGTCAGGCTGCTGGCTCCCACATGGGCCGAGTGTAGCGATACGGACGTGGAAGCGAACGCAGGTGCTGCGTACGCGAAGAGTACCGAGAGGGCGAGGCTGAGTGCGACTGCCTGGCGCAGTGAGCGTGTCATCCGCGTGATCGTCATCGCAACTCGCCTCCTTAGGAAACACCGCTGTTCTTCTACCTGGGGGTAGTGTTCCCATCATTAAGAGATACTAATCCAAATCATTAGTATCGACTAATCTCTTGTCGACGGAGGCGATCCGCCTGACGGGTCGACACACATAGGCGCCGTGACAGCATGACCGAGCCTCGGTAGACTCAGATCGGTGGTGCCGCGCCGTCACGCACCCGCCGGTCGCCGTTCAACATCAGGAGGTCCGCCCGTGAAGCGCATGGTGGCTGTGCTCGGTATCGCGCTGGCGCTCGCGCTGTCGCTTGGCGGGTGCTCTGATGCAGGCGAGGGCGATCCGGCTACGGAGACCGACGACGGCAGCAGCCCGGTTGCTGAGGCTCCCGCGGGCGGCGTCACGCAACTCGTAGGCCTCGACCCCATTGCCACTGACGGGCCGGGCGAGCGTGCGGCGCTCGCCGCGCTGCCCGCCGCGCTGGAGTCGGCGCGGGGAATGCACGTTGCAGGGGGCGGCGCCTGGCCCGATCTCGCCGGTGCCGAGCCGGTGCTCACCGCCTACGTACTCGTGACCGAACTCGAGGACCAGAGCACGCTCTTCGAAGTCCGTGCCGACGGAATCGTACACAGCCTCTACGCCTATCAGCGCCCGTTCGACAGCGGGACACTCGTCTGGACGCCCACGGCGGACGGGATCGGTGAGACGGCCGCACCGCGCAGCGATGCCGAGAGGGCAGCGGCAGCGGCCGTGCAGGAGGCGATGTCCGAGGCCTTCGGGGGCCAGTCGTTCGAGGTCGCTGTCTTCGGCTACAGGTTCTCGTACATCAAGGACGAGACATTGCTGCTGAACATCACGGTCGGCCCGTCAGGAGACTCGCGCGGGGTCGACGCGCTCGAGTGATCGGCCGCGCCCGACGCCGCCCCGAGCGTCCGCACGACTGCGGATCCCGCGCGGCCCGGATCGTCTGTCGAGCTGTGCATGTGGTCGGCATCCGCGGGCTGGGGAATACACGGACAGGGTCCGGACGTGCTCCCCTGGAGATAGAAATACCCAAGGGGGTATAATCACACATTCGACCTGTCTCGCGCGGTACCGAGCGCGATCAGCAGAGCGCGTGCCCGCAGACTCGCACCGATATGAAGGAGTGCTCGTGAACACCCCCACCGTCCTCGTCGTCTTTGGTACCACCGGCGATCTCATGACCCGCAAGGTCGTTCCATCGCTCGCCTACCTGAGCGTGCAGCAGCGGCTCCCGCGCCAGTTCAGGGTGGTCGGCTGGGGCCGTCGGGGGTGGGACGACGCGCAGTTGCGCGCCCACGTGAGCGACGTCCTCGACGCCTATCCCGGACCGCAGCCGCGCGGTGAGGCGCGTGACGCGTTCCTCGACATGTTCGTCTATCACGACGGTGCGTTTGACGACACGGCCGCCTACGCCTCACTCGCCGACCGGGTGGGCCGGGACGACGCCGCGTGGGAGGTGTGCTCCAACAAGCTCTTCTACCTGGCCGTGCCGCCTGAGAAGTACCGGACCATCCTCGAGAACCTCGCCGGCTCGGGCCTCACGCGCGGTTGCAGCGATGAGACAGGCTACACGCGGGTGCTCGTCGAGAAGCCCTTCGGCTCCGACGGCGAGAGTGCACAATCCCTCGACGAGTTCCTGGGCTCGCTGTTTGCCGAGGAGCAGATCTACCGCATCGACCACTACCTCGCCAAGGAGATGCTCCAGGGCATCATGTCGTTCCGGTTTGCCAATGCGCTCTTCGAGCCGTCGTGGAGCGCGCGTAACGTCGAGCGCATCGATATCAGGCTGCACGAGTCCATCGGCGTGGAGAAGCGGGGTGCGTTCTACGACGGCGTCGGTGCGCTGCGCGACGTGGGCCAGAACCACCTGCTGCAGATGCTCGCGCTCGTTACCATGGAGCAGCCTGCCGACCTCTCGGCCGAGGCGATCAGGGCGGCGCGCTTGGACCTGCTGCGCGAACTCGTGCCACTCGCCCCCGGCGACGTGGTCACGCGAACCTTCCGCGCACAGTACGAGGGGTACCGCGACATCACGGGCGTGGAGGCCGACTCGGACACCGAGACGTACTTCCGCATGGAGACCACGCTCACCGGCCCGCGGTGGGGCGGTGTGCCCGTGATGATGGAGTCAGGCAAGCGGATGGGGCCGGCCCTCAAGGAGATCGCGGTCACGTTCAAGCGCGCCGAGCCGTGTATGTGCGGGGTGGAGGGCACCTTTGAGAACGTGGTGACCTTCCAGCTCGAACCCGAGGAGACCATCCGCATCCGGTTCTGGGCGAAGCGTCCCGGCTTCGACCGCGGGCTCGAGCCACGCGAGTTCACCTTCTTCCTCTACGAGCACACCGAGAAGCTGCAGTACGTGGAGGAGTACGCGAAGCTTCTGCTCGACGCGATCGCCGGCGACCAGACGCTCTTCGTCTCCACCGGCGAGGTAGCCGAGATGTGGCGCCTCATCGACCCGATCGTGCGCGGATGGGCCGAGGGTGTGGTGCCTCTCGAGACGTACGCTCCCGATTCGGCCGAGGTCGTCGAGGTCGCTGAGGCAGCCATCGCCGAGCGGGGGGCTGCGGACGGATCGTCCGCGACCGATCGTGATGAGGCGCGTCCCGAGATCGCAATCGTCGGACTCGGCAAGATGGGAGCGGCACTCGCACGGAACCTGCTCGATCACGACTGGCACGTGGTGGGCTACAACCGCACCGCCTCGGTTGCCGAGGCGATGGCCTCGGAGGGCCTCGACGTGGCGCGCTCGCTCGCCGAGGTGGCCGCGAAGCTCTCGCCGCCGCGGGTGGTGTGGGTCATGGTGCCGGCCGGCGCCGCAACCGACGCCATGCTCTTCGGCGAGGGTGGCCTCACGGGCGTGCTCGAGCCGGGCGACATCGTCATCGACGGCGGCAACTCATTCTGGCGCGACACGCTCGACCGCGCGCCACGTCTTGCCGAGGCGGGGCTCCACTTTCTTGACGCCGGCACCTCGGGCGGGCCTGGCGGTGCGCGCAGTGGCGCCTGCCTCATGGTGGGCGGGAAGCGCGTCGACTACGACCGCCTCATGCGGCTGTGGAAGGATCTGGCGGTTCCGGACGGCTATGCGTTCTTCGAGGGGCACGGCGCCGGACACTTCGTGAAGATGGTCCACAACGGCATCGAGTACGGCATGATGCAGGCGATCGCCGAGGGCTTCACGGTGCTCGACGCGAGCGAGTACGGTATCGACCTCACCGCCGCTGCAGACGTGTACAACAACGGCAGCGTCATCGAGTCGCGCCTGGTGGGCTGGCTTGCCGAGGGCTTCGAGGTCTTCGGCGAGTTGCTCGACGAGGTGTCGGGCACGGTGGGCCATACCGGCGAGGGCGCGTGGACGATCGAGACGGCCGAGGCACTCGGCGTCGAGCATCGTGTGATCCGCGACGCGCTTCAGTTCAGGCTCGAATCAGAAGACACGCCGAGTTACACGGGCAAGCTCCTGCAGGCGATGCGGAACCGGTTCGGCGGGCACGCGAAGTGACCACGAGCCCGCACGGTGTGGGCCCTTACAGCCCTGCGTAGAGGTCCGCGACCCGCTCGCGCTCGGCGGGGAAGAGGTTGCCCGGTACGGCTTGCGGCCCCACGATCAGCGCCGCACGATACCGGGCGCACTCGGCGTACGATCCACGGCACCACGTGGTGCGCATGATTCGGATGAACTCGGGCGAGAACCCGGCATGGTCGCTTGCGAGCGCACAGGTGCCGAGGTGCCGACATGCGGGTGAGGCCATGACCAACCTTCGTTCGCTGGTTCGTTCGTGAGTGAACGGATAGTAGCGCGCGAGCGGCGTGCGCGCAAGCGTGAGTGACGGGAGTGCGAGGCGCGACACCGGCCGGATGCAGCGGCTACTTCGCGATGAGCGCCTTGTGCGCCTCGAAGCGTCCGCCGCCGCCCGCGGTGAATTCCTCGTACGGTGGGATCTCGTAGACGCGCAGGCGGTTGTCGAGGAAGTCGCTGAAGATCAGGAGCTTCCCGTCGTCGCTGACGTCGAGCGCCGTTGGCTGGTTGCCGGCGATGAGCGCATCGAGCGGGCGCCCGTCGGCCGTGTCGAACACGAGGATCGAGCCCCACTCGGGTCCGGGGATGTAGTACGACTTGGGGTTGTTCTCGCCCCGGCAGCTGACGAACAGCATCCTGCCGTCGGGCGTGAGGTCGATCGTGTTGGGCTTTTCGTCGGTATCGACGAACTTCTTCGTGGTACCGGTAGCCACATCGTGAACCCACACGAGGTCCTTGCTCATGTCCGAGATGAAGAGCCGGCCCGTGGCCTCGTCGCCCACGATGTGGCGGAGCGCACCTCCGTCGGTGAAGACCTTCGTGACCGTGCCGGTGGCCAGATCGATGCGCTCGAGGTGCCCGCTGTCGAACCCGGCGACGAACAGGTACTTTCCGTCGGCCGTGGCGTACATCCCGCGTGGCGTGTTCGAGACGCCGATACGCTTCACGAGCTCGCCGGTTGTCAGGTCGATCACCGAGACGTCGTCGCCGGACCAGTTCGACGCGTAGAGCGTCTTCTCGTCAGGCGAGAGCGTCACCCACTTGGTCCACGCGCTCTTGGTGTCGAATTCCCGGATGACCTTGCGGGTCTTCACGTCGATCTCGAAGCACTTGGCGGTTTCCATCTGCGAGGTGTAAGCGAGCGTGCCCGCCCGGTTGAAGATGACCTCCACCGCGCCGTGCTCGCCGATATCCACCCCGCCGAGGAGCGAGCCGGTGCGTGGATCGAAGATCTGGATGGACGGCGGGCCGTTGAGGATACTCGTCCACGCTTCGCTGCCGTCGTGCGTGACCGAGACGCCCTTGGGCGCGCCCTGCGTGGTGATCAGGCCGAGCCCGTGGAGGATCTGGCCCTCGGGATCGAGGTAGTACTCGAGCGAGAGCGGAGCGTCAAGGAACATCTCGCGCGTGAAGGAGTTGTAGCCGGCAAGCGAGATGGTGAGCGTGACCGGACCCGCGGGGACCTGCTGCTCCAGCGGCGCTGAGCCGGAGAGCACCTGGCCGTCGCCGAGGGTGAGCGTGCACGACGCCCCCTCAGGCTGCGTGGTGATAGAGACGGTCTGCGGCAGCGGGGCCAGCTCGTAAGCGAGCTTGGTGGTACGGCCACGCTTGAGCTCAGCCGATACCGTGACGGGCTCGAAGCCGGTGCGCTCCACCACGATCGGGTAGACGCCGGGCTCGAGATCTTCCACCTCGAGCGTGCCGGTGCTCGCGACCGAGCCGTTGAAGAGAATCATCGCGTCGGCGGGCTCGGCGGTGATCACCGCGGCCGCGGGCCGGGTCATCACGAAGAGCGTGATGCCGCCCGCGACGAGGAGGACCGCCAGGAGGGGGAACAGAATCCGGCCCAGACCGCGACGCGCGCCTCGCCTCGGTGGACGCTTCCCGCCATGAGGCCCTCCGACGTACGCGCCCCGTGCGGCGCTGCGGCGACGGGGGGGCTCAGCGTAGCTGTGCCCCGCTGTGCGGCCCGTCCGGGCTCCTGACCGACCCGATGCGGGCGCTGCCACGCGCGTGGTGCGCTGGCTCCGTGTGTCGCCGCTCAGGTACTCGTCGCGCTGCATCGTCTCAGGTGCCTCGCTTCATCCGGCCGGTCATACCGTACCACGCCATGAGCGCCACCCCGCGCGCCAGGCGCGGGCCGCGCAGGAGGTTCACGATCTCACCGGTGGAGCGCCACGCCGGCCCCGCGAGGAACTCGATCACCACTGCGGCCCGTCATGACTGCCGAGATGGCTCGCGGCGATGGCGAGCGCGTCGTCGGCATCGGCAGCATCGAAGATGCGGCCCGGTCCGCTCGCACGGAGCGCTTCACCCGGTTCCCAGCCCAGCACGATCACCGCCTTGCCCGCCTTGAGCGCGAGTGCCACCTCGGAGACCGTGCCCGCGCCGCCGGGAAGTGCGATCACCACGTCGCTCGAAAGGACGTTGATGACGTTGCGCGCGTCGCCCATCCCGGTTCGGATGGCGACGTCCAGGTACTCGCTGCCGAGTGAGCCGTCGGCGTCGGGTAGCACTCCGATGACGAGGCCGCCGGCCCCCTTGGCGCCGCGCGAGGCGGCATCCATGACGCCAGCCGAGCGACCGCCGGTGAGCAGCACCCAGCCGCGCTCGGCGATAAGCGCGCCCAGCTTGTGTGCCAACGAGAAGGCGGCCCCATCGAGGGGCCGCCCTGATCCCATCACGCCGATGACCGTGCGCATGTGCGTCACTCCCTCGGCACGTATCGTACTACTTGAGCTCGAAGACCACCGTCACCGACGCGGTGATGTCGAGCTGGCCGGGCTCGATGGGGACGGCCGAGTCGGCCGCCGCCTTGGCGCCCCATTCGTAGTAGATCGGCGGGATGCTCACTCCGGCTTCGCTCACGCTGATGATGCCGCCAAGGCTCTTACCGGCAGCCTTAGCCATGGCCTCGGCGCGGCGGCGCGCGTCGGCGATAGCATCAGTGATCGCCTCATCCTGAGCGTCGGCATCGTCGTCGAGCATGAAGCTCGGCCCGCCGATCTCGTTGGCGCCGGCGTCACTCGCGGCACCGATGACGGCTCCGATCGCGTCGAGGTCGCGAATCTTCACGCGCACCTGAACACTCGCGCGGTAGCCGCTGATCCGGGGCGTGTCCTCCTCGTAGCCCGAGTACTCCGGGTAGACGCTCACGTTGGCGGTCTGGATGTCGGCGGCGGGGATACCCGCGCCCTTGACGGCTTTGGTGATCGCGTCGGCGGTTGCCCCGGCCGAGTCGAGCGCGGTCTTCGCGTCAGGCTCGAGTACGCTGACGCCGAAGTACATCTCGGCCATATCGGGAGCGGCGAGTGCCTCTCCGGTGCCCGATGCCGTGACGGTGTTGAGCGGGGTGGCGCCATCCGAGGTGACGACCTTGGTGGTGCAGCCGCCGAGCGCGACAAGCGCAAAGACGAGCACGGCGGCCGTGATGATGCGGCGGTCCATGTCCTGACTCCTTCGTTGTGGCAGGCAACCGCCCGCCGAGCGGCCCGTACACCTCGTGAGACGCAGCGAGGACCCCGCCGGTTCTTGAGGCGAGGTCCTCGGTGAGTGTGCGTGGCGCGCCCTGTAGGATTCGAACCTACGACCTTCTGATTCGTAGTCAGACGCTCTATCCACTGAGCTAAGGGCGCGTGCGCGGGGAAAGGCTTTCGTATCCTGCCTTCTCCCACGGGAGATGTCAAATGGCGGAGAGTGAGGGATTCGAACCCTCGAAGGGGCTCTTAGCCCCTTACTCGCTTAGCAGGCGAGCGCCTTCAACCGACTCGGCCAACTCTCCGCGCCATGAGATGCGGAAGCGATTATACACGGCGAGCACGCGGGCGGCGAACCCGGGTCCGGCAGCCGGTCCACGTGCTCCGGGCGTGGCGCCCGGTCTACTTCACCGCGCCGATGAGCTCCTCGGCGGGCATCGCGGCGAGCGTCTCGATACGGATCGAGCCCCGCGCGCCGAGTTCCAGTGATGCCCGGGCGACCGCGGCGTCGTCTTCGGCTTCGACGATGTTGACGAAGTCGTACCTGCCGAGTACGGCCCACTGGTGGAGCACCTTCACGCCCATCCCGGCGAGCTCCGCGTTGACCTCGAGGATGTGCTCCGGATGCTGCTTGATCGTGCGTGCGCCCTGGTCGGTGAGCCGGGTGAGCATGACGTAGAGTGCCATGCCGGTCGCCCCCTTCTGTTGTGGTGGACCCTCCTAAGAGATGCGTACCCGTGCTGTGTCGCATCGTATCCGGCGCGGTAGCGTTGCGCGCGTGGGCCAGGGGTATACCCTTGAACGGGTGGTCGATGCGCAGCCGATGGAGGGAGCGCGTGTGTCGCAGCAGATGATGACGGCCATCGTGAAGGCGGCGCCGGGGCCGGGCGTATCACTCGTAGAGGTGCCGGTCCCGCGCATCGGTCCGGGGGAGTTGCTCATCCGCATCGAGAAAGTCGCCATCTGCGGCACCGACGTGCATATCTACGAGTGGAATCCGTGGGCTGAGCACACCATCCGGCCACCGCAGATCCTCGGACACGAGTTCGTGGGGCATGTCGCCGAGATCGGCGACGGTGTGAGCGGGTTCAGCATGGGCGAGCGCGTCTCGGGCGAGGGTCACATCGTGTGCGGCGTGTGTCGCTCATGCCGGGCCGGCCGTCGTCACCTGTGCACCAACACGATCGGCGTGGGCGTCAACCGTGACGGCTGCTTTGCCGAGTACCTCGCCATACCCGCGACCAACGCGTGGCACATCGCCGACTGCATCCCCTCGCGCATCGCCGCGATCTTCGACCCGTACGGCAACGCGACGCACGCCACCCTGAGTTTCGACCTTGTCGGCGAGGATGTGCTCATCACCGGCGCGGGCCCCATCGGCATCATGGCTGTGGCGATCGCCAAGCACGTGGGGGCACGCAACGTCGTCATCAGCGACGTGAACGACTACCGCCTTGAGCTCGCCGCCCGGATGGGCGCCACGCGCACGGTGAACGTGACGCGCGAGTCGATCGGCGACGCCATGACCGAACTCGGCATGATCGGCTTCGATGTGGGACTCGAGATGAGCGGCAACGGCGACGCGTTCGAGACGATGCTCGAGAGCATGTACCACGGTGGACGAATCGCGCTTCTGGGCATCGCGCCCGGGCCGGTGAAGATCGACTGGGACGAGGTGGTCTTCCGCGGGCTCACGATCAAAGGCATCTATGGCAGGGAGATCTGGGAGACCTGGTACAAGATGCAGACGATGCTCCAGAGCGGGCTCGATATCTCGCCGGTCATCACGCACGAACTGCCGTTTGTGGAGTATGAGGCCGGCTTTGCCGCGATGATCAGTGGTCAGAGCGGCAAGGTGGTGCTCGAGATGGCGCCCGGCACCGACGAGGGCGAATGCGACTGAGGAGGCGTTGATGTTCGGCAGCATGCGCGATGCACTGCGAACCGAGATCTCGGGTCTGCGCGAAGCGAGCCTGTACAAGTCCGAGCGGGTGATCGAGACGCCGCAAGGACCGGTGATCCGCGCTACAGGGCCCGACGGGCGGGTGCATGAGGTCCTCAACTTCTGCGCGAACAACTACCTCGGGCTCGCAGACGACCCGCGGGTGGTGGCTGCGGCGCATGACGCGCTCGACCGCTGGGGATTCGGAACGTCGTCAGTGCGTTTCATCTGCGGGACGTTCGAGGTGCACAAGGAGCTCGAAGCGAAGCTCTCGGCGTTCCTCGGCACGGAGGACACCATCCTCTACTCATCGTGCTTCGATGCCAACGGCGGTTTCTTCGAGCCGTTCTTGGGGCCCGAGGACGCGATCATCGCTGACGCGCTCAATCACGCCTCGGTGATCGATGGCGTGCGGCTCACCAAGGCGCGTCGGCTCATATACAAGCACTCGGACATGGGCGATATGCGGGCCAAGCTCGAGGAGGCTGCAGGCGCGCGATACCGAGTGATCGCCACCGACGGCGTCTTCTCGATGGACGGCGACATCGCGGACCTCGCAGCCATCTGCGACCTGGCCGACGAGTACGACGCGCTTGTGATGGTGGACGACTCTCACGCGACCGGGTTCGTGGGCACCACGGGCCGCGGCACTCCCGAGCTCTGCGGCGTGACCGAGCGCGTGGACGTGATCACCACCACCTTCGGCAAGGCGCTCGGCGGGGCATCGGGCGGCTGCACGAGCGGCCGCGCGGAGATCATCGAGTGGCTGCGGCAGAAGAGTCGGCCGTACCTGTTCTCCAACACGCTCGCGCCGGTGGTGGCCGCCACAACCGTGGCTGTGATCGACCTGCTCTCGGAGACCACCGAGCTGCGCGATCGGCTCGAGGCGAGTGCGCGCACGTTCCGGGCGCGGATGACCGAGGCGGGCTTCGATATCCGTCCGGGCGGGCACCCCATCGTGCCGGTGATGCTCTACGACGAGGCGCTCGCGCACCGCATGGCCGACGCGATGCTCGACGAGGGGATCTACGTCATCGGCTTCAGCTACCCGGTGGTGCCCAAGGGTGCGGCGCGCATCCGCGTGCAGATCTCGGCGGCGCACACCGACGATCAGATCGACCGTGCGGTGGACGCGTTCGTGCGGGTGGGGCGGCAGCTCGGTGTGATCGGGTAGAGCGCGGATGGCGGAGGGGGTGGGATTCGAACCCACGAGCCCTTGCGGGCCAGCGGTTTTCAAGACCGCCGCATTCAACCACTCTGCCACCCCTCCGCGCAGGAGGATTATAGCGTGCGGGGGGCGGCGGGTGCGGTGACACCAAGCCGCGACCGGGAGGCGGCCGCATCAGCCCGCTCAGTCGGCAGGCACGAACCCCGCGTACGCCTTGATGAGGTCCTGCTGTGTGACAACGCCCAGCACTCGCCCTGCGTCCTCGGGGTCCACGACGACGACGCGTCCGATGCCGTGGCGCTCGATCAGGTTGAGAGCCAGGCGCGACTGGTCGGTCGGCACCACTGTGATCGGCTCGGTGGTCATGATGTCGGCCACCCGCGTATGCTCCCGCTCAGCGTAGGGGACCTTCTTCGCATCCTTCCAGCTGACTACGCCCACGAACCGTCCGTCGGCGTCGAGCACCGGGAAGCCGTGGTGACCGGTCGATCCGATCAGTCGCAGCAGGCCGATTGCCGAGAGGTCGGCCGGTGCGGTCACCGCATCGCGAGTGTAGATGCGCTCCACTGGAACGCGCTTGAGCACGTCCTGCTGGTCGCGCGTGGCGCTTGCCCTCTGGCTCTCGTAGATCGTGTGATTGCCTGAGGCCATCGACGCCGCCGTGTTGGCGATGACGAGTGGCAGGATGAGCGTGAAGTTGCGCGTACTCTCGCAGAGAAGGATCGCGGTCGCAAGGGGTGCCTTGCCCACCGACGCGTAGACCGCCCCCATCCCCGCGATCACGTAGAGCTCGGGGTGTGCCGGCGCTGCGGGGAAGAGCCTGATGGCCACCGAGCCGATGAGACCCCCGAGCATCGCGCCGATGAACAGCGACGGCGCCATGTCGCCGCCCGCACCTCCCGATCCGATCGTGAGCGACGTTGCGAGGATCTTGCCCGCCACGAGGACGAGCAGCACGCTGGCGCCGATCCGGTAGTCGATGGCGTCCTGGATCGCTCCGTAACCCATGCCGAGCACGCCGGGCACGAGCAGCGCGAGCAGGCCGAGGGTCAGCCCGCCGAGGCCGGGCTTGAGCCAGGCCGGCACGGTGAGGCGCTGAAACCAGGCGAACATGCCGTAGAAGACCCGGATGTAGAGGATGCCCACCACACTGGCCGCCACGCTGATGGTGAGAACTACCGCCAGGTCGAAGACGTGGAACTCCCACGCCGTAGGCGCGTAGAACATCGGCTCGAAGCCGAAGAAGAGCGAGAAGATGAGGAACGACGTGAGCGAACTGACGAGCGCGGGCATGAGTTGGTCGTACTCCATGCCGTAGATGTAGAGCACGCTCACCGCGAACAGTGCCGACCCGATGGGCGCCCGGAACACCGCCCCCAGACCGGCTGCGATACCGCAGATAGCGAGCGTTCGCATGTCCTCCGCTGTGCAGGTGAAGCTGAGGCGGCGGGGGAGTCCCAGCCTGTCGACGAGCTTTGCGGTGATCGAGCCGATGCCCGCGCCGATCAGGACGGTCGGCCCCTCGCGACCGGCGCTGCCACCGCTTGCAAGGGTCACGGCCGAGGTGACCATCGTGATGAACGGCGTGGCGGGCGGGATCCGGCCGCCATCGTGGTGGATCGCGTCGATTGCGCGGTCGGTGGCACCCGGGCTTGCGAGGGACTCCGGCGCCCAGCGCGTGCGCATCAGGCCGACGATCAGGCCGCCGACCGCTGGCACGACCGGCAGCAGCCAGGGGGTGGGGAGCGCTTCGATGGCGGAGGTTCCCACGCCGTCGAGCGTCTCGAGCAGCCAGACGAACGCAACGGCCGCCAGTCCACCGAGGAGCCCCGTGAGACCGGCGAGCACCGACCACTTGTAGAGGTGTTGCCAGCTCTGCAGGTACTGAGCGCGCGCACGGAGCGCCTCGATGGCGTCCTTGACGATGCGGCCCTGACTCCGCGCCGTGCTTTCCGCTGCGGTCACCTCGTCACACCTCCCGAGGCGTCGTCGCGCGGAAGCGGGACGATCAGGACCGGTATGTCGAGTGCGTCGAGCACACGGTGCTGAGTGCTGCGGAGTGGGGAGAGGCCCGGCCCGATGCGAGGGCCGCGGAGCGGCGCTCCCATCGCCACGATGCCGGCGCCGGTCTCCTCGGCAACGCGCAGGATGCCTCGGTCGAGTGTGGTGGCGGTGCGCACGGTGGTGTGAACGGCGTAGCCCTCCTCGCGCAGGACGCGGGCGAGCGTGTCCAGATGCCGCTCCGCGCTGGAGAACGCATCCCCCACGGTACGAGTTCGACCGGGAACGATGATATGTGCAAGTACGATCGACGGCTTGCAGTCGGGATCGCAGCCCACGGCGGCGAGCGTGTTGAGCATCCGCTCGGGGGGCAGGGAGGCGTTCACAGGCATGAGCACCGTGCGCGCCGGACATGCGGCGCCCGCCCCCGTTGCATTCGCGTCCGATTCGGCCGTATCGAGCGTGCAGGCCACGGCGCGCTTGGTGAGCACCGGTCCAAGCACCTCGAAGAACACGAGCGATGCGAGCACCACGGCGTTGACCGTGGGGCCCGACTCGGGAAACGCTGCCGCGGCCGCGAGCGCAAGACCGACCGCGACGCCGGCCTGTGGCAGCATGCCGAGGCCGACCCACGCCGACTGGCGGACGTCATAGCCGGCCCAGAGGGCGCCAGCCATGCCTGCGAGGAACTTGCCGAGGCTCCGCGCGGCGATGTAGGCAATCGCGATGAGTCCTGCGGCGAGTGCCGCAGCCAACTCGAGATGCGCGCCAGCGAGTGTGAAGAAGATGATGTAGACGGGGTACTCGACCGTCTGCAGCGAGCGGAAGACGCGGTCCGGATCACCGCGTCGCTCCTCGGCGGTGGCAACGACGATGCCCGCCACGAGCGGCGCCAGCAGGCTGGAGAAGCCGAGCGCCTCGGCAGCGGCCACCACGATCAGCACCGTCACGAGTCCGAGCGCGAGCATCTCACCGTCGCGGAACACGTGCTTGAGAAGCCACGCAAGCGCCGCGCCCGCGACCACGCCGAGTACGAGCGCGCCGCCCACCTGGGTGGCCGTGTGGAGCATCGCGTCCCCCACGGTCTCATGGATCTTGAGCGACAGCATTAGGAACGGTGCGGCCGCCGCGTACAGGACCACGGTCATGATGCTGTCGAGCGCTGAGCTGCCGAGGAGCGTGTCGCACGCGCGGCTCTTGGCCTGCATCTCGGAGATGATGGCCATCACCGTGGCGGGTGCGCCCGAGATGGCGATGATCGCAAGCAGCCAGGCCGAGATAGGGTCGTCCGGTGCGACGAGGCGCACGGCGAGCGCGACAAGAAGCGCCGGCAACACGATGTCGAGCACCGACGTGAGCCAGAAGGAGCGGTGATGCCGGGAGAGCATCTCGCGCGTGAGCTGCTTTCCGATGAGGAACACGATGACGCCCAGGGCCAGCGGCTCAGCGAAGGCGAGTGTGTGCATGAGGTCGGCGGAGAGCAGGCCGATGCCGTGAGGTCCCACCGCGATACCCACGAGCAGAAAGCCGGTGACCGAGGGAAGCTTGAACCGTGCCGTCAGCCTCGCACCGAGGTACCCCAGCGCGATGAGCGTTCCCACGACGAGCAGGTCAAGCCAGACGTTCGGGTCCATGGACGGTTCCCCCGCGATCGACAGTCTCCGTCACCCAGGGTAACGCATCGCCCAACAGACGGCGGTAGGCCGCCAAAGAAGACGCCCGGGCCCCGTCCACCGAGCGTGGTGGAGGGAGTCCGGGCGGTGGCCACCTACGCGACCGGGCCGGGTGAGCCCGCCTCTCAGGCCGCCTGGCTCGAGATCGTGGTCGCGGTCGAGGCTGCCGGTGGCTGAGCCACCGTGCCTCGCTTGATCTTGGTGTACACCATGAAGAAGTAGGGGATCGCCGCGATCTGTGTGAGCAGGATGAGCAGCACCCACAGCAGCCGATTGTTGCTCGTTGCGATAGCGCCCGGGTACTCCCACTCCTCGCGTAGTGCCGAGTCGATGAGCATCCAGAGCCACAGGACCGGTGCCGCAAGCGACAGCACGACGATCATGAGCGTCATCGACGCCACACTCACACCGAACAGCAGTGCAAGACCTTCCATCACGCACACGTCCTCTCCGATATCCGAGCGGGTCCGTATGACCCGCGGTCGTTTCTGCTGGCAGCGGCCGGCACCGGTTCTCCTGCGACGGCGGCGCTGCTTCCTAGCCCACGGACTCGATCGTCACATCGCCCAGACCACGGCGCAGTGTGATCTCGAATCGAACCTCGGCGTCATCCCATGCGTCGTTCACGAGCGCGTTGCCGTCCTGCTTGAACCCGTCGGCCCGGTACGATCCGAGCCCGTCCTGGTAGCCGACCACCCGCACGCCTACGTCAGCCGGGACGCGCAAGGTCACCGCTCCGGCGCCGGCCGTGATGTCGGCCACAAGGTCGTGCCGGGCCTCGCCGACGAGGTCGACCGTCGCGTCCCCGGCGCCAAGCGTCACCTGCAGTCTCCTGAGATCGAGCGACCCGAGGTCGAGGTCACTCTCGCCGGCGCCCATCGTCACCGAGAGATCGAGCGGCATCTCGTCGGTGAACACAATGCGCCAGTCGTAACGCATCTGCCCGGTGATACTGAAGCGCGGCCTGCTCGGCGTCCGGACCGACAGCCGTCCTTCGCCGCCGGCCACGTCGTAGCGCACCTCGGGCCTCCACTCGGCGTCGGTGAAGTCGTAGTCCGCATCCATCGCACCGGACGCACCACCCGTGATCGCCAGACGGCCGGCGCCCATCTCGACGGACGCAACGAGTTCCGTGGCACCACCCGCGTCGATGCTGTCGCTGTCCGAGGCGGCTTCGGGGACCGGGATCTCCACCTGCACGCAGCCTGTCGCCGCGATCAGGGCGCACACCGCAAGTGCTGCCACCGTGATACGCATCAGCGAAGCTTTCATCACGCTCACTCCCATCAGCGGTCGTCTGCCGACCGGGTCGTGTCGGCGAACCTGCCGACGAGCATTGCCTTGGCATACACCGCGTGCAGCGCGCCGATGCCCTTGCACAGGTGAAGCGTCAGAACGAATCCGAGAACACCCGCCGCCATCACGAGAGGCACCGCCCACGGTTCGAGCAGGTACCCGTACCCGCCCCACTGGAGCAGCGGATAGTCCGTGAACATCTGCGCTATGGGGTAGACGACCCCGGTTGCCGACAGGGTGACCGCCACAGTGACGATCGCGAAGTAGATGATCCCGAGCGGTAGCTGCAAGATCATGTACAGGATGCTCGTCCACGTGCGCCAGTCGGTGAACCACTGCTTGATGCG
>JAFGUS010000200.1 GCA_016938395.1 Coriobacteriia bacterium | reverse complement strand
GCCGAGTCGCCCGAGTGGATGCCCGCCTCCTCGATGTGCTCCATGATGCCGCCGATGTAGACCGTCTCGCCGTCGCAGACGGCGTCCACGTCCACCTCGATGGCACCCTCTAAGAAGCGGTCGAGCAGCACCGGGTGGTCCGGCGAGACCTCGGTGGCGCGCTCCACGTAGCGCAGCAGGTACTCCTCGTTGTACGCGATGACCATGCCCCGCCCGCCGAGAACGTAGCTCGGCCGGACGAGCAGCGGGTAGCCGACGCGCGAGGCCACGTCGACCGCCTCGTCGAGCGTGCTGGCCGTGCCGGCGGCGGGGTACGCGATCCCAAGCGAATCGAGCACCGCGGCGAACCGGCGGCGGTCCTCGGCGAGGTCGATAGCCTCGGGCGGCGTGCCGAGGATGGGCACCCCGGCGTCCTCGAGCGCGTGTGCGAGCTTCAAGGGCGTCTGCCCGCCGAAGGTGACGAGCACGCCATCGGGGCGCTCCACCTCGATGATGTCCATGACGTCCTCGAAGGTGAGCGGCTCGAAGTAGAGCTTGTCCGAGGTGTCGTAGTCGGTTGAGACCGTCTCGGGGTTGCAGTTCACCATGATGGTCTCGAACCCGGCGTCGGAAAGCGCGTAGGCGGCATGCACGCAGCAGTAGTCGAACTCGATCCCCTGACCGATGCGGTTGGGGCCAGCGCCGAGGATCATCGCCTTCGGTCTTTCGCTCGGGGTGGCCTCGTTCTCCTCCTCGTACGTCTTGTAGTAGTACGGCGTGGCCGCCGCGAACTCCGCCGCACAGGTGTCGACTGCCTTGAACGTAGCCCTCACCCCGAGGTCGAGCCTTCTCTGCCGCACGGCACCCTCAACCGCTCCTGTAAGGTAGGCGATCTGCACGTCCGAGAGCCCGTGCTGCTTGGCTTTCCGCAGCTCAGCAGCGGTGAGATCGCCGAGTTCCCGCCCGCGAATCTCGGCCTCGACCTCCACTGAACGCCGCACCTGCTCGACGAACCAGGGATCGACCCCCGTGAGTTCTGCCAGCTCGGCCACATCGCGCCCGCGCCGCAGGGCCTCGGCGATGTAGAACGGCCGGTGCTCGTTGGGACGCGCCAGGTAGCGGTCGAAGTGGTCCTCGTCGAAGGAGTCCTTGCCGTCCGAACCGAGTCCGGCGCGGCCGTTCTCGAGCGAGCGCATCGCCTTGCCGAGCGCCTCGGGAAACGTCCG
>JAFGUS010000199.1 GCA_016938395.1 Coriobacteriia bacterium | reverse complement strand
TCGCGCTCGAGTGCCGCCGTGCCGAGTGACCCCGAGATCTCGGCAGCCCGTGCGAGTTCGGCAAAGGTGGCGTACGCCATTGGCCCTCCTTGGTGACCGTGCCTCTGATTGTAGCCGAGTGTCGCCATGGTGCATGCGGCACGGCGGTTGACGCGTGCTTTGGCGAGCATTAACATAGGCTCAGGCAAGACTTCGCATATGCTAAGCACGAAGGGCGGGCGACGATGCGCGGAGCGTGGAATAGCACAAGACCGGGGTTCGGCCCCGGGGGTCCGCGCCGTGGCCGCGGGCCGGGTCGCCGCCGCTCCGACGAGAGCGGTACAATTGCCGCCCTCACACCGGGAGAGCAGGCCGTCATCGGCGTCATCGACGACGATCGCGCACGCGCCCAGGCGCTGCGATTCGGAATGGGTGAGGGCGCAACAGTGGAGTGTGTGACCGCGATCGCCTCCGGGCCGGTGATCGTTCGCTCGGGCCGGCAGGAGATCGCGGTCGGCCGAGGTCTCGCCCGCCGGATACGGCTGCGTGCAAGTGAGGTTGCCTGAGATGGGCCGCGCCGAGTCGCGGCTCCCGGAGAGGCTCCCCGGCAGCGGTAGCCTACCTGGAGTGCACACCCGCAGAACGCTCGTGCTCGCCGGGAACCCCAACGTCGGCAAGTCGGTGTTCTTCAACGTGCTGACCGGCACCTACGTCGACGTGAGCAACTTCCCCGGTACCACGGTCGAGATCATGCGCGGCCGTCGCGACAACTACGATGTACTCGACACACCCGGTGTCTACGGCGTGGGCTCGTTCAACGACGAGGAGGCTGTGGCGCGCGACGTCATCCTCGCGGCCGACGTGGTCATCAACGTGGTCGATGCGGTCCATCCCGAGCGCGACCTGTTCCTCACACTCCAACTCGTCGACCTCGGCCTGCCCATGATCGTCGCGCTCAACATGGCTGACGAGGCACGTCGCCAGGGCGTCGCCATCGACCGCGATCTGCTCGAGGACCTGCTCGGCGTTCCTGTGGTCGAAACGGTGGCCGTTGAGGGCGTGGGGTTCGACGATTTGCTCGCCCGCATCCCCGAGGCCCGGTCCGGCCACGCCGACCACACACTCGAGGCCGAGATCCTGCCGGTGGCCGCACGCGTGGGCACACGGGCCGCCGCCCTGCTCGTGCTGGAGGGCGACGAGACGATCGCCGCTCGCTATGGCGTGGAGCCCGGGTCACGCCGGGACGCGATCTACACGCGGCGGCGGGCACGCGTCGATGACATCGTCGGCCACGTGGTTCGAGCCTCGGATGACGGACTGAGCGCGTCGGCGCGACTCTCGCGGGCGATGATCCGCCCGATCACGGGCATCCCGCTGCTGGTGGCACTACTCTTCGTTGTGTACAAGGTCCTCGGCGAGTGGGTTGCGGGCGACATCGTCGGCTTCACCGAGGAGACGGTGATGCAGGGGCTGTGGGAGCCGTTCATCCGCTCGGCTGTGGGCGGGGTGGTCGAGGCCGGCTCGGCGGTCCACACGTTCCTCGTTGGCGAGTTCGGCGTGCTCACAATGACGCCGACCTACCTCTTCGGTGTGATCCTGCCGCTGGTGGCCGGATTCTACGTGCTCATGGCGTTGCTCGAGGACTCGGGCTACCTTCCCCGGATCGCCGCGCTCGCTGACCGCGCGCTCACCGGGCTCGGGCTCAACGGACGCGCCGTCATCCCGCTCATCCTGGGACTCGGGTGCGTGACGATGGGTACGCTCACCACGCGAATCCTCGGTAGCAAGCGCGAGCGGTTCATCGCCACCGCGCTCATGGCGATCGCCGTGCCCTGCTCGGCGCAGGTGGCCGTGATCGCCGCGCTCATGGCTCGAGTGGGCGGAGGGTACGCCGCCGCATACTTCGGCGTGCTGGTGGCCATCTTCGTCACCATCGGGACGCTTCTGAACCGCCTCACGCCGGGGCAGTCGAGCGACCTGTTCATCGATCTGCCCCCGCTGCGGGTGCCGCGCATGCGCAACGTGGTGCGCAAGAGCTCGGCGAAGGTGTGGCACTTCATGGCTGAGGTGGCTCTCTTCTTCCTCGCAGGGACCGTGCTCATCTCGACCCTGCAGCTCACCGGCGCGCTTACCTGGATCCAGGGTATCGCGGCGCCGCTCACGGTCTCGTGGTTGCACCTGCCTGCCGAGGCCGCGACCGCGTTCGTCATGGGCTTCGTCAGGCGTGACTTCGGCGCAGCCGGATTCTTCACGATGGACCTCTCGGCGCCGCAGCTGCTCGTGGCGATGGTGACCATCACACTGTTCGTCCCGTGCATCGCGAGCATGATGGTGATCCTCAAGGAGCGCGGGCCGCGGTACCTGCTCGGCCTGTTCACAGGCTCCGTGGGCCTCGCGTTCCTCGTGGGCGGACTGCTGGCGCGCCTGCTCGAGGTGGTTCTGTGATGGCGACGCACGAGGCACACCCGGCGGGGCCCGACACAGTCGCTGCCGACACGCCGAGGCTTCCGAGACCGGTAGCCTGTCCGTCGTGCGGCTACGTCTCCGACGACATACGCTGCCCCCGCTGCAACACGCTCAAGCTCACCGGTTGCGAGGGGTCGTGTCGCACGTGTTCGTCGGCCTGTGACGTGCGGAGGTAACCGATGAAGCACATCGCTGTCATGAGCGGCAAAGGTGGAGTCGGGAAGTCATACGTCGCCGCGTGCCTGGCGATCACGTTGCACCGGCGCGGCCACAAGGTCGGTGTTCTTGACGCCGATGTGACTGGTGCCTCGATGCCGCACATGCTCGGCGTGCCCAAGGGACCGCGTGTGAACGCCGACGGCCGCATGGCGGTGGGTCGGAGTCCGGGCGGCATCGCCGTGGTCTCCATGAGTCTCCTCATGCCCGCCGACGATCGTGCCGTCATGTGGCGAGGCCCGCTCATCTCGAAGGCCATCCGGCAGCTCCACGACGACACGGATTGGGAGGATACCGAGGTCATCGTCATCGACATGCCGCCGGGAACCTCGGATGCCGCGCTCACGGTGCTGCAAACGCTCGTCCCCGATGCGATCATCGCGGTCTCGACCCCGCAGGATCTCGTCACGACCATCTCGCGGAAGTCGCAGGATCTCGCCGCCCAGATGGGTGTGCCCCTGCTCGGGTTCGTCGAGAACATGGCGTATCTCCAGTGCCCGCACTGCTCGGAGCGCATCGACCTCTTCGGGCCCGGTGGTGAGGCCCGGCTGGCCGAGGGCGGGTCTCGGCTGCTCGCCCGCCTGCCGCTCGTACCCGAACATGCGACGCTCGCGGATGCCGGGCGTCTCGAAGACGTGGATCTCACGGGCTTCGACGAGCTCGGGCGCGAGGTCGAGCAGCAGGTCCTCTAGACCGCCGGCACGACCCGCACGTCGGTGACCCCCTCGAGCGCCGCGATCCCCGTGGCGACCTCGTCGCTCACCGGCTCGTCGGTCTCGATCACCATGAGCGCCCGTGCGCCCCGTCGCTCCCGGAACACCTGCATCGAGGCGATGTTGATGACTGCGGCGGCCAGCCGCGCCGAGACCGCCGCTACGACCCCCGGCTGGTCGAGGTGAACGACGCCGAGTGCGGGAAGCTCGCCGGTGAGGCGCACGGGGAAGTCGTCGATGAGCGTGATCTCCACGTCGCCTGCGCCCACGGAAGACCCCTGCACGAGGAACGTCTCGCCCGCCGAGCTGTCGATCACGATCCGTGCCGTGTTGGGGTGCGTGTCGCCGAGGTCGGCTTCGGTGAACGTCACGGTGAGTCCCGCGTCCTTGGCCAGCGCGAACGCGTCACGTATGCGGATGTCGTCGGGTGCGAAACCGAGCAGGCCGCCGACGATGGCAAGGTCGGTGCCGTGCCCTCGCCCGGTCGAGGCGAACGACCCGTGCAGCGTCACGCGGGCCTCGCGCACGTCACCGCCGGCAATCGCCCGCGCGAACGCTCCGAGCCGTGCCGCTCCGGCGGTGTGACTCGAACTCGGGCCCACCATGATCGGACCCACGATGTCGAAGACGCTGCGTTGGCGCATCATTCGCTGATTGTATCGCGCTCGTTGTGTACCCGCACCGTCACGGCGTATGCTGTGCGGACGCCCTCAGGGCACCGTTCAGGCAAGCACACGGAAGGACGACAATGTCAGACGTTACCGAAGCACAGGCTGCACCCAACAAGACCATGCTCATCCTCCTCGGCGTCATCGTGGTGCTCCTCGCCGCGATCGTGGTGATCTTCCTCGTTCGCGGCTCAGCCGAACCGGTCGCGACCGGTTCGGGCATCGAGGCCCCGGCTGCCACGCCGACCATGCCCGGTGCGGTCGCCCCCGTGGAGTTCGACCCCGCCACCGCCACCAAGGTCCCCGCAGGCGAGACACCCGAGCAGTACGTCGTGGCGTACTTCGACGCGGTCGTGGCAGGCGACTACGCCACCGCGTATGACCGGCTCCCCACCGACAAGAAGGCCGCGTCCACCGAGGCCGAGTACGCCGCGCAGCTCCAGGGCTACGGGATCACGGCGTATACGATCGATAGCGCCGCCGAGGAGGCCGACCAGGCCGAGGTTTTCGCGACGGCCACCATGCCCGGCGGAGCGTTCACGTATGTCTGGACGTTCGTGAAGGACGGCGACGGCTGGCTCGTCAAGTCGCGGACGCTTCCTGGTATGGGCCAGTAACCCACGCAGTCTCCGTTCGAGCTACTCTCGCACCGCCCGCGGCGCCCCGGACTCCGGGGCGCCGTTCACGTTCACACGCCCGGTTCCGAAATCGGCGTATCCGGTTGCGTCCAGGGTCACATCGGGGTCACAGTCGCGTGCTACGCTTCGGGGCATGGTCACCGAGCCGCTCGTGGCATTCCTCCAACCGGGCACCGATCCCGACGTCGCCGAGGCGTACGCCTCGCTTGCGGCGCGCGCCCGCGACACCGTTTTCGGCTTCGAGGAAGCGATCGCCTTCATCGACCTGGAGACCACCGGGTTCGATCCCGGGCGTGACGAGATCATCGAGGTTGCCGCGCTCGTGGCGCGGGGCCCGGAGGTGCTCGGCCGGTTCACCGAATTCGTGCGGCCGTCACGCCCCATCCCGCATGAGACCACGCAGCTCACCGGCATCGACGACACCATGGTCGCCGACGCCATGCCCATCGAGAGCGTGGCGGTTCGGCTTGCCGGGTTCGTCGGCGGCCGTACGATGGTCGCCCATAACGCGTCGTTCGACCGCGCGTTCCTCCAGCACGTGGGGTGCGTTCCGTCGCGGCTCCCCGGGGCCTGGCTCGACTCACTCGAGGTGGTCCGCCTCGCGCTGCCGCGCTTGCGCTCGCACCGGCTCACCGATCTCGCGCGCGCCTTCGGCATCGCACCCGGCCGCGATCACCGGGCACCGGACGACGTGGAGGCGCTCTTCGCCGTATGGCGCATCGCGCTCACCGCACTCGGTGACATGCCCCCCGAGGTGCTCCGCGAGCTCGCGCGGCTGGCCTCCGGTGTGCCCGGATGGTCACTCGCGCCGCTCCTGGGCCACATGGCTGCGGGCGTCACGGGGCACGCGTTCGACCTCAAGCGGCTGCGAACCGAGCGCCTTAAGCGGGAGCGCCTCGTTACGCTCGCCGATGCGTGCGAGACCGAGCTCGCGTGTCCCGACATCGCCACGGTGCGCGCCGAGTTCGCAGCCGACGGGGTGGTCGGTCGGATGTACGAAGGCTACGAGCCCCGGGAGGAGCAGGCCCGCATGGCCGAGGCGGTGCTCGAGGCCTTCGGCTCCTCGCGGTGTGCAGCGGTCGAGGCGGGCACCGGCGTGGGCAAGTCGGTGGCGTACCTGCTGCCGGCGGCGCGCTGGGCACTCCTGAACGGGGTCCCCGTGGGCGTCGCCACCAAGACGAACACGCTCATGGACCAGCTCGTGCACCGGGAGCTGCCGCGTCTGGCCGACGCGCTCGGCACGGAGCTCCGCTTCACCGCGCTCAAGGGCTACGAGCACTACGTGTGTCTGCGCAAGCTGCAGCGCC
>JAFGUS010000025.1 GCA_016938395.1 Coriobacteriia bacterium | reverse complement strand
TCGTCGAGTTCCTGCGAGCGCTGGATCTTGAGTTCCTCGACCTTGCCCGCCTCGTACTCCTCCGAGGTGATATACCCCTGCTCGAACATCTTGGAGAGCACCCAGTTGCGGCGGCCGACGGCCCCGTCGGGGTTCTCGTACGGTGTCAGCCTGCTCGGCGCCTGCGGAAGACCGGCCAGCAGCGCCGCCTCGGCGATGGTGAGCTCGTTCGCGTGCTTGTCGAAGAAGGTCAGCGCGGCCGCCTCGGCACCGTACGCGCCCTCGCCGTAGTAGACGGTGTTCAGGTACAAGGCCAGGATTTCGTCCTTCGAGTGCTGGCGCTCGAGTTCGAGTGCAAGGTACGCCTCGCGCGCCTTGCGCTTGAGCGAGATCTCGAAGCGCTCCTCAGCCAGGATCGTGTTACGGATGAACTGCTGCGTGAGCGTCGAGGCGCCCTCGCGTCGGCCGGTGGTGGCGTTGGTGATGACGGCGCGAACAAGGCCGATGAAGTCCACGCCGTTGTGCTGGTAGAACCGTTCGTCCTCGACCGCAACTACGGCATGCAGCAGGTGGGGGGAGATGTCCTCAAGCTCCACCACCTGGCGGTTTTCGAGGTACAGGTTGGCAAGCAGGACCCCATCAGCCGAGTACACTCTCGTCGTCTGCGCCACATTGAACGCATTCGGATCGTTGATGTCCGGCAGGTCCTCAAGCCACGAGCCTGCCACCCCGAGAGCCACAGCAACGCCGGTGGTCGAGATGAGCAGGCTGAAGACGACGGTCAGGGCGACCGTGCCGATGATGATCCTCGGCACCGGCGACTTCTTCTTGTGCCGGCGGAGCCTGCTCCTTCTGGACAACGGTACTCCTCTCGCGCCAAGGGTCTATTATGGCCTGGCGGGCGGCGCGGTGCCACCGGGCGCGACATCGTGCGGGTTCATAGCCCCGTAGTATACCGTCCGACGTATCTACCGCGCTCAGGGTTCGCTTGCACGAAAGGAAACCGTTGACCGCTGGCGTGACACGGCCCGTCGAACTCCTCGCTCCGGCGGGTACGCCCGACGCGCTCGTCGCGGCGGTCAATAACGGCGCGGACGCGGTCTACCTCGGCCTCGGCGACTTCAACGCGCGGCGCGGCGCCGCCAACTTCAGCGAGGACACGCTGGCCGAAGCGACGCGCTTCGCACATCTGCGAGGCGCGCGGGTCTACCTCACCGCTAACATCGTGATCCTGCCGGGCGAGATGGACGCGGCGCTCTCACTCGTGGACACGGCGTGGGCAGCGGGAGTCGACGCGGTGATCGTACAGGACCTCGGGCTGCTGCGTGTACTGCGTACCGAGCTGCCCGACGTCCGCATCCACGCCTCCACGCAGATCGACGCCACGAATCCCGAGACGGTGGCTCTGCTCGGCGAGCTCGGTGTGCGCCGCGTCACGCTCGCCCGCGAACTGCCGCTGCCGGCGATTCGCGCGTGCGCCGAGGCAGGGGTCGAGATCGAGACGTTCGTCCATGGTGCGCTCTGCTACTCGTACTCCGGACAGTGCCTCATGTCCTCGCTCATCGGTCGCCGGTCCGCCAACCGGGGCCTCTGCGCCCAACCGTGTCGCCTCGCCTACGACCTCCTCGGACCGGACGGTGCCGCGCACGCCGTGCCCGGGCGCTACCTGCTCTCGGCCAAGGACGCAGCCGCCATCGATCACCTGCCGGCGCTGTTGGATGCGGGAGTGAGCGCACTCAAGATCGAAGGCCGCATGAAGTCGCCCGAGTACGTGGCGATCGTCACGAGCGTCTACCGCGCTGCGCTCGACCGCGCCATGGCCGACCCCGCGTCCTTCGAGGTGAGCTCCGCCGAGTGGGAGTTGCTTGAGGAGGCGTTCAACCGCGGGTTCACTGACGCGTACCTCACCGGTCGCCGCGGCGCCGACCTTATGAGCTACACCCGGCCGAACAACCGTGGCGTGTTGGTGGGCCGCGTGGCCTCCACGGAACGCGGGCGCGCACGCGTGGACCTTGAACGTGCGCTCGATCCTCGCGACACCATCGAGGTGTGGACGCGCTCGGGCCGCTTCGCTCAGACGGTCGGCGATGTAACGGTGAACGGCCACGTGGTGACAGTCGCACCGGCCGGCAGCAGCGCTGAGCTGCATCCGGAGCAGCCGGTCGCGGTGGGTGACCGCGTGTTCAGAGTGGCGAGCGCATCGCTGCTCGACGCGGCGCGCCGCACGTTCAGCGGCGGGGCGGCAGCCGATCACCGTGCCGTTCCCGTGCGCTTCGGTGTGACGCTGCGTATAGGACGGCCGCTCGCGGTCAGCGCCACGGCCGATGGTGTGTCTGCCATCGCGGAGGGCCCCGTCGTGGAGCCCGCACGCACGAAGGAGATCACTGCCGATGAGGTCATCGAGCACGTCGGCCGACTCGGCGGTTCCGGTTATCGGCCCGCAGGCTGGGAGATCGACCTCGACAGTGGCGCGGGTGCCGGCTTCTCGGCGCTGCATGCGGTGCGCCGTGAGGCGCTCGAGCGGCTCAGCGCGCTTAGGCTCGGACTCTGGGCCGATCGGCGACTGCGGCGGCCCCGCCCGCCGTCGCTTGCGCCGCACACGACGCCCGCGAGGAGTGTGGCGGTCGTGTGCACCGCCTGGGACGCCGAGACGGCCGCGGCGTGTGTCCACGGCGGTGCCGATGAGGTGTACTTGCGCGTGTTCGCAGGAACACCGGTGGCGACGCTGCCCGACGGGGTGAGACCGCTCCTGCCCCGTGTGGTCTGGCCCGACGAGGTCGAGGGGCTCGCCGCATGGCTCGGCATCGGACCGGCTCTCGTGGGCAACCTGGGACTCTTGGTCAGTGCCCGCAGCGCCGCGCCCGTGGCCATCTCGCCCGCACACACAACCGCTGGCGCAGTCCACGCGGACTGGCCGCTCAACGTGCTCAACGCCCATGCGGCAGCGGCCCTTGCCGATCTCGGGGTCGCCTCGGTGTGGGCTTCACCGGAGCTGAGCGGCCGGCAGACCGCCGCGCTCGTGGCGGCATCTCCGATTCCGGTGGGGATGCTCGTGTGGGGCCGTACGGAGCTCATGATCGCCGAGCAGTGCGTGCTGGAGGCGTCAGGAGAGTGCGGACACCGCTGCGCGGGCTGTCCGCGACGCGACCGCTGGTGGCGCCTGCGGGACCAGAAAGGCTACGAGTTCTCGGTCACCACCGACCCCTCGGGCCGGTCCCACATCCTCAACTCGGTCACGCTGGACTTATCGCGGGCGCTCGACGAGGTCGTCGCCACCGGCGTGCATGCGGTGCGGCTCGACTTCGCGGCTGAGGGCGCCGAGCGCGCCGCCGAGTACACCCGCCGGATGCGCGAGGCTCTGGTGACCGTGAGACGCGGCGGCACGCCGCCGGACGCGCTCTCAAGCGAACCGGTCACGAGCGGGCACTTCTTCCGGGGTGTGCACTAGCGACGCCCTCCGGCTGCGCGAGATGCCCGCACGGAGCACCGCCCGGCCCCGCGCCCCGCCACTCCCACGCGCTACTGGACCTCGATGGTCACCGGCAGGCTGGAGACGAGATCGGCGTCATCGGTGACCCAGAGTGTCACGGTGTACGTGCCGCTCGAGGTGAACGTATGCGTGACCGTCTCGCCAAAGACGAGCGGCGTGCCGTCGCCGAACTCCCAGGCCCACGTGACGATCTCGCCGTCGGGGTCGAACGACTCCGAGGCATCAAAGGTGATCTCCTCGTCCACCTGCGGTTCGAGTGGCAGGTACGAGAAGGCGGCGGTCGGCGGCTGCGCCGCGGGAGTTCCGGTCGAGACGATGATGTTCACCACCGTATCGGTCGCCACCTGGCTGCCGAAGCGCGGCGTCTGGTCGCTCACCATGCCGGCGGGCACGCCGCTCACCGGCCGCTCGTCCACGGTGAACGCGAGCTTCAGGCTGTTGAGCAGCGCAATCGCCTCGGCCTTCATCATGCCGATGAGGTTGGGGATGTCCACCAGCACGGGGCCGGTATGGATATCGCACGGCTCGGGTCCACGTCCGGCGAGGAACAGGGCGCTCGCCTTGTTCTCACAGAACTCGCCAGCGGCGCCACCCGACTCCAGGCAGATCTGTTCGGTGGTGAGTCCCTGCGGCCTCGTGAAGTCGAGCGCCTTGGAGTCCTTGAGCGCGTCCTTCATGAACGCAGCCCAGATCTGCGCGGGGAACGACCCCCCCGTCACCTTGCGCCCGTGGACGTTGGTCATCTCGATCTGCCCCTCGGGATAGCCCATCCACACCGAGGCCACGAGGTCGGGTGTGTAACCCACGAACCACGCGTCACGGTACTCCTGGGTGGTGCCGGTCTTGCCTGCGGCCGGGCGCCCGATCTTCGCGGCGGTGCCCGTCCCCCGGCTGATGACGCCCTTCAGCATGTCGGTTGCAAGGTAGGCGACAGCGGGGGAGAGCACGTCCTCCGGCGTCGTGTCGGGCTCGTAGAGCACCTCGCCGTTAACGTCGGTCACCTGCAGGATGCCGTGTGGCGGGATGTGGGTGCCCGCATTGGCGAGCGTTCCATAGGCCGACGCCATCTCAAGCGGCGTGACCTCCTGGCTGCCGAGTGCGATAGCAGGCACGGCGTTGATGGGTGTGGTGATGCCCATGCGCGTGGCCGTGTCGGCCACGACGTTCGCGCCCACCTCGAGGATGAGCTGCGCGAACACCGAGTTGATGGACTTCTCGGTCGCGACGCGAAGCCTCATCGGTCCGCCCGCCGAGGAGCCGCTCACCTTCCACGTCTGTCCACCGGGGATCGTGAACTGCGCCGCGCGGCTCTCGTAGGCCTTCTCCGGGGAGATGCCCTTCTCGAGTCCTGACACCAACACGAACGGCTTGAACGACGAGCCCGGCTGCCGCAGGCCCTGAACGGCCACGTTGAACTGCTGCGTGTTGAAGTCCTTGCCGCCCACCATCGCGAGCACCTCGCCCGTGCGCGGGTCGATGGCCACGATGGCTGCCGAGGGGTCGTCGGCCTGGTCGAGGATCGACGTGATCGCCGTTTCTGCCGCCTGCTGCTTGGCGCGGTCGACCGTGGTCTGCACGCGCAGACCGCCCTTGAACACGGCGTCCGGACCGTACATGTCGATGAGCGTCTGCTTCACCCACTCGACGAAGTAGGGAGCCGGGATGTCGGTCGGCTTCGGCTGGGCAAGCTCGATAGGCTCGGCAACCGCCGCCGCGTGGGTGGAGGTATCGATGGACCCGAGCTCCAGCATCTGTCCGAGCACCGTGTCGCGCCGGTTCTTCGCCGCCTCCATGTCCAGGCGCGGCGAGTAAGAACCCGGCGATTTGATGACGCCGGCGATGAGCGCACATTGGGCGGTGGTGAGGTCGCTCACGCTCTTCCCGAAGTACGTCTCGGACGCGGCCTCGACACCGTACGCCCCGTGCCCGTAATAGATGGTGTTGAGGTACTTCTCCAAGATCTCGTCCTTGGTGTAGTTCGTCTCAAGCTCGTAGGCGAGCATGGCCTCCTTGATCTTGCGGGAGAGGCTGTCCTCACGCTGGATGAACGTGTTCACCACGTACTGCTGCGTGATCGTCGAACCACCCTGGCGCTTGCCTTGCGTGATGTTGACCCAGAGCGCGCGCGCGATGCCGAAGGGGTCCACGCCCCTGTGCTCGTAGAAGTTCTGGTCCTCGGTGGCGATCACGGCCTGACGAAGGTGCAGCGGGATATTCGCGAGCGGCATGTAGGTGCGGTTCTGCTCGCCGAAGAGCTCCACCAGTACGTCACCGTTGCGGTCGTAGATGATGCTCGTCTCGGCGAGCGGCGCGGGACCTTGCGAGAGATCGGGGAGGTCTGCCGCGAGGCGCTCGTAAACGACGCATCCCGCGATGCCGCCCGCGGTGGCGACAAGCGCGAATACGATGAGGGCGATGCGAGCGATCCTGCCCCAGCGGCCCCGCTTCTTGGGTGCCGGGCGGGTGCCTGGTCGTGGGGAGCGGTTGGCGGTCCCGACGGGTCGCGTGCCGGCGTTCCTTCCCGGCTGTCTGCGCGAGGCGGTCGCGCCGCGGTTAGCAGCCGAGCCGCTTGTATGGGAGCGCCCGGAGGTCTGCCGCGCGCGGCGCTGTGCCCGTGGTGCCTCGGACGCACTCGTGCCGCCGGCGGACGGGTCCGTCATCGGCTGATACGCCCGCGGTTCCCGCTTGCGGGGCTTCGGGCGCGAGCGCGGCTCGCGGTCGTTGCGGCTGGAACGCTCCATGCGGTCGTGTGGTCCTTCCGGGGTGTCGCCGGCGCCAGGCCGGTCGGGCGCCGGCGTCCCCGCATACTGTACCGCACGCGCGGGGGCGGTCGCCGTTCGTCGTGCTAGTATGGCCTGCAAACGCCAGGCCACGCCAGGGTGTGGCGGTGGCGTTTCGGCAACGAGGACGGCCTGGAAGGATGCGTGAACGTGTCGTGCTGAGCGCGGCTGAGCAGATGAACACCATCGCGAGCGGGGCTGCGGCGATCGTCCCCGAGGAGGCGCTGCTCGCCAAGCTGAATCGTGGTCGAGCGCTCACCATCAAGCTCGGGGTCGACCCCACCGCGCCCGACCTGCACCTCGGTCATGCGGTTCCGCTACGTAAGCTCCGGCAGTTCCAGGACCTCGGTCACACGGTCGTGCTCATCATCGGCGACTTCACGGCGCTCATCGGCGATCCCTCCGGTCGTAGCACCACGAGGCCGGCGCTCACACCTGAGCAGATCGAGGCCAACGCCACAACCTATATAGAGCAGGCGTTCAAGATCCTCGATCCGGAGCACACGGTGATGCGCCGCAACTCGTAGTGGCTTTCCCCTCTCGGCTTCGCGGACATCCTCCGGCTCACGAGCCAGTTCACCGTGGCGCGGATCCTCGAGCGCGATGACTTCCAGAAGCGCTATCGCGAGGGTGTGGGAATCTCCCTGCACGAGCTCCTGTACCCGATGGCGCAGGCGTACGACTCGGTGGCCATCGAATCCGACGTGGAGCTCGGCGGCACCGACCAGCTCTTCAACCTGCTTGCCGGACGCGAACTCATGGAGAAGCTCGGCATGGAGCCGCAGGTGTGCCTCACGCTGCCACTCCTGGAGGGCACCGATGGCGTGCAGAAGATGAGCAAGAGCTACGGCAACTACGTGGGGCTCACCGACGCCTCCGACGACATGTTCGGCAAGGTGATGTCGATCCCCGACGCGCTCATGCTGAAGTACTACCGCCTGTGCACCGCACTGCCGGTGGCCGAGGTGGCCGCCGTCGAAGCCGGTCTGGCCGACGGATCGCTCCACCCCAATGCCGCCAAGCGGCGGTTGGCGCGCGAGATAGTGACGCTCTATCACGACGTGGAGAGTGCGAGCGCGGCCGAGGAGGCGTTCGACCGGGTGTTCAAGCGTCACGAGGCGCCCGACGACGTTCCCGTCGTACACGTTGAGCATTCGGACCCGGCGCACCTGCCCGCGGTGCTCAAGGCGGTCGGTCTTGTGGCGTCCACCTCCGAGGGCCGCAGGCTGATCGACGGCGGGGCCGTGCGGATCGACGGCGAGGCTCTCGACCTCGGCGAGGGCGCGTATGACCTTCCCTGGAGTGACCTTGAAGGCCGCGTCCTGCAAGCGGGGAAACGCCGGTTCGCGCGCGTGGTCGGCTAGGCGCCGACCGTCACCCCGGGGCACCCGCGCCGCACGCTGCGCGCACTTGCGCTGTGCCGGTACAGGTGGTAGATTACTGAGGCTGCTTCTGCCGAGTTCATCGGAGACGGGGCACGGGTTGAAAGCACTGAGCATCGTGAGGGCGATCGGATAAGTGGGCTGGAGCCGGCAGTGCCGGCACACCGGCATCACGCCGACGCCCCCGACCGACTAGGCGGGGGCGTTTTGTGTCCTCCGAAGTGCAGCCCGGCACCGGCTCGAAATTCGGCTGTAAACAGTTGTTGACAGCGGGAGAACGTACACGTATCGTATCGTCCCGCTGCGCCTGAACCTTGAAAACCGGATACTGTGACAAGCCAGTAAGGATTCGTTTCGAATCCACACAAATACCCCGTCTCATCGAGAGGGCCAGTCAACAGGCCAAACCGATGTGACACTCGGATCCAAACCGCGCCGGTCTCCTTACCGGTCGCAGGTGGGTCCATCCGGACCAGCCAGGTCCGATTCGCTCCGTATATCGCAGGCTTTCGAGTCTGTGACATCTTCCACGGAGAGTTTGATCCTGGCTCAGGATGAACGCTGGCGGCGTGCTTAACACATGCAAGTCGAACGATTAAGACCCTCTTCGGAGGGTGCATAAAGTGGCGAACGGGTGAGTAACACGTGGGGAACCTGCCCCTCTCTCTGGGACAACTCCGGGAAACCGGAGCTAATACCGGATATTCCGATCGGATCGCATGGTCTGATCGGGAAAGCTCCGGCGGTGAGGGATGGCCCCGCGGCCCATTAGCTTGTTGGTGAGGTAACGGCTCACCAAGGCGACGATGGGTAGCCGAGCTGAGAGGCTGATCGGCCACACTGGGACTGAGACACGGCCCAGACTCCTACGGGAGG
>JAFGUS010000198.1 GCA_016938395.1 Coriobacteriia bacterium | reverse complement strand
CGTCACAGCGCGGAACCGCGTGATGTACGGCCAACCCGGGTGCGCGTACGTGTACTTCACGTACGGCAACCACCACATGCTCAACCTCGTGACCGAGCCGGAGGGTACTGCGGGCGCGGTCCTCATCCGCGCGATTGAGCCGGTGGCGGGCATCGAGGCCATGTCGGCGCGCCGTGGCGGCCGCACCGGACCGGATATCACCAGCGGTCCAGGCAAGGTCGCCGCCGCTCTCGGCATAGACCTGTCCCACAACGGGGCGACACTCGGCGGGGACCTCGCGGTGTACGATGCCCCTCGGCCGGGCGAGGCCCGCGTCTCCACGAGCGGGCGGGTGGGTCTCGGCGCCGGTCACGACCTTCCGCTACGCTTCTACCTGACGGATAACCGATACGTGTCGCGCGGGCGCACCGGACCGAGGTCGCCCAGGCGCGCGGTCGGCGGACAGACGAGGGGGACCACGTGAAGCTGCAGGACATCTACACCACGGCCATCGAGGCGGGCATCGAGGCCGACGTGCGCTCGCGCGAGGAGATCGGCCACGTGCTCGCGGCGGCTAAGAAGGAGTTCGACAAGCTGCCGGAGGACGAGAAGGTCTACTTCGACACGGAGCGGCTCACCAACCCGTACGATGACACGCGCATCGCCGAGGGCGACCCCGATCTCGAGGTGCGCGGGCTCATCACCGGCATCGACATGGAGGTGGGCGAGGTGCTCCTCGCCGACCGCCTTCGCGAGCGCGGTGCGCCCATCGACCTCGTCTTCGCCCACCACCCCGAAGGCCCCGGCTTCGCCAACCTGCATCGCGTCATGTACATGCAGGCCGACCTCTGGGCCGCGCGCGGCGTGGGCATCGGTGTTGCCGACGCGCTCATCGCGCCGCGTGCCGAGGAGATCATGCGTAAGCTCATGCCCTACAACCACTACCGCGCCATCGACGCGGCGCGCCTCCTCGGCCTCGCCTCGATGTCGTGTCACACGCCCGCCGACAACAACGTCAACCGCTTCGTCCAGCAGCTCATCGACGGCGAGGCGCCGCGTACGCTCGACGACCTCGTGAAGCTCCTGCACTCGGTCCCCGAGTACGCGGACGCGGCCAAGAAGGGGTACGGGCCTGTTCTCATCCAGGGCAACGGCTCCGGCCGCTGCGGCACCTGCCATGTGGACATGACGGGCGGCACCGAGGGCCCCAAGGAGGCGCTCGACAAGCTCGTTGCCGCCGGCATCGACACACTCGTGGGCATGCACTACTCCGAGGAGCACAAGAAGCACGCCGAGGACCTCAAGATGAACCTCGTGATCGCGGGCCATGTGAGCTCGGATGCCATCGGTATGAACCTCGTGCTCGACCGCATCGAGAGCCGGGGTGTCGAGGTCTTCTGCACATCGGGGATGGTGCGCGTCAGGCGCGGCTGACCGAGGCGCGCGCCTACAAGAAGAGGTCTCCGCGTTCTCGCGGGGACCTCTTCTGTGTCTCTACGGAGTGGGAGTCGACGTCGGCTCCGGCTCGGGCTCCGGCTCGGGCGGGGGCTCCGGCTCCGGCTCGGGCTTGTTCGGATCGGGTCCCCGCGAGACGAGAATGGCGATCTGATCGTAGACGGGGTTAACCTTGGTGCCCGCCGGTGGGGTGGTGCCGACGACGTAGCCCTTCTTGACATCGTCATCCCAGACCATAGTGACGCCGACCTTCATGAACTCCGCCTCCTTGAGCGCGGCGAGAGCGGCGTCCTGGGTCATCCCCGCCACGTTGGGAATAGCGGCACTCGGGATGTCCCACTCGTCCTTCCAGGTGTACTTGGGTGCGGACGCGGGATTGAAGTCGCGTGCGGGCGTGTCGGCAAGCGCCTTGATCATGAAGTCGTGCCAGATCTCGGCGGGGAAGGTACCGCCGAACACGCGCCGCCCGTGCACGTTGCGCATCGGCTTCTCCGGCGTGTAGCCCATCCAGACCGAGCACGCGAGGTCGGGCGTGTAGCCCACGAACCACGCATCGCGGTAGTCCTGCGTGGTGCCGGTCTTGCCCGCCGCCGGCCGGCCGATATTGGCCCGCCGTGCGGTCCCGCCGGAGATGACGCCCTTCATGATCTGCGTTGCCGCATACGCGATGTTGTGTGTGATGACCTGCTCGCCGACCGGCTCAGCCTCGAAGACCGTCTCCCCACCCGCATCGAGAATCTTCGTGATGGCGATGGGCGGGTAGTGGCGTCCGTCAGCGGCCAGTGTTCCGAACGCCGAAGCCATCTCGAGCGGTGTGACCTCCTGGCTGCCGAGCGTGATCGACAGGAACGGCTTGATCTCGCTCTCGATACCCATGCGGCGTGCGGTGAGCGCCACCTTCTCGGCACCGATCTCGGCGATCAGGCGTGCGAAAGCGGTGTTGACCGAGCCGACCGTAGCCTGCTGGAGCGTGATGTAGCCGCGTCCGCCGCCGCCCTCGGCGTTACCCACGATCCAGGGTCGGCCGCCGGTGGGGATGGTTGCCGGAGACGCCGAGTCGAGCATCCGCCTCGGCGGCATGCCCTCTTCGAGCGCGGTCACCAGGGTGAACACCTTGAACGACGAGCCCGGCTGGCGCTTGGCCTGGGTGGCGAAGTTGAACTTGTTGGTGGACCAGTCGCGGCCGCCCACGAGCGCCTTGATGTAGCCGGTGGAGGGTTCGATGGCTACGAGCGCGTTATCGGGGTCGTCCGG
>JAFGUS010000024.1 GCA_016938395.1 Coriobacteriia bacterium | reverse complement strand
TGCCCACGGGCCTGTCGGACTTCCTCACAACGCACGAGTACCGCATCGGCCGTGGTGACATCTTCGGCGGCGCGGATGTGGTGAGCGACGGCGTGAGAACGGCGATACGCGGGAAGCTCAAGTAGGCGACGCCTCCCGCTCCGCCAAGTGCGTTAACGGGTCGCTCTCTCTCGGGCGACCCGTTACCTTTCCTGCCTGAAGCGGGTACGTAGTCCTGCGGGGGACGAAACCGCATAGCACAGGGGGGCGGAGAGATGAACGGGTCGCGTCGTGCGCGCGTGCACCTCGTGTTCGTGCTGGTTCTTCTGATGCTCGTGGGAGGCGCCACCCGATCCGTCGCGGTAACCGTGCCGATCGACTTCTCCGAGCAGCCGTTTGCAACCGATGCCGGAGCGTACGAGTCCGATGCCGAGATCTCGGGCGGACTGGTGGCGTACACGTACCGACCCGTGGATGTGGGGGCACACAGCGAAGTGGCCGTTCGCCAACTCAAGACCGGGCTAACCGGCTCGATCGGCAGTGGCGATCTCTTCGACGACGAGAACGCCGACGTCTCCCTCGGGCGGATCGTCTACCAGAGCAACGCCGCGGGCAACTGGGATATCCGGTACTGGGACTGGTGGAACGGGTACGGTGGACCGCTCACCGTCTCGACCGCACATGAGACCCACCCACGCATCGACGGTAACTTGATCGTTTACAGCAACGAGACGGCCGGGATGCTGGCCTTCACGGACCTGAGGCGCGGGTACGGCGGACTGGTGCCGGGCGCCACGGCGATGGTGCCATTCGATGTCGACAACGGCCGCATCGTATGGGGCGACCGCATCGGTGGCGTAGCGCGCGTCCACCTGTGGAGACCCGACGGTCTGGGGGCCGCCACGCTCTTCGAGGCGGCGGGTGATTTCGAGGTCGACTGGGTCCGCGTCCACGGCGACACCGTCGCCTTCGCGGTCTCCGATCCCACCGGCTCCCGCACGTACGTCTGTGACCTCGCCTCAGCCGAGCTGCTGAACTTCCCCACTCACACCTCGGCGCACGATGAGGAGGAACCGGTCGTCTTCAACCGCCGATTCGTGTGGCGGTCGTGGCCCGAGGGCAACAGCAACCTCTGGTTCAAGGACCTTTCGGAGGGCTCGACGCTTACGGAAGAGGTATCGACCTCCAACCAGAACGAGCATGCGCCCTCGATGTTCGGGCGACGCGTCGTCTACTCACGCGAGGAAGCGATGAGCACCGACCTGTGGATGGCGACGAGCTCCTGGAAGGATGTGGACCGCACGGCGGGAGCCAACCGCTACGCCACGGCGGCCGAGGTGAGCGAACGGTACTTCTCTGCAGCAGATGTCGCGGTCGTGTGCACGGGCGAGAACTTCCCCGACGCGCTCTCGGCGACACCGCTCGCGCGTGTGGCGGGCGGCCCGTTGCTGCTGACGAGACGTGATTCTGTGCCGGCCGAGACGCTGGCCGAACTCGACCGCCTGGGTGTCGGCGAGGTCGTGATCGTCGGCGGCACGAGCGCGGTCTCATCCGCCGTGGCCGACACGCTCGATGACGACTACATCGTCTCGCGGCTCGATGGTATCGACCGCTACGAGACCTCGTCGGAAGTCGCCCGTGCCATCGCCGCTGTTCTCCCGGCCGGCTACGGCGCCAACCGGGCGTTCTTCGCCCGGGGCGATGCGTTTCCCGATGCTCTCGCGATTGGGCCGGTTGCAGCCGGCGCCTATGCGCCGGTGCTCCTCGTGCGGACCGACTCCGTGCCACCCGCCATCGCCACGGCCATAGATGACCTCGACATCCAGACCGGAGCCATCGCTGGAGGCACCGTGGCCGTCAGCGAGACCACCATGGAGCAGCTGAAGGTGATGCTCCAGGACAACGGCGGTTGACCCGGTCCGCTTGCGCGCTGGTACGGCGCGGATCGGTACGGAACAGGCGCAGCCATCGTCAAGGAGGCGCTCGCCGCACGCTGGATCGACCTCGACACGCTCGGCTTCGCGACCGGGCTGGACTTCCCCGATGCGCTCGGCGGAGGAGCGGCGCTCGGCTACTACGGCAGTGGGCTTCTGCTCACACGGGCCGACGCCCTGCCCGAGGTCGTCGACACCTTTCTCGCCGATCACGAGTACGAGATCGGGCGCGCGGACATGTTCGGAGGCACAACTGTGGTGAGCGAGAGCGTGAAGAGCGCGGTATACGACGCGCTGCGCTAGAAGCGTCCAGGACGGCAATCACGCACGATCAGGCGCGGTTCGAGACACGAGCTCCGGGCAAACAGCCGCGCCGGGGAGCTCGTCTTTCGGGTACCATGCGTCCATGAACCGAGAGACACGCTACCTCGATACACGCGGGCTCGATACGTCACGGCCCACGTTCAGCCGCGCCGTCGTCAAGGGCATCGCCGCAGGCGGGGGCCTGTACGTGCCCGAGCGGCTGCCGGAACTCACACTCAATGACGTCCTGGCCTTCTCGGGCTGGCCGTACTGGCGGCGCGCTGCCGCGGTCTTCTCGCGCTTCGGCGTGGATGTCTCCGCCGACCGCGTGGACATGCTCATGCGCGAGGCGTACGGCGCGCAGTGGGACGACGCGCGCATCGCGCCCGTGGTCGAGGTCACGGCCGACATGCACCTGCTCGAGCTCTGGCACGGGCCCACGAGCGCGTTCAAGGATATGGCGCTCCAGTGCATGCCGCTCTTCTTCTCCGAGGCCGTGAACGTGATGCAGGCCTCAGGCGAGCTTGCCGACGACTTCCTCGTACTGGTGGCCACCTCGGGCGATACCGGCAAAGCCGCGCTCGACGGCTTCGCCGACCGCGCTCACACCGGCATCGTCGTCTTCTACCCCAGCGGTGGTGTCTCCGACGTCCAGCGCCTCCAGATGGTCACCCAGCGCGGCGCCAACGTGGGCGTCTTCGGCGTGCGGGGCAACTTCGACGACTGTCAGAACGCCGTCAAGGCCGCCTTCAACGACGAGGCGTTCAACGCCGAACTCCACGAGACGCACGGGCTCCGGCTCTCCTCGGCCAACTCGATCAACTGGGGCCGTCTGCTCCCGCAGATCGCGTACTACGTGAGCGCATACGCCGACATGGTGGCCTCAGGCGGCGTCAAGCCTGGCGCGCCCATGGACGTGTGCGTGCCCACGGGCAACTTCGGCAACATCTTGGGCGCGTACTACGCCAAGCTCATCGGCGTGCCGATCGGGCGCCTGCTCTGCGCGAGCAACGAGAACAACGTGCTCGCGGACTTCATCGCCACGGGCACCTACGACATCTCTGACCGCCCGTTCGTGACCACGCCGAGCCCGAGCATGGACATCCTCATCTCCTCGAACCTCGAGCGGCTGCTCTATCA
>JAFGUS010000023.1 GCA_016938395.1 Coriobacteriia bacterium | reverse complement strand
GGAGCGCACCGAGACGAGCAGCGGGTCGGTCTCATCGCCGAGCGTCTTGCCCATCTTGCGCTCGAGGGACGCCAGATGATCGGCGATCTCCTCGGTGAGTCCTTCAGGAAACGCCGGCGGCGTGGCGTTGTAGTACTCCATGCACGCCTGACAGGTGATGGTGAAGCCGGGCGGCACCGGCAGGCCCATGTTGGCCATCTCGGCCAGGTTGGCGCCCTTGCCACCGAGTACGAACTTCATGCTCTTGTCGCCCTCGGTCTGCCCGCCGCCGAATGCGTAGACGCGCTTGGTCTCGCTCATGCGCTTCCGCTCCCTCCTGTGCGTCCCCCAGCGTTATGTGCTGATGATATCGTACCCGCAGCCGTGACCCGCCGCGTCGTCAGTCCCCGGTCTCGAACCGCACCCCGATGTGCCGCAGGATCTCCTGAGCGGCCTCCTCGATGGCGCGACGTTCGGTGTGGACCACCAGGCATCCGATCTTGCGCATGACCGCACGCGCCTCGGCGAGCTCGCGTTCGATGGCATCGCGCTCGGCGTAGCCCGGGATGTACCCGCCGAGCTCGCGCATGCGCTCCATCCGGATGCTGTGGAGCACGTCCACACTCGTGACCAGGCCGAAGACCCGCCGCGGATCGAGCGTGAAGATCTCGGGCGGCGGCTTCATGTTGAGCGCAAGCGGCACGTTACCCACGCGCCATCCCTTGAACGCGAGGTACATGGAGATGGGCGTCTTGCTCGAGCGCGACACGCCGAGCAGGACGATATCGGCGTCAACGAGGCCCTGCGGGTTGCGCCCGTCGTCGTGCTTGACGGCGAACTCCATCGCCTCGATCCGGTCGAAGTAACCCTCGTCGGTCCGGCGGATGCGCCCCGCCTCGCCGGTGGGCTGCGCGCCGGTGACCTCGGTGAGCTTCTCGATCGCGGGTCCGAGCAGATCGACGCCGATCACGCCGCTCTCCAGGAGCTGCGCCATCTCACGCCGCATCGGTTCGTCCACGAGCGTGTAGAAGAAGATGCAGTCCTCACCGCAGTGCTTGCGCACCGTCGCGCGGAGCTCCTCGGGCGTCGTGACCTTCTGGAGCCGCTCGATCCTGAACGCATTCGGCGTGAACTGCGAGATGGCAGCGAGCGCCACCGTCTCGCCGGTCTCGCCGAGCGAGTCCGAGAGAACGTGGATCGTCAGCGGCCGCTTCTGCACGACGCTAGCCCGCGAGCTTCCCGAAATCGGCGAAGTCGGCAAAGAGCGCCGTCATGCGGTTGAGCAGCGTCATGCGGTTGGCGCGGAGTGACTCATCGGGGTCCATCACGAGCACGCCTTCGAAGAAGTCGTCCACCGGGCCGCGCAGGTATGCCATCTCGGCGAGCGCCGCCTCGTAATCGTGCAGGGCCATGAGGCTCCTCACCTTGCCGTCGGCAGACTCGAGCGCCTCGTCGAGCGTGCGCTCCTCGGATCCCATGAGCGCGGAGTCCGATGCGATGCCAGCCGACGCGTCGGCAAGGTTCCGCGCCCGCTTGAGCGCCACCGACAGGTCGGCGCCGGCGTCGCTTCGGCGAAACGCGGCGAGCGCCGTGATGCGTCGGAGTGTGTCTGCAGGGTCTGCCGAGGCCACGGCCATGACGGCGTCGATCTCGTCGTGTGCGAACCCGCGGTCCTTGAGCATCACCGCAAGACGGCCGTCGAAGAATGCCTTCACGGTCGCGCCTGCGGCGTTGGGATCCAGACCGGGCACAACGCCCGTGTAACCGGCGAGTGCGGCGGCGATGGCGCGGTCGATGTCGAGCCGCACGCCGCCGTCAACGATCATCGTGAGGATGCCGATGGCCGAGCGCCTGAGGGCGTAGGGATCGGCCGAGCCGGTGGGCCCCTGCCCGATCGCGAAGATGCCGACGATGGTGTCGAGCTTGTCGGCGATCGAGACGAGCTTGCCCGCGAGACTCCGGGGCAGGTCGTCACCGGCAAAGCGCGGCCGGTAGTGATCCACGATCGCCTCGGCAACCTCGGGCGCCTCACCTGCGGCGAGCGCGTAGCGCATGCCCATCACGCCCTGCAGTGACGTGAACTCGATGACGGCGTGCGTCACGAGGTCGGCCTTCGCCAGATGCGCCGCCCGAACCGCATAGGCCGCCTCGTCGGCGGGCGCATCCGCTTCGGCAGCGAGCGTCGTGGTAAGCGCTTCGACGCGCGCCACCTTGTCGCCGAGCGACCCGAGCTTCTCGTGGAAGACGATCGTCTCGAGGTCGTGCACGTACGCCTCGAGCGGCCGCGCCAGGTCCTCGGTGTAGAAGAACGCCGCGTCAGCGAGACGCGCGCGGATGACGCGCTCGTGACCTGCGACGATCGCGTCGGTGCGCGCCGGGTCGCCGTTGTGCACCACGATGAACCGCGGCAACAGGGCGCCGCTGGCATCCTCGAGCGGGAAGTACCGCTGGTGGCTCTCCATCGCCTCTTCTACGATCTCGCGCGGCACGCCGAGGAACTCGTCGTCGAAGCGCCCCACCCCCACGGTGGGCCACTCGACGAGGTTCACGACCTCGGCGAACGTCTTCTCGGGCACCACGGCACGGGCGTCGAGCGCGGCGGCGGCCTCATCGATGGCACCGCGGATCGCCTCAGCCCGCGCCTCCGCGTCCGCCATGCACATGACCGAGCGCAGCGTCTCGAGGTATGCGCCGGCGTACGCGATGTCCGCGGTGCCGGCGAGGAACGGGTGGCCGACTGTGGTGCGGCCCGCGGTGATGCCGGCGAAGCGCACCGGTACCACGACCGAGCCGTAGAGCGCCACGAGCCAGCGCACCGGGCGGATGAAGCGCGTGGTGCCGCTGCCCCAGCGCATGGACTTCGCCCAGTCGAGATCGCCGATCAGGGTGCCGAGCAGGTCGGGCAGCACCTCTTCGGCAAAACGGCCGGTCTCCTCGACGTGAGCCACCACGTACTCGCCGCCGTTGATGGTCTCACGCATGAGGTCGGACACCGCCACGCCGCGGCTCCGCGCGAAGCCCTCGGCGGCCTTGGTGGGGTTGCCCTCGGCATCGAACGCGGCCTTGACCGACGGGCCCTTTACGGTGAGCGAGAGGTCGGCCTGGCGCTCGGCCACACCGGTCACGAAGAGCGCGAGCCGGCGCGGAGCGCCGTACGCGTGGATCTCGCCGTACGAGAGACGTGCGGCGTCGAGCGCGGCAGCGGCGCGCGTCTTGAGCTGGGCCACCGCGTCGTAGAGCGGTGCCGACGGCACTTCCTCCACGCCGATCTCGAGCAACAGGTCGCGGCTCATCGGACATCACCGCCCTCGGCCGACGAGGCGGCTTGTGCATCCGCCGCTTCAGCGGGCGCGTCGGCGGCATCGGCGGCGGCATCGGCCCCCGGCGTCACACTCGCCACGTACGCCTCGGCCGCACCCTTGGCGAGCGCCCGGATCCGGCCGATGAAGCTCACGCGCTCGGTCACGGCGATCGCGCCGCGCGCGTCGAGCAGGTTGAAGTAGTGCGAGCACTTGAGCGCCTGCTCGTAGGCCGGCAGCACCGCTCCGGCCTCAAGCACGCGACGGCTCTCGGCCTCGTGCAGGTCGAAGAGCTGCCGGAGCATCGTCGTGTCGGCGAGCTCGAAGTTGAACTTCGACTGCTCGCGCTCGTTTCTCAGGAACACGTCGCCGTACGTGAATCCGGGGCACCACACGAGGTCGAAGACCGAGTCCACACCCTGGATGTACATCGCAAGCCGCTCGAGACCGTACGTGATCTCGGCGGGAACCGGATCGCACTCGATACCGCCCACCTGCTGGAAGTAGGTGAACTGTGTGACTTCCATGCCGTTGAGCCACACTTCCCAGCCGAGACCCCAGGCGCCGAGCGTGGGCGACTCCCAGTCGTCTTCCACCAGGCGCATGTCGTGGTCGCGGGGCTCGATGCCGATGGCACGGAGTGAGTCCCAGTACAGGTCGAGCACGTTGTCGGGGCTCGGCTTCAAGATCACCTGGTACTGGTAGTAGTGCTGCAGCCGGTTGGGGTTCTCCCCGTACCGGCCGTCGGTGGGCCGACGGCTCGGCTGCACGTAGCCGGTGCGCCACGCCTCCGGACCGAGCGAGCGCAGCGTGGTGGCCGGGTGGAACGTTCCCGCCCCCACCTCCATGTCGTGAGGCTGCAGGATCACGCAGTCCTGGTCGGCCCAGTAGCGCGAGAGCGCGAGGATCATATCCTGGAAGTTGAGTGCCAAAGAAGCTCCCCGTATCGGTCGGCGTCACAAGGCCCGGCGAGGCCGCCGAGCGTGCCGATTAGTGTACACCAGGGGCTGCGGGCAGGCAGCGGCTTTGGCAGCCCGCTTGCGACCACCCCTTGGGCCTACAGACCGCGGCGCGGCACCTGGCGCTACGCTCCCACGAGCTCGACACCCGGGTAGCCGCCGTGTGCCCGTCGGTCCGCCGACCAAAGCACCGCCCCCAGCACCGTCGCGAGCGCGGGGGCGAGCGCATCGTAGAAATCGCACCCCAGCCGCCGCATCTCGGCCCGCGCCTCGCGCATGAGCGCATCATCGAGCTCATGGCGCACGATCCCCGCCATGTCACAGACGACCCATGCCGAGACCGCTGCATCCGCACTGTCCGTTCGCGCGACCACAGCGAGCACTTCGCCCATGCACTGCGCCGGCATGTGGAGGTCCACCTCGCTAGCGGCGTGCCGCTCGATGAGCTCCCACGCAGAGGACGAACCTGCCTCGTTCTTGAACCACTTCACACCGACCGACGCGTCGACCACCGCGACCGGGCTCACTCGGCATCACCAACCTCATTTGGGCCCCCGGGCACACTGAAGCCGTGCCCTCGCCGAAGCTCGCGCAGGACCTCGAGACTGGGCCGGTCGTCCGCCTTGGGCTGTGCGGCGATGGCTTTCATCCGCTCGAGCGCGGCGCTCACCCGCACTCGCCGCTCAGCCGCGAGCGACTGGGCCCGCCGCTCGACGACGTAGTGCGCGGCCGCCTCGCGGATCACGCCGCTCCGCGTCGTGCCGATCGCCTCGGCCTCCGCGTCGATCTCGGCAAGCAGCTCCTCGGGCATCGAGATGGTGAACTTCGCCGCACCGCCCGTCATCCGCACCGCACTCCTTCTGGTCATACCGTGGTATGACTAGCCTACGCCGCGCATCTGACATCGTCAACGCGAGGTCGTGGTAGGGTTATCGGGTGACGACGGGGGTCAGAATGCACGCTCGCCGCCAGGACCATACCAATGGCCGACGCACCGGACGGGACATCACGCCGGCGCGCATCGCCGCCATCGACATCGGCTCCAACTCGATCCGGGGCGTGGTAGCCGATGTCGCAGCGGACCGCTCCTACATGCTTCTCGCCGACGAGCGCTTCCAGACACGCCTGGCTGCCGATATCGCCGAGACGGGCGCGCTCTCCGAGGAGCGCATGGAAGACTCGCTCGCCGCACTCGAGCACCTGCTCCTTCTCGCCGAAGAGCACGATGTGTCGCTCGTCCGTGCGGTTGCCACCGAGGCGGTTCGCGAGGCGCGCAACAGCGACGACTTCGTCGCACGCGCCCGCACGCGACTCGCGCTCGACCTCGAGATCATCGACGGCGAGACTGAAGGCCGTTTTGCGTTCCTGAGCGCGCGGGCCAACTTCGATCTCCCCAACCGGGTGTGCGTCTTCGATATCGGCGGTGGCTCGCTGGAGCTCGTGCAGGTCGTCCGGGATCGCGTGAAACAGGTGCGCTCGCTCCCTCTCGGTGCCGTGCGCCTGCTCGCCGCACTGCCCGCTGCCGAGGATCCACCGTCTCCCGCCACGCTCGACGGGCTCGCTGATCGCGCGCGCCACGAGCTTTCCGCTGCGCTCGGTCCCCGTGTCCGCCCGGTTCCCACGCTCATCGGCAGCGGCGGCACGGTCACCTCGCTCGTAGGCGTCACCGTGGCCGCCCGAGGCGGCGATCCGCTCGCGATCCAGGGACAGTCGATCTCCGCCGCCGAATGCCACGACACGTGGGCGCGCCTCGCTGCCCTGCCGCGCGCGGAGCGCATGGACGTACCGGGCCTCGCGCCTTACCGTGCAGACACCTGCGTGCCGGGCGGCGTGGTTGTCCGCGAACTCATGCGCCTGCTTGGCGCCGAGAGCCTCTTCGCCAACCAGCGGGGACTGCGCGAGGGGATCCTGCTCGACACCATCGC
>JAFGUS010000022.1 GCA_016938395.1 Coriobacteriia bacterium | reverse complement strand
CCAGGGCGACCGGAGCCTGCCCGCCGCTCGTGATGGGCGTGGGTGTGGGCGGCACGTTCGACTCGGTGGGCAAGCTCGCCAAGAAGGCGCTGTTGGTACCTCTGGGCGCGCCCGCGCAGAGTGCAGAGGCCGCCGCACTCGAGGCGGTGCTCCTCGCTGACATCAACGCGCTCGGCATCGGGCCCGCGGGCCTGGGCGGCCTCACCACTGCCGTCGCGGTCAGGGTGCTTTCGGCGCCCTGCCACATCGCGGCACTGCCGGTGGCCGTCAACCTCGGCTGCTCGGCGATGCGCAGCGTGACTGTGGAGCTCGGCTAGGTGACCGAGACGATGCCGACAACCCCGGTGCCCGTCGAGGGCGGCAGGTACGCCGGCGTGCTGCGCAACCGCCGGTTCCGCGCGCTGTGGCTCTCGCAGTTCGTGAGCGGCCTGGGCGACTGGCTCGTCATCGGTCTGCTCATCCCACTCGTGACCACACTCTCGGGTGGGTCGTCGCTCGCGGTGGCGGGCATCATGATCGCCAAGATCATCCCCTCGCTGCTCTTCTCCTCGCTCATCGGCGTGTTCGTCGACCGATTCGACCGCCGCCGCCTCATGATCGCCTGCGACATCGTGCGCGCGGTGCTCACGCTGTTCCTGCTCATCACCAACAGCCTCGGACTGATCTACCTCATCGTGCTGCTCATGGAGATCGCGTCTCTCTTCTTCATGCCTGCCCGCAACGCGCTCATACCGCGCCTCGTCTCCGCCGACCAGGTGACGGTCGCCAACGGGCTTGCGTACACCACACAGCAGGCGAGCATGATCGTCGGGCTCACGATGTCGGGCGCGATCCTCGCCGGCTTCGAAGCGGTGGTTCGCTGGGTGCTCGCGAGCGACTTTCCGTTCGTGGACGTGCTCGTGGGCCCACTCGCGCCGGCGCTGCTCGGTCCGCGGGCCGGCGTGATACTCAACAGCCTGACGTTCGTCGTATCGGCGCTGCTGCTGTGGTCGATCCGGATGCGCGGCCGGCCCCAGCGCGAGGAGCGCACGCTCGATCTCACGCTCATCGGCAAGGATGCGCTCGAATCGTTCCGGTTCCTGGCCGAGCACCGCGAACTCCGCGGCCTGCTCGTCACGATCGGTCTCGCGATCCTCGGTGGTGGCGCGATCATCACCGTCGGGCTGGCCTACGTGCAGGACATCCTCGCCAAGGGCATCCCGGTCCTCGAGCAGTTCGAGGCGATCCGGAACCTTGTGGCGGCACCGCAGACCTTCGTGCTCGTGCTGCTTGCGCTCGGCATGGCAACCGGCGCCGTCGTCGTGCCGCGCCTGGCCGATCGCATCCCGCTCCAGATGCTCTTCCTCGGCGCGGTCACGGTCTTCGGCGCAACCATGCTCCTGTTCGCGAGCATCGGCCAGTACTGGATCTCGCTCATCTTCGGTGTCACAGCCGGGTTCTGCATCGCGTGCCTGACGGTCGCGGGCAACACGTACGTCGTGCGCACGGTCTCCGACGACATCCGCGGCCGGGTGTTCACCGCGATGGAGTCGGTCATCCGGGTGTCACTGCTGCTCTCGATGGTGGTGGTCGCGCCGCTTGCCGACCTGATCGGCGCACTCATCCGCACGCTCACGGCGGGTGCGCCGGGCGCGTCGTGGTTCACGGGTCCGCGCATCACGCTCCAGATCGCCTCGCTCATCGTGCTCGGCGCGGCGTACTATGCATACCGCACGCTCGATTGGCGCGGCTGCGAGGAGGTGCCGGCCGATGAGTGACCCGATTCGCATCACGCTCCCCGCCGAGGCGGGCACGCTTCGCACGCTGCCGGCGGGCACGGCGGTGCTGCTTTCCGGTCCGGTGTACACCGCCCGCGATGCCACCCACGCCCGGCTGGCTGCCGAACTCGAAGCGACCGGGTCGCTCCCGTACGGACTTATCGGCCAGGTGCTCTTCTACGCGGGCCCCACGCCGCCGGCGGCGGGACGCCCTGCCGGAGCCGTGGGCCCGACGACCGCCAAGCGCATGGACGCGTGGACCCCGGCGCTGCTCGCGACAGGCATTGTGGCCACCATCGGCAAAGGTGCGCGCTCCGAGGCGGTCCGTCGCGCGTGTGCCGAGCACGGTGCGGTCTACCTCGCCGCGGTCGGCGGTGCGGCCGCGCTCCTCGCCCGTCACGTGACCTCAACGGTCACCGTCGCGTACCCGGAGCTCGGGACCGAGGCGCTCGTTCGGATGGAGCTCGACGCACTGCCCGTGTGGGTGGCGATCGATGCACAGGGCCGTGACCTGTACGCGGAGTCTCGTGCCGAGTGGGCCTCGAGCGCATCGCACGTCGGGGTGACGTCATGAGCGGGCTATTCATCACCTTCGAGGGGGGAGACGGCTCCGGCAAGTCGACCCAGATCCGCCTGCTCGCCGAGTGTCTCCGAGCGCGTGGCTACGAGGTGCGCACCTTCCGCGAGCCAGGCGGTGTGAAGCCGGGCGACCCCGGCGAACGTATCCGCGACATCCTGCTCGATCCCGTGCACACGGAGCTCGGCGTGCGTGCCGAGCTGCTGTTGTACGAAGCGAGCAGGGCGCAGCTCGTCGCGGCGCACTACCGGCCCGCCATCGAAGCGGGGGCGATCGTGCTCGGCGACCGCTATGCCGACTCGAGCACGGCATACCAGGGCTACGGCCGGGCGGTGCTCTCCGTCGATGAGGTCCGGGAGCTCAACCGCATCGCCACCGGGGGCCTCACGCCCGACCTCACCCTGCTGCTCGACATCGATGCCGCGGCCGGGCTCGCGACCGCCACCGTTACGGGCGCAGACCGCCTCGAACTCGCGGGCCTCGACTTCCACGAGCGCGTGCGCGCCGGGTACCTCGCTATCGCCGCCGCCGAGCCCGACCGGGTCCGCATCGTGCCACGGGGCACCGTGGATGAGGTGGCTGCCGCGATCTGGTCGCACGTCGAGCCACTTCTCGCCCGGGTGACGTCGTGACGGCGTGCGTGTGGGACGACCTGGTGGGTCAGACCCGGGTTGCCGGTTACCTACGCGCCGCGGTTGACTCGGCTGCCGTCAGCCATGCCTACCTCTTCGTCGGACCCACCGGTTCGGGCAAGAAGACCGCGGCCCGGGCTCTTGCGTGCGCGCTCTTCTGCGAGGACGGCGGCTGCGGCTCGTGTGCCGTCTGTCGCCGCGTGCGCGCCATGACCCACCCCGACGTGCACGTCCTCGCCCCTGAGGGCGTCGCCGAGTACCTGATAGCGCAGATCCGCGGCGTCATACACGACGTGCACTTGAAGCCGATCGAGGCGCCGTACAAGGTGTACGTGTTCGACGATGTCGGCCAGCTTCGAGCGGAGGCGGCCAATGCGTTCCTCAAGACGCTCGAAGAGCCGCCCGCCGACGTCGTGATCGTGCTCATCGCCGACGACTACGATGACGTGCTCCCGACGGTCGCCTCGCGGTGTCACGTCGTCCGCTTCTCGCCCGTGCCGACGTCCACGGCGCGTGCGCTCGTGGTCGAGCGCACCGGTGCGAGCGAGGACGAGGCGCGCGCGGCGCTGGCGGCAGCCGACAACGTGATATCGCGCGCGATCGAGCTTCTGAAGTCTCCCGGCCGCCGCACCGCCCGCACGGTGATCCTCGACGTACTGAAGCGCCTTGCCGTGATGGACGGTCATGACGTGCTCACGGCCGCGCGCATGCTGCTGGCCGAGGTACGTGCGCCGGTGGAGGACGCAAAGGCCGCGCAGTCCGACGAACTCGATGAGGCGCGGGAGTTCCTCACCAAGGGCGGAGCGAGCGAGATCGAGAAGCGTCACAAGCGCGAGCTCACCGCCCGCGAGCGCGAGGGGATCACCGAACTGATGAGTGTCACCGAGAGCTGGCTACGGGATTGCTTGGTGATGGCGCGAGGAGCCGCAGAGCTCGTCGACAATACCGATGCCGCCGACGCCACCGCCGAGATCGCCGAAGTGCTCAGCGCGCCGGCTGCGTTGCGTGCGCTTGATGCGGTACGTACCGCTCGGCGGCGCATAGCCTATAATGTGAGCCCCCAGCTGGCCGTCGAGGCCATGCTGTTCGACATACAGGAGGTCCTCAGATGCCCACGGTAGTG
>JAFGUS010000197.1 GCA_016938395.1 Coriobacteriia bacterium | reverse complement strand
TCCCCTTAAGCCGGGGAGGGCTGTTCTACCCATTGGCGTCTCTCGACATTTCCGGGCAGTGGCCTGTGTTCGAACAGGAGCCGCACCCTAACGGATGGAGCTCGATCTCGTGTTGTCAACGCGCCCGGGTTCGACGCGCTGCCATTGTAGGCTTGAGCAGCGGGAAGAGGCAAGAGGGCGGAGCTCAGAGCCTCCCGGCGACCGCCGCGATCCAGGCGTCCGCAAACTCGGCCCAGCCCTCGCCCCGCTCGGCCGTCGTCCGCCACACGTTGTCGCGCGGCGTGGCCGCAAGTCCGTTGGTCACCCCCGCGCTGCCGAACGCATTTGCCACGAGCGCGAGCACGGCCACCGAGCCCGCCATCTCGAGGTCGGTCGCCGAGTCGCCGATCGCGGCCGCGTTCTCGGTCGAGAGTCCGCGCCACGCGAGGTCGAGTGAGATCGCGCGGGCCTTCGACACCCCGCGGGCGACGACGTGATAGGCGTGCGGCGGCATGTCACGGCAGGTGAGCGTCCCGTAGCTCCTGAGCAGTCCGTTGTCCACCAGGTCGAGTGGGAGGGAGATCTCGTCGAGCACGGCCTGTCCCTCGGCGGCGTCGATGCACCCGCGCAAGAGCAGGGAAACCTCACGGTCGAGTTGCCAGGGCGCGTAGTGCTCGATGCGGCCGGGGAACGCGTCCATGAGCGCCTCGGCGGCGCGCACGCGGTTGATCGCGGCAAAGGGCGTCTCTCCGGGCGCGAGTAGGTCGTCGGGCCAATGTCCGTGGTCGAAGCGCGCCTCGGCATCGAGGCCCGTCCCGTGCACGATGATGCCGCCGGCTTCGGCGATGTAGCCGTCCCAACCGAGGAGCTGCGTAAGCTCACGGAGCTGGAGCCGTCCTCGGCCGGAGATCGGGACCACGACGAGGCCCGCCTCGGCGAGTGCGACGATCCGCTCGGCCACCACGAGCGACGGTGCCGCCGCCGCGTCGGCAAGCACGCTCCCGCCCGGCGCAACGAGGGTGCCGTCGAGGTCGGTGTAGAGCACGCGCACGCGCGAAAGCGCATCGAGAGCGGCGGGGTCGTCGGCGATCGTGTGGATGTGAGGCGTCACGCGGGTTCATCCCTTCTTCGTCGGGACGACTATTCTATACTGAGCGAGCTGCGCGCCCGCATCCGATCCGCGCGGGCGCACGACCCGAGGAGGACGCTCCCTTGAAAGACACGGTGGAGATACCCTATCCGCACTACCTGTGCGCCGAGTGTGGCGCCGAGCTGCCGCTCACCGAGGCGCGCCTGACCGTCACGTGCTCCGGGCATCGCTCCACAAGCGACGACGCACCGGTGGAGGTCCGGCCCGCCACGGCAGACGACCGTCACGACATCGAGGACATCTGCGACCAGGCGCTCGGCGAGACTGACGTGGACGCGTTCGGGTGCTCGTTCGACGTGCTGTCGTGCGAGAACGTCGTGGCGCGAGCTGACGGCCGCTTCGCCGGTGTGATCTCGCTCGCAGGTGACGGGGGAGATCTCGGCGTGGTGCTTCTGAGCGTCTACCCCGACTTCCAGGGCAGGGGCGTGGGCTCGGCGCTTATCGAGGCGGCAGTGGCGCGGGCCGTCGAGCGGGGTCTACCCGCGGTCAAGACGGCGGTCAGTAACGACGACATTCCACTCTTCTCGTTCTACCAGCGCCACGGCTTCGTCATCGACGGTGTGGCCCGCGGCGTGCTCGCCGACCGCTACGGGTCGGCCGAACCGGGGTTCTCAGGGATCCCGGTGCGCGACGAGATCCGCCTCCGGCGCTCCGTGTGCGCCCGCTAGCACACGACCCTACTCGGTCCCGAGCAGCCGTACAACGTGCTCGCGCAGTTCGGAGGGCGCGAACGGCTTGGTGAGGTAGTCATTGCAGCCGAGTGAGGCGCCGTGCTCGAGGTCCACCTTCTGGGCGGCTGTCGTGAGCATCATCACGGCCACTCCGGCGGTCTCCGGCCGGTGCCGCAGGAAGTGGAGCACCTCCCAGCCGTCGAGCTGGGGCATGGTCACGTCGAGCAGCACGAGATCCGGCGGCTGAGCCACCGCCATCTCGATAGCCTGCGCCCCGTCGACCGCCTCGAGCAGGTCGTGGCCGAGCGAGCGCAGCGCCGCCCGCACGAGCAGCCGGATCTGCTGGTTGTCGTCGGCTATGAGGATGGTGCGCTGGTCGGTCACGGGTGCCCCTCGCTCGTGACGGCCGGCCTAGTCGCGATCGCGGTGCATGATCTCCACGATCTTGGAGAGCTTCGCCTCGCGACGACCCCGCTCGCGCTCGAAAGCGTCGCGGCGGGCGGGATCGAGCATCGCAGAGATGTGATCGGCTACCTCGGAGGGCTTGAACGGCTTGGGCAGGTAGTCGCTGTGGGGATCGGCCGCGATCTCGCGGTGCTGCTCCTCAAAGGTGCCCGCCGCCGACAGGAACAGGATCGGGATCTCCTTGGTCTCGGGCTTCTGCCGCAGCCGGTCGTGCACCTGGTGCCCCGTGAGTCCGGGCATCATGACGTCAAGCACGATGAGGTCCGGCTTCTCGGCTGCGATCAGACCGAGGGCCTGGAGCCCGTCCTCGGCCTCGGTCACCTCGAAACCGCGATTGCCGAGCGCGACCTTGAGCAGCTTGCGGATCGACGGTTCGTCGTCGACGACGAGGATCTTCTTCATGACACTGTTCCCTCCCCTGAGGTTTCGAGCAGTCCGGCGACCCGGGCGACCAGGTCCTTGGGCGTGAACGGCTTGCAGATGTATTCCCGCGCACCGCACGCGAGTCCTTCTTCGACCTCCGTCTTCTGGCTCTTGGCCGAGAGCATTACCACCGGGATGTCCGCGGTGGCCGGGTCGGCCTTGAGCGCACGCAGCGCGTCGTAGCCGGTCATCACGGGCATCATCACATCCAGTAGCACGAGGTCCGGCTCGACCTCACCCGCGAGGCGCACTGCCTCTCCACCATCGGAAGCCTCGACCACTTCATACCCCCGATTGCCAAGGGTGAAGGACACGAGCTTGCGGATGTGCGGCTCGTCATCTGCGATGAGGATGCGACTCACAGCTCCACCTCATCGCGCAGAACCGACTCGATGCGGCTCACGAACTCGTCGGCGTCGAAGGGCTTGCACACCTGCTCGGCGGCGAGCTTGAGGATATCGGCCCGATCGCGGTCGAAGTGGTGCGCCGACATGATGACGACGGGGATGTCCGCAGTGGCTGAATCGGTCTTGAGCGCCTGCAGCACCTCGTACCCGTCCATCACCGGCATCCGCAGGTCGAGAAGGATGGCGTGAGGCCTGCGTGCGTGGACGGCCGCCATAGCCTCGCGTCCGTCATAGGCCGCCATCACGCAGTAGTCGCGCTGCTTGAGCGTGCGCGAGAGGAGTTCGACAATCGCCTTATCGTCGTCAACGACCAAGATGAGCGGTTTGTCCACGGAGCCGACGAGCCCGTCGATGATGCCGATGAGGCGGGTCTTCTCGATCGGCTTCTCGAGGTAGTCGGTCGCGCCCATCCGGTGGCTCTTGCCCTCGTCGCAGATGATCGAGAGGACCACGACGGGGATGTCCTTCGTGTGCGGATCGGCTTTCAGCTTCTGCAGCAACTCGAACCCTTCGCCTTCATCGAGCATGACATCGAGCGTGATGACGCGCGGCTCGAGCTCAAGCGCGTAGTGCCAGGCCTCGTCGGCGTTGAAGGCCTTGATCACCTCGTAGCCCCGGTGGGACAGGTAGGTAGCGATGAGGTTGGCCACGTCCTCCGAGTTGTCCACCACGAGCACGCGCCCACCGGCCGCGCCGAGGGGCCCCTCGAGCGAGGGTGTTCTCACGAGGTCGGGCGATGCGAGCGGCAGGGTGAACCAGAAGGTCGAGCCCTCGCCTGGCGTGCTGTCCACGCCCACCTGCCCACCGAGGAGTTCGATGATGCTCTTGCAGATCGACAGCCCGAGTCCCGTGCCGCCGATCTCGCGGGTGAGCGAGGAGTCCACGCGGTAGAACTTGGTGAACAGGCGCGCCTGGTCCTCCGGGGCGATGCCGATACCGTGGTCGCGTATGCCGACGCGCACCACCGAGTCGACCACCGACGCGCTCACGTCCACGTCTCCCCCGGCGGGTGAGTACTTGATGGCGTTGCTGATGAGGTTGATGAGCACCTGGCCCACGCGGTCCGGATCGCCCGCCGCCTTGGGCAGATCGGGCGGCACGTCCACGTGGATGGCGCGTCCCTGCTGGTCGAGGACCGCGCGGAAGGTGTTGGCGGCGCCCTCGATGCGCTCTCCCAGATCGAGGGGCTGCACTTTGAGGACGATTCGGCCGCTCTCGATCCGTGAGATATCGAGCATATCGTTGATGAGGTCCACGAGCCTGTCGGAGTTCTCCTTCACGATGCCGAGGAACTCCTGCTGGATCTCGTTCACCTCACCGGCCTCGCCGTCGAGGATCAGGTCGATGTATCCCTTGATCGAGGTCAGCGGTGTGCGCAGCTCGTGGGAGACGGTCGAGACGAACTCGTTCTTCATCTGCGTGGCCTCGCGCTCGGCGGTCACGTCGTGCAGGGTGGCCACGGCACCCATGTACGCTTCGCTCTCGTCGAGCACCGGGTCGATACGAACGTCCACGATGAGGTGCTCGGGTTCCTCGAGGCGCACCTCACGCGTCTGCGAGCCAGTGACCCGCACATGCCCCTCGGGGTCGGGCTGCAGGCCGACGAGCGGCCAGATATCCGTGATCAGCCCCACAAGCTTCTCGGGACCGCGGCCGAGCATACGTTCGGCGGCGGGGTTCACGAACGTGAGCCTGTCGTTGGTGTCGAAGATGATGAGACCGTCGCTGGTGGCCGACAGGATGGCTTCCTGCCGTCTGCGGATGCGCATGACCTCACTGTCATCGCGGATGGTCACGACAGCGGCCTGCCGGTCTCCGTCGGTGTAGGGTGAGACGATGCAGGTGAAGTCGAGGCCGTCGCGTTCCATGATCCACGTGGTGGTGGCACCGTCGGTAAGAGCGGTCTCGATCGACATCACGAGCCCCGGGAACGCCTCGGCAGGAATCTCGGAGCCGACGACGTCATCGCGGTGCAGGCCGAGGATCTCCGAGGCACGTTCGTTCATGACGCGCACCGTCCGGTCGGGCGCGAGCGCGATCATGCCTTCGCTCGTCCCGGCCAGCAGTGCCCGGATGTGCGAGTAACACCGTCGTTCGCTCGAGTTGTCCGGCACCGTGACCCCCTCCATGAGGGCATACCTCTCCAAGAGGGTATTCGCATGAGCGTGGCTGAATCCTGCCGGGAGGGGTGGGCGAACCACCATGACGCCATGCCGTTGGTGGCGCCGTCTCCGTTTCGTCCTCCCTCCTCCGGGGTACGTGAGCGGCGGGCGCTCCACTCGTCGCTGCGGGTGAGGAGCGCCGCGATGGGGGGAGATCGACATGATCCTCATTCGTGTTCGCGGATTCGCAGTCCCGTTGGCATGCGTGCTCGCGATGGCGTTCGCCGTGTCATCGGTGGGGCTGCACCTCGTTGTGTGGGGAGCGTCAGCGCCCGAGGCGTCGGCTCAGGGAGTGCCCACGTCCGCGTACTTCGAGGTCAACGTCGTCAGCGACAGCATCGGCGGTGCGCTGTGGCCTCCGGACGTGGAGGTGTCGGTCCGCTTCGGCGATCTTGGCGATCCTGACTATCAGACCACGTTCGACACCGGTGCGAGCGGCACGTTCGGCACGCCCGAACTCCCGTACGACATCGTGCCCGGGCAGACCATCACGGTCACGGACGGCGTCACCACCAAGAGCCATCTTGTGAGCGCCGTTGCGGTGATGTGGGTCGACGTAGCCAATGAGACCGTGCACGGTACGGCCGAACCATATGCCCCGGTCGAAGCCACCGGAGGCGGGTCCTCTGAGACCGTGCAGGCGTCTGGCGACGGGACCTGGGTTGCGGATCTGTCAGCCGGGGTGATCGTGGCCGGTACAGAGGGGAGGGCGGTCCAGTGGGACGAAGACGATGACGCGACCTGGACGGCCTGGCGTGCGCCGGACCCCCGCTTCACGGTCTTGCCGGAGAGCGACCTGGTGACCGGCGTTGAGTGGACGAGCGGTGGAACGCTCGTGGTGGTGGTCGAGGACAGCATGGGGTCGGTCAAGGGTGGTTTCGAGGTGCCGAGGGATGAGAGCGGTGGGTTCGAGATCTGGACCGTAGGCGCTGACATCACGCCGGGCGACCTGGTGACCGTGAGCGAGGATGAGACGGTCAAGACCCACCGCGTCACCGATCTGATGGTGACCGAGGTCGACCCGACGAACGACACGGTGAGCGGGACCACGAGTGCTGGGGCGATCGTGACCGTCTTCGACCACGAAGCCGGGTCACCCGCGATCGATGTCCTGCCCGATACGATGACCGGCGCGTGGTCCGCTGATTTCTTCGACAACGGATGGGATCTCGTCAGTCTCTCGGAGGGTGCTGCACGACAAGGCGACGACGACGGCGATGCCACGCTGGTGGAGTGGGCCGGCCCGGGAGTGACGGAGAACACCCCGCCTACCGCGGTGCCGGATGGCTACGCGGTCTCTCAGGGCGACACGCTGTCGGTGGCGGCCCCCGGTGTCCTCTCCAACGATACCGACGCGGAGGACGATCCCCTGTGGGCGGGACTTGTGAACCCCGCAGCCCATGGTGACGTCGCGCTCAGCCCCGACGGTGGTCTGAGTTACGTTCCCGATCACGGCTTCGTCGGCATCGATTACTTCGCGTACCAGGCGTACGATGGCGCAGCAGCATCCGGCCTCGTCGAGGTCGAGATCGCCGTCTCGTGGCCGCCGCTTCCGGGAGGCCTCGTGCGAGTGGCTGATGAGAATCGGTACCTCACGAGTGTCGCCGCCTCGGTGAAGGGCTTCGAGCACGCGGAGACCGTCGTCATCGCCACCGGCGCTAACTGGCCTGATGCGCTCGGTGGTTCAGCGCTCGCCGGTGCGGTGCGCGGTCCGCTCTTGCTCACCAGGCCCGAAGGGCTACCCGATGAGGTCGTCGCCGAGATCGCCCGCCGCGGCGCGAAGAAGGCATACGTCCTCGGAGGCGCGGCAGCGGTCTCCGGTGCGGTCGACGAGGCGCTCGAGGACCTGCTCGGGCAGGGCGCCGTGGAGCGACTTCAGGGCGCGAATCGGTACGAGACCGCGCGCGAGGTGGCCGACGAGACGATCGAGGTGCTCGGGTCCTCCTATGGAGGGCACGCGTTCGTCGCCACAGGCCGGAACTTCCCCGACGCCACCGGTGCGGCCCCGGTCGCCGCCGCTCTAGGTCGCCCCATTCTCCTTGCCGATCTGGTTGCGGGGACCGTCTACGTTCCTGCGGACACGCACACGGTCATGATCCTGGGAGGCCACGCGGCGGTGCCTGCCTCCATCGAGGAGTACCTCGTCGCCGGTCTCGGCGGTCCTCATGTCGACCGCCTACCCGGTGCCACCCGATATGCGACCGCTGCTATGGTCGCCGAGCACGGAGTGGGCGCGGGCATGCGCTGGAACGGTGTCGGCCTCTCGACGGGCCTGAACTTCCCCGATGCGCTGTCGGGCGGTGCCATGCTCGGCAGACTGGGCAGCGTCATGCTGCTCACGAGGCCCGATGCCCTCTCTTTCGAGGCAGAGGCGGCGCTGTACGGCAATCGTGCAGTGATCGAGACCATGTTCATCTTCGGTGGAGACGCTGCGGTCTCGGACGAGGTCGAGGAGGCGGCGCGGGCTGCGGCCGGGTTGTAGGTCTTCAGTCAGGACATGCAGCAGGCGGGCTCTTGGAGAGCCCGCCTGACCCCGTGGGTGTATGGTGCCCCCGGCATGATTCGAACATGCGACACCCGGTTTAGGAAACCGGTGCTCTATCCCCTGAGCTACGAGGGCGCGTGGCGTGCGTGCACCAGTCTACCATCGGACGCGCGGCGTGCATCATGTCACGGCGCTGCGCTTCCCGGCGGCGTACGAGTGAGCCCGGGCCGCGCCGCCCCCAATCCGCCTCGGCGCGCGCCTAGAGCAGGTACACGATGTCGGACCCGTGCGTCGGGTAGCCCCAGATGCCGGAGCGGATGTCATCGGCGGTGAGCCCACCGCGCATGGCGGCCGCGAACACGTTGATGACCTCATCCGCGCCCGGGCCGAGGAGATGCGCGCCGAGTATCCGGCCCGTACCGCGCTCGGTAACGATCTTGGCGCCTGCCACGCTGGCGCCAACGCGCCGTACCGAGGCCCAATCGGTCATGTCGGTGAACCGAACGTCGATCTCGAGGCCGGCCGCCTCGGCGTCCTCGGGGCTCATGCCTACCGACGCCAGAGGCGGGACGGAGAACGCCACCGAGGGCACAGGGCCCGGTTCGAAGACGGCCGAGCGGGGTGCAACGATGTTGCGCACCACGATCCGCGCCTGAGCGATGCCGACCGGCGTGAGTGGCGCACCTGCGGCGGCCGCATCTCCGGCGGCATAGACACGCGGGTTGGTGGTGCTGCGCATCTGCTCGTCCACCTCGATGCCGCGCCGTCCGTACGCCACGTCGCCCGCTTCAAGCCCGAGTCCGTCGAGGTCGGGCGTGCGCCCCGCGCCGTGTACGACCATCTCGCACTCGATGGTCGAGCCGTCCGCGAGCACCACCTCCAGCCCGTCATCCACTGTGCGGACGGCCGTGACCGGCGCGTCGGTGTATACCGCGATGCCCGCCGCCCGGTAGCTCTCGGCGAGCATGTCGGCCAGATCGGCATCGAACTCCTTAAGGACGCGCGCGCTGCGGTGAAGGATGCTGACCTCGGCGCCGGCTGCCGCAGCGATGTGGGCGAACTCGAACGAGATGTAGCCGCCCCCGATGAAAGCGATGCGCCTCGGGAGGACCTCGGCCTCCATGAAGGTCTCGCTGTCCGCGACCAGCTCCTCGCCCGGTATCCGGAGCGCCATCGGCACGGCGCCGGTGGCGACCACGATGTGCTCCGCCGAGTATGTGGCGTCGCCGATCTCGAGCGTGTCGGCCGAAACGAAGCGCGCCTCACCGTGCAGCGTGACGACACCCTGCTCCTCGAGCGCGGCCTCGATCTTCCGCGGTGTCGGGTCGGTGAACGTGTGCTTGAAGGCGATGAGCGACGGCCAGTCGAGGTGGACCGTACCCGCGAGGCCCCTGCCAACGTGCCCGTTTGCGCGCTCGACCGCCTCCGCGGCCGTGTACAGCACCTTCTTGGGCTCGCAGCCGCGCAGCGCGCACGTTCCGCCGTACTCGCGCCTGTCGGCGATGGCAATGCGCTTGCCTGCTGTCGCGAGTTCCCCGGCGGCGGTCTGCCCGGCCACCCCTGTTCCGATGACGATCACGTCGAAGTGCTCCATATGTGGTGAGCCTCCCAGTATGTGCGTACGCGATGAGTTCTTCTGTATGTGCCCGAACGCTGTTGCCATGCACCCATCACCACCGCACCAATCCGGCGTACCCACTTCGTGTGGCAACCGCGGAGAATCAACCTCTACCACCCGCTCCAAGCACTCGAAATCTGGGTAGCAACGTTCCATGGCGTAGGCGCGAGCCGTGGGGGCGGCCCGCCGACAGGCGAGGGGGAATCGAAGATGAATGGGGCACGCAGACGGTCGCGTGCGCTTTCGGCGCGCGCACTGAGGTGCATCGTGGTGATGGCGCTCGTTGCCCTCATGGTGCCGAGCCTCGGACCTCCGGCAGCGGCGAACGGGGACCCAGTCGAGTACTGGGTCGATCCTGTCGACGGCGATAACGGCAACCCGGGTACCGAGGCCGAGCCGTTCAAGACGATCACGCATGCGATTGATGTGGCGTCGGGCCTCGACACGATCATGCTCCTGCCCGGCACGTACAATGCGGCGAGTGGCGAGACCTTCCCGCTGCTGCCGGGTGGAGAGAGCTTCAAGGGCGTCGGCGGTGCCGACGTGACGATCATCGAAGGCCCCGGCACCGGGGGCAGCAACACGATGATCATGAACAACCCCTGGATCGATGACTTCGTCGAAGGCATCACCTTCACCAACGGTGGCACCGGCACCGGCGGCGCGCTGTTGGTGAGTATCAACAACGGGATGACGGCGCCGGACAGCCCGCGCATCAGCGATTGCGTCTTCTCGGACAACACGGCGGCTGGGAGCGGTGGCGGTGCGCTGTGCATCGTGGGCGCTGCTCCGCTTTCGCACCCTCTGGTCGAGAACTGCCTGTTCATCCGCAATGAGAGCAGCACAAACGGGGGCGCTCTGAAGCTCGACGGCTCGGTGAGCGCGACGCTGCGTGGCAACGCCTTCATCGACAACGCCGCCGAGTCGGGCGGGGCGCTGATCGTCACAACGACGGATGCCCCGCTTGTGTGCGAGGACAACTACTTCGACGGCAACGACGCAGTGTACGGTGGCGCCGTGTACATCAGTCTGGCGGGCTCGGAGGAGCAGCTCTTCACTGGCAACGCGTTCTACAGCAACGAGGCGAGCGACCAAGGCGGCGCGTTCTGGCTCTACGGCGCCACCGTCACCATGACCGGTAACGACGCGGGTGGCAACTCCTCGGAGGGTGACGCCGGGTTCACGTACATGTGGCACACCGTCGTCGAGGCAGAGAACAACGTCATCGGCGGCTCGCATGCCTCGGACACGGGCGGCGTCTGGTACATGAACGAGGCGACGCTCTTTGAGAACAACGACACCGTGGCCGGCTCAACCGGCTCCGAGCACGTGGTCTTCCCGGCCACCGCATATGCCGAGTTCACCAACTGCATCTACTGGAACCCGGAGTGCGAGGACGAGTTCATCAACGCGCACCTCATCGCGTACTGCTGTGTGAGCGACCCGGACGTCTTCAACGGCAAGAACAACACCGACGGTGGCGGCAACATCGTGGGTGACGACCCAATGATGATCGGCGGAGAGGCGCACGATCCGCGGCTGATGTACGACTCTCCGTGCGTGGACGCCGCGGATCCGACAACGGCTGCAGCCCTGGACTTCTACGGTGACGCCCGGCCGGTCGACGGGGACGGTGACGGCACCGCGCTTCCGGACATGGGTGCATGCGAGCGTCCACTCGCCGAACTCACGCCCTACAGCGGGGAGGATCGTTACGACACCGCTGCGATGATCGCGCTCGCCAACTTCGAGACGGCCGATCTCGCCATTATCGCAAGTGGCGCCAACTTCCCGGATGCGCTGTCCGCGGCCGGTCTCGCGGGCGCCTTTGGCGCACCGCTGGTGCTCACACGACCAGACCTGGTGCCGCTGGCGTCGGCCGATGCGCTTGAGGACCTCGGCGTGTCCGACGTCATCATCATCGGTGGCCCGTCGGCGGTGGGTGTGGCTGTCGAGACGGCCCTGGAGGCGGACTACGCGGTCGAGCGCATCGCGGGGCTCGACCGGTACGAGACCGCCGCGCTCGTGGCCGAGCGGATCGTCGAGGAGCGGGGTGACCAGTTCTCGCACGCTGCGTTCATCGCGCGCGGTGACGCATTCCCCGACGCGCTGTCGGTCTCGCCGGGCGCATACTCGGACGCCTCGCCGATCCTACTGACGCGCCCGGACGTGCTGCCAACCGTGACCGCCGAGGCGATCGACGATCTGGACATCGAGGATGCGGTGGTCGTGGGTGGCCTGGCTGCGGTGTCCGATACCGTGAAGACGCAGATCGACGGCATGCTTCTGGCAAACGGGGGTCACGCCTCCGATCGGTGGTTCGGTCCTGACCGGTACGCCACCGCGGTGGCTGTTGCTGAGAACGCCGTGGACTGGGGCTTCGCATCCTTCGGATACGTGGGTGTCGCAACGGGAGAGAACTACCCGGACGCACTCGCGGGCGGTGTGGGTGCGGGCGTGCAGGGCGGAGTGGTCGCGCTGACCGCCTCAAGCGCTCTCTCGCCGGCCACCAAGACGATGCTCGAGACACACGGTGCGAAGGTCCTCTACCTCGAGGTCTTCGGCGGGACCTCTGCGGTTTCCACGATCGTACGTACCGCGATCGAAGACGCGCTTGGCTGGTAACGCGCGGACTGCGTAGACGCCGAATAGGGCGGCCGACGCGCGAGCGTCGGCCGCCCGTGCGTGTGGCCCGCCCGTGCGCGCGGGCGCGTTGGCACGTACAATGCAGGTCCCGTAGTGCATTCCGCCAACCGAGGGGTTCGGAGACTCCTGTTGCGTGTCGTGAAGTACATCGGTCTGTTCGTCGCCGTTGCCGTGGTAACCGGTGCGGTGACCCTCGGCGCACTCGTGTGGGGACCGGCATTCCTCGATCAGCCCGCCGCCGCCGCCGACTCGGTCGTGGTGTGGCCGGAGGCGATCGCCGAGCGCACGGTGCCGAAGCCGCCTCCCACCGTCGAGCGCATCACCATCCTCGCGGTCGGCGACCTCATGATGCACACACCGCAGCTGAGCTCGGCCAAGACCGCCGATGGCTACGACTTCACATCGTGTTTCGCGCCCGTCGCGCCACGCATCTCGGCCGCCGACCTGGCCGTCGGCAACTTCGAGACGGTGCTGGCCGGCGCGGACCGCGGCTATACCGGATACCCTACCTTCAACTCGCCGGACTCCTACGCCCAAGCGGCGGTGGGGGCCGGGTTCGACGTTCTCACGCACGCCAACAACCACACGCTGGACCGCGGGCCGACCGGGCTCGTGCGCACGCGCGAGGTATTCGAGAGCCTTGGGGTGCTCACCACCGGCACGGCGCGGACCTCCGAGGAGGCCGCAGAGATCCTGATCGCCGACGTGCGCGGCGTGCGTATCGCCATTCTCGCGTACACGTACGGCATGAACGGCTTCACCGCGCCATCCGACAAGCCGTGGATGGTGAACGTCATCAATCAGCCGAAGATGACCTCTGACGTAGAGCGAGCACGCGATCTGGGCGTGGATCTCGTCGTCGTGAGCATCCACAACGGCATCGAGTACCAGCGGCAGCCGTCGGCGTCACAAGCCGCACTCGAGCAGGCGATGGTGGACGCAGGCGCTGACGTGGTCCTCGGCAGCCATCCGCACGTCATACAGCCCATGACGGTCGTAGCCGCGACACGCGCCGACGGCACCCCGCGCGACGCCTTCATCATCCACTCGCTTGGCAACTTCGTCTCCAACCAGCGCGAGCGGTTCCGCAACACGGGGCTGATGCTCGAACTCGGCTTCGAGAAGGATCTTAAGACCGGCGTGACGTCACTCGTGTCGGCCGAGTACGTGCCGGTGTGGGTGGACGACACCGCCGTGGACGGCCGGGAGCACCGCATCCTACCGATTCGGGACGCGCTCGATGACCCTGAGTACCCGGGTGTCGACGCCAGCGATCGCGCGAAGCTCGAGCAGGCGTGGAGTGACACGACCACACACCTCGGTGGGAGCGGCGAGACGTCGGGCGACCCGGCTGCGGTCGTCTTCTGGGGTGAGCCGCTCGAGCGTTAGGCGGGCCCGGCGCGACGCCGGCCTAGCGCTCCGTGTTACGCATCGGCCGATCGTCGGGGAAGCGGTCCGGATGCGGCCCCAGGCGCTCGTCGCGGTCGAGCATGTCGATCGCGCGCATCTCATCGACGCTCAGCGCGAAGTCGTACACGTCGGCGTTCTCGGCGATGCGTTCGCGGGTCACCGACTTCGGGATGGTCGTGAGGCCGTGCTGCAGCAGCCACCTGATGGAGATCTGTGCCGGGCTCTTGCCGTGGCGGTCACCGATGGCCACGAGCTCGGGCTCCTCGGCCGCCCGCCCGCGCATCACCGGCGCCCACGCCTGCACCACGATGTCATGTCCCTCGCAGTAGCCGAGGAGGTGTGTCTGCTGTAGCCACGGGTGGAGCTCGTACTGGTTGACCATCGGTGGCACCACCGCCGTCTCCGAGAGCCGCTCGAGGTGGTGTACGAAGTGGTTGCACACGCCGATGGCCTTCACAGCACCCTCGGCAAGCAGCCGTTCCATCGCGCGCCAGGTGTCCGGTGTCTCGGGGCGCGGCCAGTGCACGAGATAGAGGTCGAGGTAGTCGGTCTCAAGCATCGCGAGACTGCGCTCGAACGCTCCGAGCGTGGCGTCATAGCCCTGTTCGTCGTTCCACATCTTGCTCGCGAGGAAGATCTTGTTCCGCGGCACGACGCTTGCCGCGAGAGCCCTGCCGATACCGGCCTCGTTCCCGTAGATCGAGGCCGTGTCGATCCCCCGGTATCCGATCTCGAGCGCGTAGCTGACCGCACTCTCCACGTCACCGCCCTCGGCGGACTTGTACGTGCCGAGTCCCAGGCGCGGCATCTCGATACCGTTGACCAGCGTGACCGTGTCCCCGATCCCATGCAGCATGTCGCCACCTCCTGCCGAGGTTCATACCCGAGGGCGGGCCCGGCGCTCACTATCGCACGAGCCTGCCGCTGTGCCCATGGTCGTCGGCGCGCCCGACACGCGGTCCACTCAAGCGGGAAGGAACACCGTGGGGGTGATCGTGGTGTTCGCTGACAGACACGACGCGGGGCGACGGCTCGCCGAAGCGCTCCGGGGCAGGGTGGACGCTGACGCGCTCGTCATGGGTGTGCCCAGAGGCGGCGTGGTGGTGGCAGCAGAGGTGGCGCGCGTCCTGGGCTTGGAGCTCGACGTCGTGATCGTGCGCAAGATCGGAGCGCCGGGCAACCCCGAGTACGCAATCGGGGCGATCGACGAGGGTGGGCGCATCATCGGCGCCGCAACGTCGCTCGCCGACGAGGCCTTTCTCCGCCGTGCCGCCGAAGAGGGCCGGGCCGAGATCGGCCGACGGCTGACCGCGTACCGGGGTGACCGCCCGCAGCCCCGGGTCGCCGGCCGCGAGGTGCTGCTCGTCGACGACGGGATCGCCACGGGGTTCACGCTGCGGGCAGCGGTCGAATCGGTACGGCACCGCGGCGCGGTGCGCGTGGTGGTTGCGGCACCGGTGGCAGCGCCCGCTAGCGCGCGTCAGATGCGCGATATCGCCGACGAGGTGATCGTGCTCGCCGAACCCGAGCGCTTCTACGCGGTGGGGCAGTTCTACGCGCGCTTCGATCAGACCTCTGATGCCGAGGTGGTGCGTCTGCTCGCCGAAGCGTGGGCGCGCCGGTGAGCGCGCGCAATCGTGTGGACTACAAGGAAAGCCCGTCTCGAGGAGGCGGGCTTTCCTGATCTTCGGTGATGTGAGCGAACCCTACGGCTCCTCGGGGACCTTGCCGACCTCGATCTCCACCACATCGCCACGCTTTGCCGATGCGCCGGGGATGGGGAACTGGTTGATGACGATGCCGTCATCGGGGCTATCGACGTAGACCACCTTTGGCACGAGCCCGGCTGCGGTGAGGATCTCCTTGGCGCGGGCCTCGGTCTCGGTCCGTACTTCGGGCACGATGATGATCTCGGGACCTTTCGACACCTCGAGCTTCACCGTCGAGCCTGCCTCCACCAGCACGCCACCGTCGGGCGTCTGCGAGATGACCGTACCCTTGGCGACCGTGTCGTGGAACACCTCGGTGATCGTTACCTTGAGAGTCGCCGCTTCGATGTCGGCGCGGGCGTCGGCTACCGGCTTGCCGGTGACATCGGGTACCTTCACCTGCGCCACGCCCTCGGAGACGTAGAGGATCACGCGGGTGCCCTTGGGGACCATCGCGCCCGCCTCGGGCTCGGTGCGGAAGACCTGACCCTTGGGAACCTCGGAGTTGTTCTCTCGGACGCTTCTGTTGTAGTCGAGGTCCTCGGAGTTCTGCAGGAAATCAATGGCCTCCGCCTCGGTCATGCCCGCAAGGTCCGACACCTGGACCTGAGCGATCCCTGCGCTCACCACGATGTTGATTGCGGCACCCTTCTCGACCGTGTTACCGGCCGGGGGGTCCTGGCTGATGATGAGGCCCACGTCGACCGTGTCGCTGTTCTCGGTCGTCACTTCGCCGAGGTCGAGCTCGGCGGCCAGGAGCTCCGCTTGCGCTTGCTCCTCGGTCATGCCGGTGAGCGGGGGCACGATGACGCCGCCGTTGCCGAACATGCCGAGCGCGTACGCGCCGCCGAGGCCGAGCGCGAGAAGCACGATTGCGACCGCGACCCACACCCACGGGCTCGTGCGGCGGTCGGGTACGGGCATGACGCGCGGCGCCCCGCTCGGGCGGGGAGCCACCGTGCGCTCCACCGGCGGCAGTATGCTCGTGTGGTCCGGCTCGGAGCTGCCGCCGTATGCCCCGCCCACTGCTGGCCCGCCGGCGAGTACCCGCTTCAGGTCGTCACGCATCTCGGCTGCTGACGAATACCGCTGCGCCGGGTCCTTGCGCATGGCGCGCAGGATGACCGCCTCCAGACCCGGCGGGATCGAGCCGCGGATCTGACGCGGTGGGGTGGGCGTGTCGTTCACCTGCATGAGCGCCGTGGCAACCGGCGTGTCTCCCTCGAAGGGGACTCTGCCGGTGACCATCTCGTAGAGGGTCACGCCGAGAGAGTACAGGTCCGATGCGGGCGTGAGCGCACGGCCCTGCGCCTGCTCCGGGCTGAGGTACTGGGCAGTGCCGAGCACCGAGCCGGTCTGGGTCATCGTCGTGTTTCCCGCGCGCGCGATGCCGAAGTCCATGACCTTGATCGCGCCATCGGGCGTGAGCACGATGTTGTGCGGCTTGATATCGCGATGGATGATGTCGTACCCGTGGGCGACACCGAGGGCCGCGCACACCTGTGTTGCGTACTCGGCGGCCTTGAGCGGGTCGAGCGGTCCGCGCTCTGTGACCAGCGACTTGAGGTCGGTACCGTTCACGTACTCCATGACGATGTAGTAAGTATCACCGTCGCGGCCCCAGTCGTAGATGTTGACGATGTTGGGATGGGAGAGGTTGGCGGCGGCCTGCGCCTCCTGACGGAAGCGCGCCACGAAGTTGGGCTCGGCGGCGTACCGTGCGTGCAGCACCTTGACCGCCACAGTCCTGCCGAGGACCTCATCGACGGCCTTGTAGACGTCGGCCATGCCGCCGGAGCCGATCTTCTCGGTGGCGCGGTATCTGCGTCCGAATGTCAGTTCTTCCACCTCTGGCCTGCCCTCTCTCACCTGCGGTGACGCTCAGAAGCGTCCGCCTATTCTACCGTATCCGCGTCCGGGCCGCCCCCCAGCGCCCGGTGCACGTGCGAGCCCACGTCGTACTCACTCCGTCACCCCGAGGGCGGTCTCAAGCACCCCGCGTGCCGCCGGTGCCGCCACCGTCCCACCCACGCCCGCGTTCTCCAGCACGATCGCCACGGCCACGCGTGGATTGTCGGCGGGGGCGAACGCGATGAACCACGCGTGTGTGGCCACGCTCTTGCCCACCTCGGCCGTTCCGGTCTTGCCGGCCACCTTCACCCCGGGAATCGCCGCCCGCCTGCCCGAGCCGCTCTCAACCACCGTGACCATCAGGTCCGTCACGCGCGCCGCGGTGGCGGCGTCGAGTGCGTTCTTCCACGATCGCGGGGTCGTCTTCGTGAGGATGCTCCCTGTCCGGTCGCTCACCGCATCGACCACGTAGGGGCGCATGACGACGCCATCGTTGGCGATGCCGGCCGCCACCAGCGCCATCTGCAGCGGCGTGACCTGCGGTCCGGGTGGGCTCGGGTGCTCGCCCACGGGCTGTCCCACGCCCGCCCAGGCCGTCTCCCATGTGGTCATCTCGCGGGCCACCGGCATGAGCGAGCGGGCCACCGGCAGTTCGAGCGGCGGAACGGCGTTCACACCGAACTGCGCGGAGCCGTTGACGAGCCGTGCCGCTCCGATATCGACCGCAAGCTGACCGAACACGGTGTTGATGGAGCTCGCAAGCGCCTTCCTGAGGTCGACCTCTCCGTACGAGCTCCCGCCGTAGTTGGTGACCGGTGCGCCGCCGATATCGAGTCGGGCGGGACCGCTGTACCGGGTGCCTTCAGTGGCGATCTCGGAGGCGAGCGCCGTCGCCAACGTGACCACCTTGTACGTTGAGCCGGGCGGGTAGAGGCTCTCGGTGGCGCGCGCCACGAGCGGTGCGGGGCCGTCCGCGGCCGAGAGCACCTCCCACTCGGCATCGAGCGTGCCTGGATCGTAGGCGGGAGCCGAGGCCATCGCGAGCACCGCTCCGGTCCGCGGGTCGAGCACCACGCATGCGCCCCGGCTGGTACCGAGCGCCTGCTCGGCCGCGGCCTGGATGCGCGAGTTGATGGTGAGGCGAACATCATTACCGGGTACAGGGATGCCCGCGGCGGACTCGATCATGTCGGCGAAGGTGGCGAAGTCGCTCTTGCCTGCCAGCGCCTCGTTCATCGCAGCCTCGATGCCCGCCCGCCCGTACTGGGTGCTGTAGTAGCCGAGCACATGTGCCGCGGCAGCCCCCTGCGGATATGCGCGCGCGTAGAGGACGCCGTCGGGAACGGACTCGGCGAGCACGACACCGTCAGCCGTGATGATGGCGCCCCGCTCCTGTCGCATCTCGGCGGCGAGTCCGCGCGAGTTGGCAGGGTTGGCGGCGAGTGAATCGGCGGCCACGGCCTGCACGTACGTCAGGTTGAGCACGAGCGCGACCATGAGGAGCGCCACGAGGCTGCCTACGCGAGACAGTCGCCGCGTCAGTGCGAGGCGTCCCAGGAGGCCGCTGCCGCCGCTCACGGCGATCTGTGTGTCGCTACCGGTGCCGGCGTCTCCTGCGCGCATGAGCAGCCCGAGCAGCATGAAGTTGGAGAGGATTGAGCTGCCTCCATAGCTCACGAAGGGGAGCGTGATACCGGTCAGCGGTATGAGTCGCGTGACGCCGCCGATGATGACGAACGCCTGCAGCGCGAAGGTGGCCACGAGGCCGGTGGCGACGAGAGCGGCCACATCGGAGCGCGCGCGGGCGGCGGTCGCAAGACCCCGGAGGGAGAAGGCCAGGAACGCGATGATGACGGCAACACCACCGAGCATGCCGAGCTCCTCGGCGATGGCGGTGAAGATGAAGTCGGTCTCCACGAACGGGATACGGCCGGGCAACCCCTTGCCGATTCCCACGCCGATGAGGCGGCCGGCGGCGAGTGCGAACAGCGACTGCGCGAGCTGGTAACCGCGCCCGGCCGCATCGGCGAACGGGTCGAGCCAGATCTCCACGCGCTGCTGGACGTGGGCGAACATCACGTACGCCGCGGCCGCGCCGGTCGAGAACAGCCCACCCCCGGCCACGACATAGCCGGGTCTGCCCGTTGCCGCGTAGAGCATCACAAGGAACACGCCGAAGAACAGCAAGCTCGAGCCGAGGTCCTTCTCGACGATCAGCACGAAGAGCGACACGGCCCACATCAGCAGCAGCGGGCCGAGATGCTTGGCGGGCGGTAGCCACACGCCCAACGCGCGCCGGGTGGAGACAGCGAGCACCTCGCGCTTCTCGGCCAGGTAGGCGCCGAGGAACAGCACGATCAAGATCTTCGCGACCTCGGCCGGCTGGAACGACATGCCGGCGAAGCGCAGCCAGAGCTTCGCGCCGTTGACCTCGACACCGATCAGCGCCGGCAAGACGAGTAGGACGATGCCTGCGAGCGCAATCGTGTACTTGTAGCGGGCGAGCCGCTCGAGCGAGGGCACGGCAACGAGCGTGGCCACCAGCGCCACGACACCACCGAGAACCCAGAGGACCTGGCTTGAGGCGAGCTCGGGGTCGAGGCGGGTGATGAAGGCCAGGCCCGTGCCGGAGAGCACGAACGCGATGGGCAGGAGCGCCGGGTCTGCGCCGCGAGCGAGGAAGCGTGCCGCCAGATGCGCCCCAACGAACGCGGCGAACAGTCCGAGCGGGACGGTGATGTCCGAGAGCGCTACACTCCCGCCCTGCGCACCGTGGACGAGCACGAACAGCAACACCACCGCGGGTGCGGCGGCGAGCAGCAGCAGGAGCTCCGTATCGCGGCGGCTGCGCATCTGATGGCCTCTAGGGCGCGACGGCGGGCGTCGTCTCCGCCGAGATGCGGGAGCGGTACTCCTCGACACGCGCGAGCGCGGCGGCAAGACCGTCGAAACGAATGCCGGTGCGCAGACGGGTGGCCGTGATGGGGTCGAGCGCGCTTACCGGGATCGTGGTCACCTCGGAGGGCCAGTTGAGTGTGATGCCCGCGAAGCTGCCCGGGACGCCCTCGTAGACGGCGATCACGCCGTTCTCCTCGACGATGTAGGCCCGGGAGCGCGCGTAGGAGTTCGCGACCCAGGCTGCGCCTGCCACGACCGCCACAAGGGCGAGCAGCCACAACAGCCTGAGACCCCAGCGGGGTCCGCCCGCGGCGCGGGCCGAGCGAGCGGCCTTCCCGTGTGGTTTGCCGATGTCGACCACCACGACCGTCACGTTGTCGTGACCACCCGCGTCGAGCGCCGCGTCGATGAGTGTATCGACCGCGTCCGCCGGCGTCGGCGCCGATCCGAGCACGCGCTCGATCTGATCATCGGTCACCAGGCCCGTGAGTCCGTCGGTAGCGAGCAGGAGCCGGTCACCCGAGGCCGCCTCGACCTCGAACGTGTCGGGAAGCATGTCGCGGTCGGAGCCGAGCGCCCGGGTGATGACGCTCCGGTTAGGATGCTCGCGCGCCTCCTCGGCAGTGAGCCGACCCTGGCGTACGAGGTCGGCCACCATCGAGTGGTCGTCGGTGAGCTGCTCGAGGCTGCCGAGATGAAGCAGGTAGGCGCGGCTGTCGCCGACGTGTGTGAGTGCGATCCGCGTCCCGTCGAGCATCGCGGCCGTGAGCGTCGTGCCCATACCCGCGCGACCGCGCCCCGCCTCGGCGGCCTCGATGACCGCCGCGTTCGCACGCCGGGCAGCACGCCCGAGTGCCTTGGCATCGGCGTCGCGCGGCGCGTGCGCGAGCAGGGTGTCGATCGCCACCGAGCTCGCTACCTCGCCGGCGTGGTGACCGCCGAGCCCGTCGGCAACGGCGAAGAGCGGCGGCGCCAGGAGGAACGCGTCCTCGTTGCCGGAGCGCACGAGACCCACGTGGCTGTCGCCCGCGAACCACTCCTGATGGCGTGCGCTCATAGCCGCACGACCTCCAGCCGGTTCTGTCCGAGTTCGATGACGTCACCGGCGGCGAGCTGCAGCGGCCGCGTGGCAGGTTGCCCGTTCACGAGCGTGCCGTTGGTGGAGCCGAGGTCCTCGAGGATGAGCCCGTCCTCGGTGGGCATGATGCGCGCGTGCGTGGAGGACACGAAGTCGTCCGCGATCACGAGATCGGCATCGGGGGAGCGGCCGATGAGCAGCGGACCCTCGAGGGGGAGCGTCACGCCCGTCACCTCACGCGGGCCCTTGGTCACACGCAGCGCCAGCCCCCGTCGTGTCCTCGACTGCCGGGTGCCGACCATACCGATGCCGGTCTTGACCGCAGCGAAGAGGAAGAAGTACAGCAGCGCGATCAGCACGATCCTGCCGAAGAGCAGTACGACGTCGATCATCGGTCACCGCCTCGGCTCGTGGTAGACCATGCGCGTGACGCCGATTTCGATAACGTCGCCGTCGCGCAGGCGGACGCGCTCCACCGGCCGGCCGTTGACGATCGTGCCGTTGGTGGAGCCGAGGTCAGAGATCGCCCAGCCGTCGTCGAGGCTGATGAACGCCGCGTGGCGCCGGGATACGTTGGCATCGGGCAGGCAGATCTGGCACTCGGCGAGCCGCCCGACGAGCATCTCGTTGCCGCGGAGGGCGACGTCGTGTTCAGCCTCGCCGAGCGTGACCGTCGCCATCCCGACGGCAACCGGCGCGTCATCCTCACGGAGCGCCGGAGCCGGCTTGTCCGGAGTGGCCTCGGCGAGCGCGGCACTCACGCGGAAGCGGCCGAGGCGCAGGTCGTCGTGGGTGGTGAAGGTGATCTGCGGCCGCGAGGGGAGCAGGTAGCCGCGCTCGTGTGCGTGATCCGTGAGATACGTGGCCAACTCTCCGGCGAGGACCGGCTTGAACGAACCGAGTTTGGCGTCGTCGTCGCGCGAGAGCGCAACCGTGTAGGACGTGGGCGCGTACACGGTGCCGACGCCCACCGCGCGGCCGTCGTCTGCGGCACGGGCGAGCGCACGCGCAAGTTCCACCGGTTGCACGGGAGAGCGGAAC
>JAFGUS010000196.1 GCA_016938395.1 Coriobacteriia bacterium | reverse complement strand
TACCCGCGGGCGGGCGCGTTGTCATGCGCGGGCAGTCCAACAACGACGGCACGGACCTGTTCGGCGGGGTGTGGGTGATACACGTGAGCGCACGGTTGTGTCAGATTGAACACGGGTATAGCATACTGAACATGCGTTCAGCCTACCACCCAGACGATCGCAAGACGGCAGCGCGGATCCGCGACGCGGCTATCGCGCGCTTTGGCGACGTGGGATTCGAAAAGGCGACCGTGCGTGACATCGCCGCGGATGCAGGCGTGTCGCCAGGCCTCGTTCTTCATCACTTCGGCTCCAAGGCGGGGCTCCGCGAGGCGTGCGATGACTTCGTGGTCGCCGAGTTCACCCGCTCGCGGATCGACGCGGTGGAGTCGGGGGAGACAGACCCCTTCGCCGCCTTGGCAGGGGTGCAGGCCGAGCAGCACCTGATGCGGTACTTCCTCCAGGGGCTCAGGGACAGCTCGCCCGGCGCTGGCCGGCTGTTCGGCGCGCTTTTCGATGAGACGCTGCGTCTCATGGAGCTGAGCGTCGATCAGGGCGTGATCCGGCCGAGTGAGAACCTCCGCGACGTCACCGCGGTCCTGCTCGCCTGGCAGTTCGGCGGCATGCTGCTGCAGGAGCACGTCGTGCGTGTGATGGGGGTGGGGCATGACGTGGCCGACATGATGCCCCGCTTCGCCTGGGCCGCACTCGAGGTCCTGACTCACGGCGTGTTTGCTGACACCCGCTACGAAGATGCGTGGCGCGAGTACGCGTCGAGCGGTGAGCCGCCGCCCACGGCGGAGGACCCCGCCTGAGCGGGGTGTCTGTCTCGTCCTGACGCGGCCCACCGGGCCGTCTCGACACGAAGGAGCGGTGAGCATGGGCAACGTCATCGAGACCACGGGTCTCGTCAAGGACTTCGGCAAGGTCCGCGCGCTGGACGGGCTCGACCTGAACGTCGCCAAGGGCGAGGTGCATGGGTTCCTCGGCCCCAACGGCGCCGGTAAGACCACCGCCATCCGCGTCCTGCTCGGTCTGTTGCGGGCTGATGCCGGGAAGGCGACGATGCTCGGCGGCGACCCGTGGAACGATGCGGTCGCGTTGCACAAGCGTCTCGCGTACGTGCCCGGGGATGTCGAGTTGTGGCCCAATCTCACCGGCGGCGAAGCCATCGATCTGCTCGGGCGGCTGCGTGGCGGACTGGACCGGGCGCGGCGCGACACGCTTGTGGAGCGCTTCGACCTCGATCCCACCAAGAAGGGCCGCACGTACTCCAAGGGCAACCGGCAGAAGGTGGCGCTCATCTCAGCGCTCGCCTCCGACGCCGAGCTGCTGCTGCTCGACGAACCCACGGCGGGTCTCGACCCGCTCATGGAAGCCGTGTTCCAGGAGGTCATCCGCGACATGATGGCCGAAGGCCGTACCGTGCTGCTCTCGAGCCACATCCTCGCGCAGGTGGAGGTGCTGGCCGACCGCATCTCGATCATCCGGCAGGGCAAGGTGGTCGAGTCGGGCACGCTCCGGGACCTGAGGCATCTGACGCGAACGACGTTCACCGTGGAGACCGCGCAGCCGGCCGATTCGCTCGCGCAGATGCCGGGCGTCTTCAACTTCGAGCCCACGGACGGCCAGGTGCGCTTCGATGTGGATGCCGATCACGTGGGCGCCGTGGTGAGCGCGCTTTCCGGTCTGGGCGTGCGTGCAATCACGTCGCGTCCGCCCACGCTCGAGCAGCTGTTGCTCCGCCACTACGGCGACGAGATGGCCGCCCACAACGGCGAAAGGGCGGAGGTGGCCCGATGACGGCGACGGCCCCCGCGCGTAGCGGCGGCACGCTGGCCGGCACGGGCTCCCTCGTGCGGCTGATGCTGCGCCGAGACCGCGTGAAGTTGCCGAGCTGGGTCCTCGGTATATCGCTGTTCTGGCTCTACTACACGCGCCTCGTGCCGACGGCGTACCCCACGAAGGCCGACCTGGACGCCATCGTCTCGATGATGGGTGGGGCAGCGGGCCGCATGTGGACGGGTCCCACGTACTTCCTCGACAACATGACCTACGAAACGTTCATCCCGGCCGCCTACGGCGGCTACCTCATCCTGGTGATCGTCCTCATGAGCATCCTGCTCATCGTCCGGCACACGCGCGTGGAGGAGCAGACCGGTCGGGCCGAGCTCGTGCGCGCCAGCGTTGTGGGGCGGCACGCGCCGCTCACGGCCGCGCTGCTCGTTGCGCTCATCGCGAATGGTGCCACTGCCGGACTCATCGCGCTCATGATGATTGTCGACCCGGTCTTCTCCACGGGCGGCTCGCTGCTCTTTGCGGCTGGCTGCTTCGCCACGGGGCTCGCGTTCGCGGGGCTCACGGCGGCGATCGTACAGGTGGCCGAGTACTCCAGGACCGCCACGAGTCTGGCTGCGGGTGGGGGCCTCGGCGGAGCGTTCCTGATCAAGGCGCTCGGTGACATGGGCCACGAGCACGGCACGCTGCTCTCCTGGTTCTCGCCGATGGCGTGGCCGCAGCAGACCGCGCCGTTCGTGCTCGACCGCTGGTGGCCGCTCGCGTTCTCGCTAGCGTTCGCGGTGGTGACGGCGGCGCTCGGCTATGCGCTTGCGGCGCGCCGTGACGTCGGTGCCGGACTCATCACCCCGCGTGCGGGCAAGGCGCACGCTGCCGGATGGCTCGGCTCTCCGCTGGCCCTTGCGTGGCGTCTGGAGCGCCGGGCGATCATGTGGTGGTCGGTCGGGCTCGGGCTGCTCGGCGTGAGCATGGGCGCGTTCGCGGAGCGCGCCGTTCCGGGTGAGATGCCCGAGGCACTGCTGGTGGTGCTCGGTGGCGCAGAGAACATCACCGCCGGATACCTGGCGTACATGGGCGTCTTCATGGCGACGATCGTGGCCATCTATGCGGTCCTCACGATGCAGGGGTTGCGCGCCGAGGAGACCGTCGGACGCGGTGAGCCGGTCCTGGCGACCGCGGTGAGCCGCTGGTGGTGGCTCGGCGCGAACGTGACCGTGGGCGCGATCGGCGTGGTGGTCATCATGGCGGTGGCCGGTGCGGCGACCGGGCTCGGTGCAGCCTCCGTACTTGGCGATAACACGCTCATCTGGGACGTCACCGCGGCGCACCTCAACCACGTGCCGCCGATCCTGGTGGTGCTCGGCGTCGCGGCACTGCTCTTCGGGTTGCTGCCGAGAGCGACTGGCGCCTCGTGGGCAGTCGTCGCGTATGGGTTCATGGTGGGAACCTTTGGTGCGCTAATGGATCTGCCGGATGTCGCCTTCGACCTCTCACCGTTCGAGCATCCGGCACGCATGCCGCTCGAGGAGTTCGAGTTCGTGCCGGTTGCTGTGCTCATCGGGATCGCGGCCGCGCTCGTGGCGGCCGGGCTCGTCGCATTCCGACGGCGCGACATCGACGCAACCTGACGTCCCGCGCGGTCTATTCCTCGCCGGCGTCCACTCGGCCGCGCGTGCGCTTCACGCGGGCCCGCTTCCGCTTGGTCTCCACCTGTCGCGCCTTGACCGAGCGGCTCTTGCGGGTGGGAACGCGCGTTGGGGCGTCGAGTGCGGCGTTGTGCGCCTCAAGCTTGCCGCGCAGCCGCTCAAGACACGCGCGCTTGTTCTGGAGCTGGCTTCGCTCGCGACGGCATACTACCGTGATGCCGCTCGGCCGATGGCGCAGCCGCACCGCGCTGTCGGTGGTGTTCACACCCTGCCCTCCGGGCCCGGTGGCGCGGAACACCCAGACGTCGCACTCGGCGAGGAGCGTATCGTCGTCAGCGGGGATGTCGTACCGGGTGTCGGTATGCGGCTCCATGCCGTCATGATACGCGCGCGGCGCCAGGTGAGGGTTGCCTGCCGGTAACGGTCCGGCGTGCACTGCCGACGCGTTTCTCGGCCTGTGGCATACTTTCGTGCATGCCCGAGAACACCCGATACGGCTTTCCCATCGAGGCGTGGGAGACGGCCAAGAGGCAGGCCAACGCGCTTCTCGAAGAGCGCGCGCGCGAACGCGGCACGATCACGTATGCCGAGATCTGTCGTGAGGTGGGGGCCATCACCTTGAAGCCTCGCTCCTGGGCGATCATGGGCTTCCTGAACGAGATCTGTACCGAGGCGGATGCGGCGCATGGCATCATGCTCGCTTCGCTGGTGGTCCGCGCCGATACCGGTATGCCGGGCGCCGGCTACTTCCGCAATGCGGCACGCCTCGGCCGCGACGTGTCGGATCCCGAGGCGTACTGGCGCTCAGAAGTGGAGCGCATCTACGCCGTGTTCGCCCCCGAAAGGTAAGCGATGCCTGAGTTCCTGTCCGATCTGCCCGCGTGGCTCAAGTACGTCTTCGTCTCGTGGATCCCTACGATCGAACTGCGTGCGGCCATCCCGTGGGCCGTGGCCGCGGGCGAGCAGGTGTACCTGCCGATCATCTATCTCGCGAGTCTCGCCATCTTCTGGCCGGGCTACTACTTCCTCGAGTTCGTCTACGAGCGGTTTCCCGAGGGCGGATGGCTCCATCGCAAGTTCGAGAAGATCCGCGCCAAGGCGCACCCGCTCGTGGAGAAGTACGGCTTCATCGGCCTGGCGATCTTCGTTGCGGTACCGCTGCCGGGTACCGGGGCGTACGCAGGCACGGCCGCCGCGTGGCTGCTCGACATGGAGCCCAAGCGCGCCTTCGTCGCCGTGTCCCTCGGTGTGACGAGCGCGTTCCTGATCGTGTGGGCGCTCTCCGAGCTCGTCGGCTTCGGCATCCGCAGCATCTAGCCATGCACCGCTTACCGCTTCGCGGCACGCCGTTCCCGTTCGGTCTCTCGTTCGTCCCGACGGACACGCTGGGGCCGGTCATCGGTGCCCTGCATGGGCCCATCCCCGATCTGCTCGAAGCGTGCGGTGTGCTCGGCGCGTCGTTCGCGTTTGTGCCGGCCGACGTCGAGTGGTCCGCGTCCGCAGCCGCCGCGCTCGCCGAGGCCGATGTGGCGCCGATGTGGGCTGTCTCCGGGCCGCTCTGGCCGGTGATCGAGGCGCGCGGCGCACTCGAGGGTCTGCGCGAGACACTGACGCGTCCCGAGGAGGTCGGCGCTGAGATCGACGCCCT
>JAFGUS010000195.1 GCA_016938395.1 Coriobacteriia bacterium | reverse complement strand
GAATCGCTGTTGGCCGAGATCCCGGCTTCGGTCTCGGTCCTTCGGGCCTGGTCGCTCGAGCCCACTCGGCTGGTGGCGTTCCTGCGAAAGGTGCGAAACCGGGTGGCTCGCGACGCGCGTGCGGCGGAGCTGTCTGGCACCCGCGGGTACACGTCGATGCCGGGGTGGTTCATCCGCTTCGTGCAGTCCTTCTTCATCCCCGATGAGAAGCTGGGCTGGACACCATACGCGATGCGTCTTGCACGCGCCGCGCATCGGAACAAGCCCTTCGACGTGATCCTGGCATCCGGTCCTCCGTTCACCGCGCTCTCGGTCGCGCGACGGCTGGCGAGTCGACTGCGCCTCCCCTGGGTCGCCGACCTTCGCGACCCGATCGTGGGTGGCTACTTCTTCAGGCCTCTCACACCGCTTCACGACCGCTTGATGCTGCGTTTCGAGTCGCGCGTTGTTGGCTCGGCCGCGTCCGTTGTGACGACGTCGGATGGCTTCACCGCCTCGCTGTGCTCGCGGTATCCGGAGGCCCGCACGAGGTTGCACACCATCACGAACGGCTTCGATCCGGAGGACTTCGAGGGAGCGACGGCCGCGCCACATCCGGGCTTCGTGCTGTCGTACGTGGGTACGTTCCAGGGCTCGGTCAGTCCCGATGGGCTTCTCGATGCGCTGGTGCAGCTCCGGCAGAGGCGCTCCTCCGTCCTGTCCGATCTCCGAGTGCGCTTCGTGGGTGCGTTGGACGACGAAACGGGGCGCGCGATCAGCGAGCGCGGCCTCGAAGATGTGGTCGAGAGGGTCGGATACGTGCCGCATCGCGAGGCGGTCGCCGAGATGTGTGCGGCGAGCGTGCTGTTCGAAGTACGGGGCCCCGAGCCCGAGAGCAGCGGCATGATCCCCGGCAAGCTGCTGGAGTACCTTGCCAGCCGGCGGCCGGTGCTCGCGGTTCTCTCATCTGGAAGCACTGCTGCGGAAATCCTGAAGCGAGCCGGTGCGGCCGAGGTCATCGAGCCCGGCGACATTGCGGGTATCGCGGCGGCTCTCGAGCGGCTGCATGCAGCGTGGAGTGGTGACGAACTGCCTGAGCCGGATTCGGAAGTCGTAGCTGAGTTCGACCGGTCGCGCCTGGTCGCGCGGTACGCGACCCTACTCGGGCAGGTGATCGCCGATGCCCGCTGAGCGCCCGCTCCGCGTCCTCATGGTCGCTGCCGCGACCTCCACCACCGGCGGTGGCGAGAAGCACGTTGCTGACCTGATGCGACTGCTGCCGGTACGCGGCCTCGAGGTGGGCCTTGCGGCGCCGGCGGGGGGCGACCTGCAGGCCCTCGCGGAGCACCTCGGCGTGCCCATCTTTCGGACCGACATCGCTGAGGGACTGACGCTCGCCGGCCGCACGCAACTTCGTTCGGCGATCGACGCGTTCGGGCCCGACATCGTGCACGCCCACGGTTCTCGGGCGGCGTTCTACGCGCGTCTCGCAACACCGCACGCTGCCCGTCGGGTCGTCTACACCCTGCACGGCATCCACGTCGACAAGGCCGGAAACTCGCTACGGCGACAGGCGTTCCTCATCGCCGAGCGCGTGCTGAAGCGCCGGACCGCGCACTTCGTGGCCGTCTCCGCAGCAAATGCGCGCAAGGGCGAGAACCTCGGCATCCTCGACGCACGCCGCACGACGACCGTCTACAACGGCGTACCGATGCTGGACGCACCGCCCGCCTCCGGGGTCTTCCGCAGCGAGCTCAGCATCGCCGATGGGGTGCCGCTCGCGCTCTCCGTCGGCCGCCTCACCGAGCCCAAGGACCAACCCACCCTGCTGCGCGCGTGGTCGCTCGTGCGCGACCGCCTACCGGATGCCGTTCTCGCGCTCGTGGGCGCCGGTGAGCTCGAGGGCGAGTTGCGCGCGCTGGCCGCGGAACTCGGTCTCGGCGATTCGGTCCGCTTCGTTGCACCGCGCCCCGACCTCGCGCCGGCCTACACCGATGCCGACCTCTTCGTGCTCTCCTCGCGATGGGAGGGCCTGCCGTACGTCATCCTGGAGGCGATGTCGTTCGGTATGCCGGTGGTGAGCACGCGCGTCGACGGCATCCCGGAGGCGGTGGACGACGGCGTGAGCGGTCTGCTCGTGCCGCCGTCGGCTCCCAAGGCGCTCGCCTCGGCGATCGTCGGCGTGCTGGACGACCCGGACACGCGGGCGGGCATGGGGGAGGCCGGCAGGCGGATCGTGGCGGAGCGCTTCGGCCTCGAGCGCATGGCCGACGAACTTGCATCCGTCTACCGCGAGGTAGCCGGACGCGGCGCGGAGGCGTGATGCCCTCCCTGCGCACCACCACCGTTCTGTTCGTCACCGGCCGCGGTGGCCACACGCTCTCGCGCGTGGAGCGCTCGTGGCTGCCGCTCATGGCCGCGCTCGTGGCCGAGCAGGCGAACGTGCTTGTGGTGGGAGCACCGCGGGGACCGATTGTTGCCCCCGCCCGCGCGCTCGGCGCCACCATCGCCCCGTATCACGTGGACCGCTTCAACATCTGGATCACGCGCAACCGCCTCCGTGCGTACATGAAGCGGCACGAACCCACCGTCGCGCTCGGGACGGGCTACCGCGCCGATGCGCCGCTGCGTCTGGCGGCGCGCGGCCTGCCGGTGAAGGTGGTGAGCGCCACGCACTGCGGCGGCTGGCCGCCGCGCGGAGTAGGGCCGCTGAGCACGTGGGGTCGGCGCTGGATGCAGCGGCGCACGCGCGGGCGTGTGGATGCGTTCGCGGTGGACTGCCGAGCGCTCGCCGACATGTTGGAGGCCGACGGCGTCCCGGCAGGCGCGATCCACGTGCTGCCGCCCGGCATCGACATCGGCGCGGTCAGGCGGGAGGTCGCGCTCGGCACGGACATCGCGGCAGGTGCGCCGCTCGTCGGCTACGCGGGCGCGCTCGAGCGGAGTCGCGGACTGGGCACGCTCGCTGCGGCTGCCCCCACCATCCGCGAGCGTGTCCCGGATGTGCGTGTGATCGTGGCCGGCGAGGGCCCGGCGCGTCTCGGCCTGGCTGCCGGCGGGCTTGAGAGCCGCGTGGAGCTCTTCGGCCGGGTGCCGAGCGTGCCCGCCGTGCTCGCGGCACTCGACGTGTGCGTCTTCCCGTCGAGTGAGCCGGGCATCCCCACGTCACTTCTGGAGGCCGCGGCGCTTGGGAGGCCGATCGTGGCCACCGACGTGCCCGGCGTGAGCGAGGTCTTCGAGAACGGCCGCGAGATCGTGCTCGTGGCGCGTGGCGACGCGGCCGCACTCGCCGGGGCCGTGTGCGACCTGCTGGAAGATCCCGACCGCGCCCGCGCGCTCGGTGAGGCCGCCCGGCTGCGCGTGATCGACGACTACTCTGCCGCCGCGGCGGCCAGCCGTGGGTTGGCGTTCATCCGCGCGCTTACCGCTTGAGCCATCGGTTGCGGTACGCTTCAACGGAACGACCCCCGAAGGCAGGAGGACGCGGTGAGCGCACGGTTCTGTGAGTCCTGTGGGAGTCCGCTGGCCGAGGGCGCCGCGTTCTGCGGCAGCTGCGGGGCGCGCGTGCCGCAAGAGGTTGCGCCCGTGCCGGAGCCGGCCCCCGCACCCGCGCCGGAGCCCGAGCCCGTACCGGAGCCGGCCGCGTACGTGCCCGAGCCCACGCAACCGCTGCCTCCTCCCGCACCCGTGAGCGCACCGCCGGCGCCGCCGGTGCCGGAGCCCGTAACTGCACCCGAGCAGCCCGCCTACGCACCCGAGCAGCCGGTGTACGCTCCCGCCGCCCCCGCTCCCGCGCGCAAGAAGATCCCTGCGTGGGTGTGGGTCCTCGTCGCCTTCGCCGTACTCGGCCTGCTCGTCGGCGGCATCGCCGCGGTCATCGGCATCAGGGCCTACCTCTCCGACGCCGAGTCCGGCGGCATCGTGATCGGTGACACGGGCAACTCGGACGGCGATGCGTCCGGTGGCGACACCGGCGAGCCCGCCGACATCGTGAGCCCCAACGAGGGGCTGCCGATCACCACGCCCGAGAAGGGGAGCGAGGAGCGCACGGCGCTCATGGACGCGGCGCGCTCGGCCACGGGCAGCACGGAGCTGTTCACCGTGCACCAGGTGTTCGTGCAGGGCGATTCGGCCGTGGGTGACATCCAGGAGGTCAAGGGCGACAATGCCGCACCCGGCGCTCGCTGGCTCATCACCTGGGAGCGCACGGGCGGCGCGTGGACGGCCACCTACTACACCACCTACCTCGATGCGGTCCGCAATGACGTGCGCGCGATGAGCCCGTACCTCACATCGACGATCCTCGACGGCGTGGTCTTCATGGCACCGGTCGACGTGCCCGAGGGTGCGGCGGATGCCGCCGTAAGCGCACAGGGACACGAGAACGGCCCCTTTGGCATATGGGTGCCGTCACGCCTGCCCGAGGGGTTCGAGTTCAGCTTTGAGGAGTACGACGGTACGTACTGGATCGAGTTCACGGACGGCTCGGCCACCATCGGCGTGGTCCAGGGCTACGGCGACTCGGACCTCGGCGCCTACGAGGACGTAGAGTACCGGGACGCCAACTGGGGTCCGCTGCCGGCAACCTACGGTTACTCGGCCGAGCGCGGCACAGAGGGCGAAGTGACCGGTCAGGTGGACAGCGCCACGCACATCGTCTGGGGCGATGTGCCCGAGCACATGCTCCGCGCCGTTGCGATGTCGATGGTGCAGGTGAGCCCGTAGGGGTCTTCTACCGCGCCCAGTCGTCCTCGTAGCGCGTGATGTCGTCTTCGCCGAGGTAGTCGCCCACGGCGATCTCGACGATGCGGAGCACCGTGGTGCCCGGGTTCTCGAGCCGGTGCGTGAAGCCGCGCGGGATGTAGGCGCTCTGGTTGGGGCCGATGTCGAAGACTTCGCTGCCGCGCGTGATGCGGCCCGAGCCCTCAACCACCACCCAGTGTTCGCTGCGGTGCTCGTGGCTCTGGAGCGACAGCCGCTGGCCCGGTGCCACCTCGATCGTCTTCACCTGGAAGCCGGTGCCCTTGACGAGCAGCGTCCACGACCCCCACGGGCGGAGCGAGCTGCGGCTCTCCACGATCTCGCGCGCGTCGGCGGCCTTGAGCGCGTCCACCACGAGGCGCACGTCCTGCGCGCGGTCCCTGGGCGCCACGAGCGTGGCGTCGGTGGTGTCCACCACCATGAGGTCTCTCAGGCCGATGGTGGCCACCAGCCGGTCTGCCGAGTAGACGATCGTGTCGTGCGAGTCGATGTCCACCACGTTGCCCGAAAGCACGTTGCCGCGTTCGTCGGCCGGCGCCACGGCCTCGAGGGCGGCGAGTGAGCCCACGTCAGACCAGTCGAGCTCGGCGGGCACCACGGCCACGGCGTCGCTCACCTCGAGCACCGCCTTATCGAACGGCACCGCCGGCAGCGCGGCGAAGCGCTCGCGGGCGCTCTCGGCGGTCCACTCCTTGGGAGGCAGTGCTGCCACCTCGCGTGCGGCGGCGGCCATCTCGGCGGCGGGTGCGCTCTCGGGTGTTGCGGCGTGCGCTCCCGCAGCGTCGAGCTCGGAGAGCACGGTGGCGGCCCGCGCCACGAGCATGCCCGAGTTCCACAGGTAGCCGCCCTCGGCCAGGAACCGTTCGGCCGTCTCGCGGTCGGGCTTTTCGATGAACGCCGCCACGTCGTGCCCGGTCGTGTCCCCCTCGGTGGCGCCCTCGATCGGCGCGCCCATGCGGATGTAGCCGTAGCCGGTCTCCGGGCGCGTGGGCCCCAGGCCGAGCGTGACGAGGCGGCCTTGCCGCGCGAGCCCGATCGCCACGCGCAGCGTTCGTTCCCAGCGCTCGCCGTTCTCGAGCAGGTGGTCCGAGGGGAGCACGATCATCACGGCGTCGGGGTCGTGCGCCACCAGGTACGCGGCGGCGAGCGCGATGGCGGGCGCCGTGTTCCGCGGTGTCGGCTCGGCAAGGTAGTCGATGGCGCACCCCTTGAGCTCCGGCTGCGCCTTGAGGTGGTTCTGCAGCTCGTCACGGAGCCGCTCGTTGGTGAGCACGTGCACGCCGCCGTCCTCGGTGAGGTTCGAGACGCGCTTCACCGCCTGGGTGATGAGGCTCACGCCGCCGAAGATGTTCACGAACTGCTTGGGCGAGAGCTCGCGCGAGAGCGGCCAGAAGCGGGTGCCGCTGCCGCCGGCGAGGATGACGGCGTGCAGGTGAGGGATACGGGTGGTTGTGGTCACGTGGCCTCCGGTGCGTCGCGCGGCGATTCTTCTGTCACGTTGGCGCCGACGGTGTAGGAGCAGAGTATAGCGCGCCGTGCGGTGGGTGGCTGCCCCGTGCACGAGTGGGCAAGTCTGTCACCGATGGGGCAGAATGGGCAGGTAGACAATGAGCAATCGCCTGAAGCACGCAGGAAACCACGCGAGGAGGGGCCATGAGCACCGCGATCCGTTTCGGCACCGATGGTTGGCGCGCCGTGATCGGCGCCGACTTCACGTACGACAACCTCCGGCGGGTGGCCGACGCCGCCGGTCGCATCTTCTCAACCGACAGCCCCGGCGGTCTCATCATCGTCGGTTTCGACACGCGCTTCGAGGCCGGCAGCTTCGCCCGTGCGGCCGCCGAGGTGCTTGCCACCCACGGCCTACGCGTGAAGCTCTCGGACCGGTACCTGCCCACGCCCGCGCTCTGCTGGGCGGTGGCGCACGATCCCGAGGCCGTGGGCGGCGTGATGCTCACCGCGAGCCACAATCCCGCTCCGTACCTCGGCTTCAAGCTCCGCATGGCCGACGGCGGTGCGAGCCCGGTCTCGTTCACCGACCGCGTTGAGGCTGCGCTCGTTGAGGCGCCGCCGGTTGCCGACGACGCTGCAGCCAGGGGCGTTGAGACCGTCGACGTCGTGGGCCCGTATCTCGAGGCGCTCCGCGCGTTCGTCGATCCCGACCTCATCGCCAAGGCGGGCCTGCATGTGGTGGTCGACCCGCTCTACGGCGCCGGCCAGACCTACCTCGCCGAGACCCTCCGCTCGTTCGGCGTGGAGGTCACCGAGCTCCATGCCGAACGCAACCCCGGCTTCGGCGGGCTGCACCCCGAGCCCATTCCGCCGCACATCAAGGAGGCGCAGGACTTCGTCCGCGAGCATGAGCTCGACGCGGCGTTCATCACCGACGGCGACGCCGACCGTATCGGCGCCGCGGACGGTCGCGGGCAGTTCGTCAACCCGCATCGCATCATCGCGCTCGTGGCGCGCCATCTCGTAGAGGACCGCGGCATGAGTGGCCGCATCGTCAAGACGCTCTCCACGAGCGTGCTCGTCGACCGGCTCGGTGCGCACCTTGGCAGCCACGTCACCACCACGCCCGTCGGCTTCAAGTGGATCTACGAGGAGATGGTCAAGGGCGACGTGCTCATCGGTGGCGAGGAGAGCGGTGGCATCGGCATCCCCGTGCACGTGCGTGAGCGCGACGGTCTGCTCATGGCGCTGCTGCTCGCCGAGATGATGGGCCAGCGCGGGCAGGGCCTCGGCGAGTTGGTGGATGATCTCATCGCGGTCACCGGACCGATGGAGTACGGCCGCGTGGACCTCAAACTCGACCCCGCGGTTAAGGATGCGTTCGTGGAGCGAATGCCCGAGATGGCGCCGCCGGTCCTCGCCGGCCTCGAGGTGCTCGAGATCGTGCGCACCGACGGCATCAAGTTCCTGCTTCCCGACGACGCGTGGCTTCTCATGCGCACGTCGGGCACCGAGCCGCTCGTCCGCATCTACGCCGAGGCACCCAACTTCGGCGTGGTGGACGACCTGCTTGCCGCCGGCCGCATGCTCGTGAGCGACAGCTAGCGCCTGCGTCCGAAGCCGCGATTCGCGAGTCAGAGGAGCCCTCCGGCCGATGCGCGTGACCATGCTCAACAAGTACTACCCGCCGCATCTCGGAGGGATCGAGTACCATCTGCGCGACCTGGCCGTGGAGCTGGCGTCACGCGGGCATGAAGTGCGCGCGATCGTGGCCAACGAGGGGCGCGAGCGCGTGGTCGAGACCATCGACGGGGTGGCGGTCACCCGGCTTCCGCGCGCGTTCGCGTATGCCTCCACGCCGGTCGCTCTCGGCATGAAGACGGCGATCGTCGCCGAGGCCTCGCGCGCCGATGCGCCCGACGTCTTCCACCTGCACTTCCCCTACCCGTGGGGCGAGGTTTCGTGGCTTGCCGCGCGGGGCGGCCGGGGCGCGCTCTCGGGTTGGCGGCCACGCCTGGACATCCCCGCGGTGCTCACCTACCACAGCGACATCGTGAGGCAGCGCTTCCTGGGTGCGGCATACGAGCCGTTCCTGCGGCGCCTCCTCGACCGGGTGGACCTCGTCATCGCCTCCTCGCCCAACATGGTTGAGCACTCACCGCACCTCTCGTGCATCGCCGCCAAGTGCCGTGTGGTGCCGTTCGGCATCCATGTCGATCGCTTCGCGTCCACGCCTGCCCGCACCGCCCGCGCGGCCGAGCTTCGGGAGCCGTACAGTCGGCCGATCGTGCTCTTCGTGGGCCGCCTCATCTACTACAAAGGCGCCGACGTGCTCGTGCGCGCGATGCCCCGCGTGGACGCCGACCTCGTCATGATCGGGAGCGGCCCGTTGCGCGAGGACCTCGGACAGCTCGCCGCCTCGCTCGGCATCGCCGAGCGCGTGCACTTCGTCGAACCGGTGGCCTCGGGCGACCTCGCCGCGTGGTACCACGCGGCCGACGTGTTCTGCCTGCCGAGCGTGGCGCGCTCGGAGGCCTTCGGTCTCGTGCAGCTCGAGGCGCACGCCGCAGGGACGCCGGTGGTCTCCACTTCGCTCACCACGGGCGTCCCGTTCGTCAATGAGGACGGCATCACCGGGCTCACCGTGCCCCCGGGTGACGTCGAGGCACTCGCCGACGCGCTGCGCACGCTCGTCACCGATGATGCGCTACGCCGGCGTCTCGGCACGCAGGCTGCTGCACGGGCCCGCGAGGAGTTCTCCATCGCCCGGATGGTGGAACAGACGCTCGCGGTCTACGATGAGGCACGAGGTGCCGCCTAGATGTCACGCAGCCGGTTTGTCGCGATCTCGATCGTGCTCGACGCGCTCGTTGTCAACGCGAGCATCGTCGGCGCGTTCTTCGTGCGCTTCGGTGGTGAACTCCCGGCCTTCAACTTCGAGGCGTATGCGGGCCTCTGGCCGCTCATAACCGCACTCTACCTCGGTGCCGGGTATGTCTTCGGTCTTTACGAGCCCGAGCGAACCGAGAGCGCCTGGGAGGTTTCCCGCGCGGCGCTTCAGGCGGTCACCCTCGGCACGATCCTCACCGCGGCCGTGGCGTTCTTCGCCGGTCCGCGCTTCTTCAGCTTCTCGCGGCTCGCCATCGTCATCGCCTGGTTCGCACAGTTCGCCCTGCTCGTGAGCTGGCGGCTCGCGGCGATGCGCATTACGCCCATCCACTGGCCCGAGCAGCGCATCCTGATCGTCGGCACCAACCAGCTCGCCTGCGAGCTCGCTGACGAGTTCGAGCGGCGTGCCAGCTGGGGGTATCGCGTGATCGGCCAGCTGCGCGTGGACGACACGACAGACGCGCAGTCCTGCAAGCTCCCCGTTCTGGGCAACGCGTCTGACGCTGCCGCGATCGTGGCCCGCGAGCAGATCGACCGGTTGATCGTGGCGAGTCCTGTGGCCATCCGGGAGCTTATCGAACAGATGGCCGTCGGTAACGACACGGACGTGCGCGTCGAGGTCATCCCCGAGCTCTACGAGATCTTCATCGGCACGGTCGATAGCACCGTCTCGGACATCCCGCTCATGGAGCTCACGCGGCCCGCCACGCCGGGCTGGTTCGTCGGCGCCAAGCGGCTGTTCGACGTGCTGGCGTCACTCGTACTGCTCGTCATCACCAGCCCCGTGCTGCTCGTTGCGGCCGTTGGCATCCTGGTGAGCATGGGCTGGCCGGTCATCTTCACGCAGGAGCGCGTGGGGCGCGATCTCGCGTCGTTCCGCCTCGTCAAGTTCCGCACGATGGTGCGTGATGCCGAGGCAGGGTCCGGACCGGTCCTCGCCCAGGCCGGTGACAGCCGCATCACGCCACTCGGCCGCGTGCTCAGGCGCTACCGCATCGACGAGCTGCCGCAACTCGTGAACATCCTGCTCGGCCACATGAGCTTCGTGGGCCCGCGGCCCGAGCGGCCGTTCTTCGTCGAGCAGCATCTTGCGACCATCCCCGGCTACCGCGAGCGGTTCAGGGTGAAGCCCGGCGCCACCGGACTTGCCCAGGTGAGCGGACACTACGCCACCACGCCCGGGCGCAAGCTGAAGTTCGACCTCATCTACATGTATCATCAGACGTTGCTGATGGACCTGCAGATACTCGTGGAGACGGTGAGGGTGGTACTCACCGGCCGCGGGGCCCGATAGGAGCGTGCGCGTGGCCAAGAAGAGGCGGCAATCTGCGGCTGTGACAGGGTCTGGCTCTGTCGCACAGTCTCGAGGGTCCGCCGAGCGCGCCGCGCAGTCGATGGACCTTTGGGACCGGATCGCGTGGGCATGCCTGCATGCGCTCGTCGTGCTCGTGCCCATCGCGATGTCCAACTGGGGCCCGTTCAGCGCCGATGGCGTGCCGTTCACCTTCGACCAGTTCGACATCATGAAGGTGTTCGTGCAGCGCGGTCTTGTTCTCGTCGCCCTGGGTGCGTGGGGCATCGGCCTGCTGCTTCGCGGCGGCAAGGTGCGCTTCACGCGCGTGGAGTGGGCGGTCCTCGCGTTCATCGCGTGGGTCGTGCTCACGTCGGTTCTCTCCGTGCATCCGCCCACCGCGATCTTCGGCAAGTACCGGCGCTTCGAAGGACTCGTCTCCTTCGTCACCTACGCCGTGGCGTTCTTCGTGGCCCTGCAGTACGCGGATCGGCAGACGCGCATCCGCTCGCTCGCGCGCACACTTGCTATCGGCGGATTCCTGGTGGCAGCCTACGGCGCGCTCCAGGTCGTAGGCTCGGCAAGCCTCGGGGTGGCGCGCATCCTTCAGCCGGTGTCGCTAATCCTCGGCCTCGCGGTCGCCGCGGCCTGTCTTGCGGTGGCCTTCTCCCACTTCGGTCGGGATCGCGACGTGCGCCTGGCGCTGCTCCTCGGCGCCGGCTTCGCGTTCGTTGGCGGCGTGATCATGTACGCCGGCCTGGGCGACAACATCGCCTTCGCCGTGGGGCGTGGTCTCGACGTCGTCACGCTCGATCCGGTGCGCTGGGGTCAACTGCCGTTCGAGACCAACCGCGCGTTCTCCACCTTCGGCAATCCCGACCTGCTCGGTGGTTACCTCATCTTCCCCTGGGCGGTCACGCTGGGCCTTGCGCTCTCGGAGCGCAGCCGCGCCTGGCGAGGCATCTACTGGGCGTTCACCGTGCTCAACGCGTTCGTGGGGATCACCTCGTACGTACGCGGCGCGTGGATCGGCGCCACGGTCTCGCTCATCCTGTTCGTGATCGCGTACCGGCGGGCGCGAGCGGGAAGTGACATGCGGCTCCAGACGCTCGACTGGGGCTTCATCGGCACTGCGGGTGCCGTTGCGGTGGCCGCCGTCGCGGCCAGCTCGGTCAGGCCCGACGCGGTCCGCAACGTACTCGCGCGCGTGGTCTCGATCTTCGAGTTCGGGGCGGGAAGTGCGCTGACGCGCTTCCAGATCTGGGAGGCGGCGCTCGCCGCCGTCGCCGAGCGACCGATCTTCGGATGGGGGGCCGACACCTTCCGGCTCCTGTTCCCGATGTTCAAGCCCGCCGAGTACGTGCAGGCGGCGGGCTACCTGTCGGTTGCCGACAACGTGCACAACTACCCGCTGCAGCTCGCCACGGGGATCGGCATTCCCGGCGCGCTGCTGCTGTACGCCCTCATCGCATGGGCGCTCGTGAGCTCGGTGGGTGAGGTGTTCGCCCGCGGCAAAGGGCCCGAG
>JAFGUS010000194.1 GCA_016938395.1 Coriobacteriia bacterium | reverse complement strand
GGCGTGCACTTCGGTCATCAGACCCGCCGCTGGAACCCGAAGATGAAGCCGTACATCTTCACCGAGCGCAACGGCATCTACATCCTCGACCTGCAGCGCACGCTCCGTGAGATCGATCTCGCGTATCGGTTCGTGCGCGACACCGCCGCGCGCGGCGGCTCCGTGCTGTTCGTGGGCACCAAGAAGCAGGCGCAGGACCCGGTCCACCGTGAGGCGGAGCGCTCGGGACAGCCGTACGTCAACCAGCGCTGGCTTGGTGGCATGCTCACCAACTTCGTGACCATCCGTGGCCGCATCCGGCGCATGATGGAGCTCGAGCAGATGGAGGAGTCCGGAGAGCTGGCACAGCGCCCCAAGAAGGAAGCGCTCATCCTGCGCCGTGAACTCGAGAAGCTGCAGCGCGACCTCACGGGCTTCCGCGACATGGCCGAGCTTCCGCAGGCCGTGTTCGTCGTCGACACCAAGCGTGAGGCCATCGCTGTCAAGGAGGCGCGTCGCCTCGGCATCCCGATCATCGGGCTCATCGACACCAACGCGGATCCCGACGAGGTCGACTACGTGATCCCCGGCAACGACGACGCCATCCGCTCGGTCAGCCTCATCTGCCGCGTCATCGGCGATGCCGCACTCGACGGCCGCCGCGCCGCGGGCCTTCCGGTGCCCGGTGAGGGTGCCGACGCCGTGGCCGAGGTGCCGACCGCTGCTGCCGCTGAGACGGGAACCGCCGTAGTGGCCGAGCCCGTCGTCGTCACCGAGGCGCCCGCTGTGACGGAGATCATCTCCGAGGCTCCAGCCGAGGATGCCACAGTCACGGTCATCTCGGAGCCGACGGCCGATGCCGCCGCAGTCGAGGCGTCAGACGCACCCGCGGAGGGGTAAGCACCCGTCGCACCGAACCGTACCGGCCCCACGGCCGAGCTAGGAGGAACCATGGAGATCACCGCTGCGATGGTCAAGGAGCTCCGCGAGAGCACCGGGGCCGGCATGATGGACTGTAAGAAGGCGCTCGCCGAGGCTGAGGGCGACATGGCCGCGGCCGTCGATGTCCTGCGCACCAAGGGCCTCGCGGACCTCGCCAAGAAGGCCGGAAGGGCCACGAACGAAGGCATCATCGGTGGCCACACGAGTGAGGATGGCGCCGTTGGCGTCCTCGTCGAGGTCAACTGCGAGACCGACTTCGTCGCCCGTAACGCCGACTTCAAGTCCTTCGTCGGCGAGGTGGCCCGCCAGGTCGCCGAGCAGGCCCCCGACGACGTCGCCACGCTGCTTGCGCAGCCCTATACCAGCCGTCCCGAGATCACGGTGGAGCAGCTGTTGGGTGAGACCGTCACCAAGCTGGGCGAGAACATGGGCATCGCGCGGTTCGTCCGCTTCGAGCGGGCCACCTCCGCGGGCCGTATCGCCGCGTACATCCACGGCATCGGGAACATCGGCGTTCTCGTCGAGCTCGGCACGGACTCGGACGCTGCCGCGGCATCGTCTCTGATCGCCGGTCTGGGCAAGGATGTCGCCATGCAGGTCGCAGCGGCCTCGCCGATCGCGGTCCGCCGCGACGAGGTGCCCTCCGACGTGGTGGAGCACGAGCTTGCCATCTACAAGGCGCAGGCTGCCGAGACGGGGAAGCCGGAGCCGATCCAGGAGAAGATCGCGCAGGGTCGCCTCGAGAAGTACTACAAGGAGTTCTGCCTGCTCGAGCAGCCCTTCGTCAAGAACCCGGACATCACGGTCGCACAGCACGCCGAGCAGGCGGGCCGCGAGGCTGGTGCCACGGTCGAGATCGTTCGCTTCAGCCGGCTCGTGCTCGGGGAGACCAACCCCGATCCCAAGCCCGCGTCCTGCTGCTAGAGCAACGGTGCTCCAACGGGGCGGTGCGATGCACCGCCCCGTTGGTCTAGAATCGGCTCGATGCACGGTGCTGTCCCGGACGTCGCGAACGAGGGAGGACCATGGCGGCCTACCGTTACAAGCGGGTACTGCTGAAGCTCTCCGGCGAGGCGCTCATGGGGGACGCCGGCTACGGTATCGACCCCAAGGTGCTCGACTTCCTCGCCGCACAGCTCAAGGCCGTCCATGACGATGGCGTCGAGATCGCCATCGTGGTGGGTGGAGGCAACATCTTCCGCGGCATCGCCGGCTCTGCCCGGGGCATGGACCGGGCGCAGGCGGACTTCATCGGCATGCTGGCGACCGTCATGAACGCGCTCGCGCTTCAGGACACGCTCGAGGCCGCCGGCGTCTTCACCCGGGTCATGTCGGCCATCGAGATGCGGTCGGTGGCCGAGCCCTACATCCGGCGCCGCGCGATCCGCCACCTCGAGAAGGGCAGGGTCGTCATCTTCGCGGCCGGCACCGGGAACCCGTACTTCACGACGGACACCACGGCCGCGCTCCGCGCGCTCGAGATCGGCGCCGAGTGCATCATGAAGGCCACGAAGGTCGACGGTGTGTACGACGCCGACCCCGTGAAGGTGCCTGATGCCCGCAAGTTCGACGAGCTCGCCTACATCGACGTCCTCAATCTCGGTTTGAAGGTGATGGACAACACGGCGATCAGTCTCGCGATGGACAACAACCTGCCGATCATCGTGTTCAACATGGAGACCGAAGGCAACATCGCCGCCGCGCTCCGAGGTGAGCCCGTCGGCACGATCGTCCAGGGAGGCGCATCATGAGCATCCATACCGTGAAAGAGGCGTCGGAGCGCATGGACAAGGCGCTCGCCGCGCTGGCCCACGAGTTCGCCGGTGTTCGTACCGGCCGCGCATCGGGCTCCATCCTGGAGAAGGTGCTCGTCGAGTACTACGGTGTGCCTACACCCCTGCTCCAGATCGCGTCGGTCAGCGCGCTGGAGCCCCAACTGCTCGTCGTCAGCCCGTACGATCGCTCGGCACTCGGTGCCATCGAGAAGGCGATACGCTCGGCAGACCTCGGTTTCAACCCGTCCAACGACGGTGTCGTGGTCCGCGTGCCGTTCCCGCCCCTGACCGAGGAGCGCCGACGCGAACTCGTGAAGCTCTGCAAAGGCTACGCGGAGGAGGCGCGCGTGGCGGTCCGCAACATCCGCCGCGACGCCAACGACCACTTCAAGCGCCAGGAACGCGATCACGAGATCTCGCAGGACGACATGCACCGCCACGAAACCGAGGTGCAGAAGGCCACCGATGCGCACATCTCGGAGATCGACGAGATGCTGAAGCGCAAAGAAGCGGAGATCATGGAGGTCTGACCCTGATGGGCCCGACCCACACCTCACTCGAAGCGTTCTTCACGAGCCGCGCCGACCGCGAACTGCTTTCGCGGTTCGAGCCGTCTGCCGTGCCACAGCACGTGGCCATCATCATGGACGGCAACGGACGCTGGGCGGCCAAACGCGGTTTGCCCCGCGTTGCCGGTCACCGCGCTGGAGCGGGCGCTATCAAGGAGTCCATCGCCGCGTCCATCGAACTCGGCGTGCGCTACCTCACCATCTACTCCTTCTCGAGTGAGAACTGGCGACGCCCGGCCGAGGAGGTCGGGGCGCTCATGGGGCTGTTCGTGGAGGTGCTCTCACGCGAGCTCGAGAACCTGCAGCGGCAGCGCGTGCGCGTCCGTGTCATCGGCAGCGAAGAGGGCATGCCGGAGCGCACCATGAAGGCGTTCCGCGACACCGAGGCCGCGACCGCGGACAACGATGTCCTGACCCTCGTCGTAGCGCTCAACTACGGCGGACGTCAGGAGATCGCCACCGCCATGCGGCGCATCGCGGCCGAGGTCGCCGACGGCGATCTCGTGCCCGGTGACATAGACGACGCAACCATCTCGTCGCACCTCTACACGCACGACATACCCGACCCCGATCTCGTCATCCGTACGAGCGGTGAGCTCCGCGTGTCCAACTTCCTCCTGTGGCAGATCGCGTACTCGGAGCTGTGGGTGACGGCCGTGCTCTGGCCCGAGTTCCGCCGCGGCGACCTGCTGCGCGCCATCGTGGACTACCAGCGGCGCTCGCGGCGCTTCGGAGGACGCCCGTGACCGCCTCGCTCTCCGACTTCGCGGTGAGAACGGCGACCGCGGGACTCCTCGGCGTCGTGATGCTCGCCGCGCTCTTCTTCGGAGGCGTGTGGGGCATAGCAGTCCTGGCGGCGGTGATCTCGGCCCTCGCGCTCGCCGAGTTCTTCGCCCTGTCGCGCCGGGGCGGACGCCGCCCCCAGGAGTTCCTCGGACTTGCCGCCAGCATCGCCATGCCTGTGGCGGCCGTTGCCGCGGGACGCGGCGGCCTCACCGTCGTTGCGGCGGCACTCGTTGTCGGGGCTCTCGCGTTGCACGTTGTCTCGCGCTCCTCCCGACTCGCCGAGACCGCCGTCACCGTCTTCGGCACGCTCTACATCGGCTTCTCGCTCGCACACCTCGTTCTCATCCGTCAGATGGGCGACGGTACGATGCTCCTGCTCGCCATGATCGTCGGTGTGTGGGTGAACGACGTAGCCGCCTACCTGGCCGGCTCGTCTTTCGGGCGCCTGCCGCTCGCGCCTCGGATCTCTCCGAACAAGACGTGGGAGGGACTCGCCGCCGGGACGATCGCAACCGTCGTCGCGTGGCTCGTTCTCGGCACGTTCCTCACCGGGCTCTCGTGGGCGCTGCTCGTCGTCCTTGGCCTGGCGGCATCGACTGCAGCTGTGATCGGCGATCTCACCGAGTCCCGCTTCAAGCGCGAGGCTGGTGTGAAGGATTCGGGCCGCCTGCTGCCCGGCCACGGAGGGTTCCTGGACCGCTTCGACGGCTTCATCCTCGTGACGATCGTGACGCACTACGTCCTCCTCATCGGAGGTGTGTGATGAAACCGCTGCGCATCGCCGTCCTCGGCTCCACCGGCTCCATCGGCCGACAGGCGCTCGACGTCGCCGCGCGCTTCCCCGAACGCATCACGATCGTGGCGCTTGCGGCGAACTCCAACGCGACGCTGCTAGCAGAACAGGCCCACAGCACAGGAGCCGAGCGGGTCGTGCTCGCGGATCCGGCAGCCGCCGCCCGGGCAGCCGAGCATCTCGGCAGGCCGGTGGAGGGCGGCGCCCCAGCCATCGAGCAGCTCGCGGGCGACGGGAGCGCCGACATCGTCCTCAACGCGCTCGTGGGTGCGGCAGGACTGCGCGCGTCGGTCGCGGCACTCCGCTCGGGAGTCAGGCTCGCGCTCGCCAACAAGGAGTCTCTTGTCGTGGGCGGCACCCTTCTCACGGAGCTCGGCCTGGATCGTGTGGTACCGGTGGACAGCGAGCATTCGGCAATCTACCAGTGCCTGGTGGGGGAGCCGGACGACGCGGTCGTGCGGCTCTGGCTCACGGCCTCCGGCGGACCCTTCCGCGGCCGCTCGCGCGAGGATCTCGAGCATGTCACGCGCGAACAGGCGCTCGCGCACCCCCGGTGGACGATGGGTCCCAAGATCACGGTGGACTCGGCCACACTCATGAACAAGGGCCTTGAGGTGATCGAGGCGCACTACCTCTTCGGCATCGCCTACGACCGCATCCGAGTGGTCGTCCACCCGCAGTCGACCGTCCACTCGATGGTGGAGTACGCCGACGGGTCGGTGAAGGCCCACCTCGGCGCCACCGATATGCGGATCCCCATCCAGTACGCCTTCAGCCTGCCCGAGCGCTGGCGCTCACCTGTGGAGCCCGTGGACTTCGTTGAACTCGGCCGACTCGACTTCGAGGAACCCGACCGTGAGACGTTCCCGTGCCTCGATCTTGCATTCGAAGCGGGCCGCACCGGCATGACGTACCCCGCCGTGCTCAACGCTGCAAACGAAGTGGCAGTGGCCGCATTCCTCGCCGGAACCGCACCGTTCCTCGCCATCCCCGATACGGTGGCACGCGTTCTCGACACTCACCAGCCTGTCCTCGCGGACTCGCTCGAAGCGGTCGAGGCCGCTGACGCATGGGCCCGCACAGAAGCCCTTCGGCTGCTCGCCTGAGCGATGGCGCGCTGCTTGCTCGAAGACCGGACGTACTGCCGCCAACCGCTAGCGTTCGACGGGAGCACAGCGTGACTGCTGCACTAGGCACCGCCGAAATCGTCATATGGGGCGTTCTTACGTTCTCCATCCTCGTCGTCTTCCACGAAATGGGCCACTTCCTCGCCGCACGGGCCTTCGGCGTGAAGGTGCACGAGTTCATGGTCGGACTGCCGGGTCCGGCGCTCCGCCTGCAGACCAAGAACATGGCGTGGGGCATCACGGCCATCCCCCTCGGCGGGTACGTGCGCATCGCCGGCATGGAGCCAGGCCCCGAAGACGACCTCCTCGGTGCCGCGCTCGACGCCGTCCGTGCGGCCGGCAGCCTCGATGCCCAGGGCCTGGCGCGCAATCTCGGCGTGCAGCCCGACCGCGCCGAGGCACTCGTCGCCACGCTCGCCGACTGGAAAGCCGTATCACTGGACGACGACGGGTTCGCCACGCTCACACTCGACGGTGACATCACCGCGCTCGACGCCCCGGGCCTCGCCGACCGCGCCCGCGGCGTCACCTATCGGGGGCAGTCCACGCTGCGCCGCGTCATCATCCTCGCGATGGGTGTGCTCACCAACCTCACCCTCGCCATCCTCACGTTCACGGTGGTGCTCTCGATCTGGGGCTACGTTGATCTGTCCACGCAGATCGACACCGTGGGGGAGGACACGCCAGCCGAGGCGGCCGGAATCTTGCCCGGCGACGTGCTGATCGCGCTCGACGGAGACCAGATCGACCGCTGGGACACCTTCCAGATGCTCATGTCGCGAACCGGGCCCGAGCAGGACGTGACCCTGACCGTGGAGCGTTCGGGTGAGCGCATCGAGGTCCCGGTGACGCTGGCGGGAAGTGACGGACACGGCTACCTCGGTGTGGGGCCCACCGCAGTCGAGGTCCATCCAACGGTCCTGGAGAGTCTGGGGCAGAGCTTCCGGCTGACGGGCCTCGTCTTCCGCGCGATCGTCGATCTGTTCAACCCGGCGACCTTCGCGTCGAGCGTCCAGGGCGTGCGCGGACCGGTGGGCATATCGGTGATGGCCGCCGAGGCCGCCGCGGCCGGTCCGCTCTCCTACGCGGGACTCGTCGCCATGCTCTCGCTCTCACTCGGCGTCATGAACATCCTGCCTCTGCCACCGCTCGACGGTGGCAAGATCATGCTGGAGATCGTCGAGCGCGTGATGGGTCGGCCGATCAGCCGCGCCGTGTCTCTCGGATTCAGCGCCGTGGGCGCCGTCCTCCTGTTCTCCCTCATCGGCTACATCATGTACGCTGACATCGCGCGTCTGGCACAGTGACCGGGAGGGGGTCCGCGGTGCAGCCTCGGCGTGAGACGAGATCCGTCACCGTCGGTACCGTCGTCATGGGCCGCGGTGCACCGGTGGTGGTGCAGTCGATGACCAACACCGACACCCGGGACGTCAGCGCCACGCTCGCGCAGATCGAGCGGCTTGCCGAGGCCGGCTGCGAGGTCGTGCGGGTCGCGGTGCCGAGGACCGAAGCCCTCGACGCGTTCGCCGGCATCTGCGAGGCGAGCCCGCTCCCCGTGATCGCGGACATCCACTTCGACCACCGGCTCGCCATCGCCGCCGCCGAGCGCGGCGCGGCCAAGCTCCGCATCAACCCGGGCAACATCGGTGACCTGGCGCGATTCGACGCCGTCATCGACGCGGCCGGAGTCGCGGGCATCCCCATCAGGATCGGCGTCAACGCGGGCAGCCTCGCCGACGAGTACCGCGACCGCGACTGGCCTTTGCCCGAGAAGCTCGCGGCGAGCGCCGACGCGTTCGTCGCACACGCCGCCGGACGCGGGTTCGAGGACATCGTGGTCTCGGCCAAGGCGTCCTCGGTCACGGCCACCATCGAGGCCTACCGTCTGCTCGCCGACCGGGTACCGTACCCGCTCCACATCGGTGTCACCGAGGCGGGGACGAGCCTCTCGGGCACCGTCAAGTCGTCCGTGGGGCTCGGCATCCTGCTCGCCGAGGGCATCGGCGACACGCTGCGGGTTTCACTCACCGCGCCGCCGGAGGAGGAGGTGCGTGTGGCCTGGGAGATCCTCGCGGCGCTCGGCCTCAGACGGCGCGGGCCAGAACTCATCTCGTGCCCCACCTGCGGACGGTGTGAGATCGACCTCGTGCCCATCGCGCGCGAGGTGGAGCGGCGCCTCGGTTCGGTGAGCGCGCCGGTCACCGTCGCCGTGATGGGTTGCGTCGTCAACGGACCCGGTGAGGCGCGCGAGGCCGATGTGGGCGTTGCCGCTGGCAGGGGAGTGGGCCTCGTGTTCCGCCACGGTCAACCGGTCCGCAAGGTGGCGGAGAGCGACATCGTCGAGGCGCTCATGGAGGAGATCGACTCTCTCGAGCCGTAGGGCCTCTGCCAGCACCGCTCGTGGTCGGGGCGGCTCGCGTGCGGTATCCTCTCCAGGAAGCACAACACTCGCTCATCTGCCGGGGAGCCTCGTATGGTTGAAGACGTCGTATCAGTCGCTGTCGTCGGGGGCGGGCGCACAGGGGCGCCGCTGCTCGAATCGCTCATGGCGCTGCCCTACGTGCGCCTTGTCGGCATCGCCGACCGGGATCCCGGGAGCCCCGGTGCTCTGTTCGCCCGCGAGCACGACATCTTCTTCACGCCGGACGCCGACGTTCTCTCGGCCAAGGCCGATGAGATCGACCTGATCATCGAGGTGAGCGGCGACCCGGCGGTGAAACCCGCGCTCAAAGCCGCCTTCCAGGCCCAGGGCAACACCGACACGATCATCGTGCACGACCTCGTCGCGCGGCTGCTCCTCACACTCGCCGCCGGCCAGACCACGCTTGCACCCTCGTTCCACCCGCACGACCGGGGTGTCGGCTGACGCCGCACGCACGACGCCCTCCGTACGCTCGTTGCACCGCCGCTGCCGAAGGAGTCCGATGACCGTCGCGCTGAAGATGTCCGACCTGTACGCCCCCACGCTCAAGGAGGAGCCCGCCGAGGCAGAGATATCCTCCCACCGGCTCATGCTGCGTGCCGGGCTGATGCGCAAGGCGGCCGCCGGCATCTACACGTTCCTGCCACTCGGCTACCGCTCGGTGCGCAAAGTGGAACAGATCGTCCGCGAGGAGATGAACGCGATCGGCAGCCAGGAGATGCTCATGCCGGTCGTCCAGCCGGCCGAACTCTGGCAGCAGTCCGGCCGATGGGACGTGTACGGACCGGAGCTCGCGCGTCTGAAGGACCGTCAGGGACGCGAGTTCTGCCTCGGTCCCACCCACGAGGAGATCATCACCGCGACCATCCGGGATGAGCTGCAGTCGTACCGCGACCTGCCGGTCTCGCTCTACCAGATCAACACGAAGTTCCGCGACGAGATGCGCCCCCGTTTC
>JAFGUS010000021.1 GCA_016938395.1 Coriobacteriia bacterium | reverse complement strand
GGGGATAGCCGGTGCCACAGGCCGGGTACGAAACAGAGGTGGTGAGCGGCGAGCCGCCACCTCGGCACGACGGAGGAGGTCGTGAGCATGGCATCGGTGCTCGTGGCGTACGCCACTAAGTACGGCTCGACACGTGAGGTGGCCGAGGCGGTCGGCGAGGCTCTCGCGGAGCGCGGGTATGACGTTGACGTGCGCGACGCCAAGGAGGTCCGAGACATCGGCGGGTACTCCGCGGTGGTGCTCGGCAGCGCGCTCTACTACTTCATGTTGCATGGTGACGCCAAGCGCTTCGTGTCGCGGCACAAGAAGGCGCTTGCCGAACTGCCCTTCGCGCTCTTCGCGCTCGGGCCCTTCCATGACACACCAGAGGAGATGGAGAGCGCACGTGGGCCGGTGGAGAAGTTCGTCGCCAAGTCCGAGTGGATGAAGCCGGTGTCGGTGGCGGTCTTTGGCGGGAAGCACGATCCAACGACGCTGCGGTTTCCGGATAACAACCCCGGCATGCGCGCGATGCCTGCGAGCGACGCGCGGGACTGGGACGAGATCCGCGCGTGGGCGGAAGGACTGCAGTTCTGAGGCGGGTGCGTGTGGGGAATGAACGAATCTGGGCACCCGCCCGCGCGTGACTCGTCATCGGGGAAGGACTGACATGAGAAGCAAGCTCACAGCGGTCGTGTTCGGGATTGCGCTCGTCGCGCTCGGTGTTGTGCTCACCGGGAACACGCTCGGCTGGTGGGGCGCGGACGTCTTCTTCGAGGGTTGGTGGACGCTCTTCCTGATCGTTCCTGCGCTGGTGAGCATCATCGACCAGGGCCCGAACGTTGGGAACCTCATCCTGCTGGGGATCGGCGGGCTGTTGTTGGCGGACGCTCAGCGGCTGCTCGGTGATATCTCGGTGTGGTCGCTATTCCTGCCGCTGGTGATTGTCATCTTGGGTGTCACGCTGCTTTGGAAGGCGGTCGCCGGTCCAAGGCTCCCTGTCGATGCCGAAGGGCGGCCCGTCCATCCCGGCAACCGGCTGAGCGCGATCTTCACCGGCACCACGGCGGTCTACGCCGGGTTGCCGTTCAATGGCGCCGTGACGCTCGCCATGTTCGGTGGCGTGGACCTGGACCTGCGCGGCGCGCTGATCACCGAGGACGTGCTCATCGACGCCACTACGCTCTTCGGCGGGACCGACATCATCGTGTCGCCGGGAACGAAGGTGATGCTCTCCTCGACCGGCATCTTCGGCGGGTCGGACAGCAACGCGCCGGCTCCGCTGCCGGACACGCCGGGACCCGTCGTGCACGTGCGGTCCACGGCGGTCTTCGGCGGGCTGGACGTCAAGGTCAAGTAGCGCGGTCGGGAGCGGGTCCGGTGGGTACGCCGGCTTCGCAGACCAGTTTGCATGATGGCTTTCGTCTCGCCGGAGTTGCCAGCTTCGGGTAACAGGACCGGTGAACCTCGGCTACACTGCTGCGAACCCCCGGACTCTCCCGCGCCCGGGGGAGAGAGGCGGGCGGCATGCACGGGACAGACGCGGTCTTCGATGAGCTCCGCGCGGGCAACGAGCGGTTCGTGCGGACACGGCGTGAGGCGGCACCGGACGCGATACGCGATGGCGTGCCGGTGCATCGGCCGCGTGCTGTCGTGGTCGGCTGCTCCGACGCGCGCGTCCCTGTCGAGCAGGTCTTCGACCAGGCGCCGGGGTCGCTCTTCGTGGTGAGGGTCGCCGGACACGTGCTCGAGGCGGCCGCGCTCACCTCGATCCTGTATGCGGTGCGCGAGCTGGGTGTGCGGCTCGTGATTGTACTCGGGCACCAGGCGTGCGGGGCAGTGCGGGCCGCGCTTGCGGGGGCTCCGGATGAGGCGCTCCGCCCACTCGTCGACCCGATCTCGGCGCGGCTTGCCGATCAATCCGGCCCGGAGATGTCGGAGAGCGACGCGGTAGCCGCCAACGCGCGTGCGGCCATGGCGGAGGTGAGCGAGTTCCTGAGCGCGAGTGTCCCCGATCTCGCGTCACATCTGGAGATCCATTGCGCCGTGAAATCGCTCGACACCGGTGAGGTGACGTGGCTCGAGTGAGGCGGTAGCGCCGATCGACCCTGCGGTCCATCCGGCGCCTCGCCTGCCTGGTTCGGCCTCGCGCTCGCTAGGACAACACCCCCCCGGCGTGCTACCCTGTACCGCCCTCTTGAGCACCCGAGTATCGGAGCATCCATGCGCGCCGCTGACATCCGCAACATCGCCATCATCGCCCACGTCGACCACGGCAAGACCACCATCGTGGACCGACTGCTGCAGTCCACGCACGTGTTCCGGGACAACCAGCAGGTCGTCGACCAGGTGCTCGACAGCAACGACCAGGAGCGCGAGCGAGGCATCACCATCCTCGCCAAGAACATCTCGGTGCGGTGGGGCGATGTGAAGATCAACGTCATCGACACGCCTGGCCACGCGGACTTCGGCGGCGAGGTGGAGCGCGTCCTCAAGATGGCCGACGGGTGCCTGCTCATCATCGACGCGTTCGACGGGCCGATGCCACAGACGCGGTTCGTGCTGCGTCACGCGCTCGAGCACGGCCTCAAGCCGCTTGTGGTCGTGAACAAGATCGACCGGCAGGGCGCGCGCCCGCTCGAGGTCATCGGCGACGTGTTCGACCTCATGGTGGACCTCGGCGCGGACGACTCGCAGCTCGACTTCCCGATCATCTACACGAGCGCCGTGAACGGCTACGCGCGCCTCGATCCCGACGACGACAACATGGACATGACGCCCCTTCTCGACGCGATCGTGGAGCACGTGCCCGCACCGGACGTGGACCCCGACGGCCCGGTCGCCATGCAGGTCTGCACGATCGACCACTCGGAGTACGTCGGCCGGATTGGCATCGGGCGCATCTTCTCGGGAACCCTGCACAACGGCGAGAAGATCCTCGTCATCAAGAACGACGGCAGCCGCTACCAGGCCGTCGTCAAGCAGCTCTTCACCTTCGAGGCGCTCGGCCGTGCCGAGGCGCAGGAGGCGCACGCCGGCGACATTGTAGCCGTGGTGGGCGTTGACGATGCCGACATCGGCGACATGTTCACGTGTCGCCTCGAGCCCGTGCAGCTCGACCCGATCCACGTGGAAGAGCCGACGATGTCCGTCGTCTTCGCGGCGTCCACGAGTCCGCTGGTGGGTAAGGAGGGCACCATCGTCGGCGGCAGGCAAATCAAGGAGCGCCTGCTCCGTGAGGCCGAGTCCAACATCTCGATGCGTATCACCGAGAGCGAGGATAAGACCGGCATGGAGGTCGCCGGCCGCGGGGTGCTCCACCTCTCGGTACTCATGGAGACGATGCGTCGCGAGGGCTACGAGTTCCAGGTCGGCCGCCCGCAGGTGATTCTGCGCGTCGAAGCCGGCAAGAAGCTCGAACCGATCGAGCAGGCGGTCGTCGATGTGCCGAGCGAGTACGCCGGCAAGGTGATCGAGATCTTCGGCAGTCGCGGCGGCGAGATGACCGATATGGTGCAGCGCGACGAGCACGTGCACCTTGAGTTCAAAATCGCCACCCGTGGCGTGATGGGCCTGCGGACCCGTATCCTGAACGCCACCCGCGGCGAGGCCACGCTCTTCCACCACTTCTTCGAGTACGGGCCATACCGCGGCGACATCGGTGGCCGCATCAACGGCTCGCTCATCGCGATGTCCACCGAGAAGTCGGTGGCGTACGCACTCGACGCGCTACAGACGCGCGGCAAGCTCTTCATCGGCCCGGGCGAGATGTGCTACGAGGGCATGATCGTGGGCGAGCACGCCAAGGACAACGACCTCGTGGTGAACGTCGCCAAGGCCAAGCAGCTCACCAACATGCGCGCCGCCTCGGCCGACAAGGGCATCCAGCTCGCGCCGCCGATCACGTTCACGCTGGAGGAGGCGCTCGAGTATATCGAGGACGACGAACTCGTGGAGGTCACGCCCAAGAGCATCCGCCTCCGCAAGCGGCTGCTCTCGGCGAACGACCGCAAGAAGGCGGGGCGCACCTAGGGTCGGGGTGTGGTCGGGCGGGTGAGCACGCGTTCGGCCTACGGAATCGGAACGCTTAGCTCATCCCGCCCGACCACACCGTCCCCAGCCGAGCACGCGGTCAGCCTACGGAATCGGAACGCTTAGCTCATCCGCCCGACCGCACCGTCGCAAGACGAGCACGTGTTCGGCCTAGATCCCGCCCGCATCGCGATCGCGGAACCCGGCCACGAACCGCATGAAGCGCCACACGTCGCCGAAGTCCGAGGAGATACCGAGCGAGACACGGATCGTGTTGGGCACCTTGCCGGTGTGGTCGTGGATGATCCGCTGGCAGTCGCCAAGTGTGACCGGCACCTCCGGTTCCTCGAAGCAGGTCGCCATCTCGTCTCGCGTGATCTCGTGGGCGACCTCTCCGTCGCCCGGGTTGCAGAAGCAGCCGGTACGCAGCGAGATGCCCTGCTCGCCAGCCAGGCGCTCCACGCGCTCCACGTCGTACACCTCACCGGCAGGATCGAGCAGGTAGAACGCGATCGTTGCGCCCCGGGCCTCGGTGGTCGTCGGGCCGAAGATGCGCACGAGTGGCGAGCCGTCGCCGTGCGCGGCCGTGGTCATCTCGGCCAGCAACCAGTCGGCGAGCGCCATCACGCGCGCGTTGATGCGCTCCACGCCCACACGCGCGAGGTGTTCGAGCCCGATGGCGACCGCAGGCAGGCCGAGGAAGTCCACGGTCCCGTCCTCAAAGCCGGAGTGTCCCGGTGCGAGGCGGTACCAGCCCTCGGCCTGCACGGAGGCGAGCGTGATCGTGCCACCCGCGAACCACGGGCGGCAGAGCATCCGCAGCGCCTCGTGCCGAGCAACGAGAGCGCCGGCTCCGGTGGGGTAGCCGAACATCTTGTAGAACGAGATGGGCAGGAAGTCGGGCTTGATCTCGGCGAGGTCGAGACGGTTGGTGGGCAGGAATGCCGCCGCATCCAGGATGGTCGTCCAGCCGAGCTCGCGGGCGCACGCGACCCAGTCGAGCGGATGCTTCACGCCGGAGAAGTTCGACTGCCCCGGGTACGCGAAGAGCTTCGACGCCAAGGGGTCGCACGGTTCGGCGAGCGCACGTTGGAGCAAGTCGGCATCGAGACGCAACTCGGGCGGGCGCACGGGCACGTAGACGGTGCGCGCTCCCGCCCGGCGCGCGAATTCGCGGATGCCGTTGACGGAGTTGTGGTTGTCGTAGAGGAGCACGTACGTGCTTGTGGATGTGAACGGGAACGCCTCGCCGACGAGCTTGAGCGCGCCGCTTGCGTTGCCGGTGAAGATGACGTCGTACTCGGCGGGGTCTGCGTTGAGGTGCTCGAGTACCGAGGCGCGGGCACGCTCCACGAGCGCGGTCGAGGCAAGCGCCGAGGGGTTGTGCGAGTGCGGGTTGCCGAAGACGCCGGATGCGAGGACGTCGCGGTGTCGGTCCACCTGCGAGGCGGCGTAGAGTCCCGCGCCGGTGTGGTCCAGATACGTGGAGCCGGTCGCGTCGAGGCGCGCGTAATCGGTGGCGCGCAGGGCGGCGATCGCGGCGGCATCGTATCCCGGGTGGCCCGCCAGAAACGCCGCTTCCGCGGTGGCGCGGTGGGTGTCGTCGTACTGATCGTGTGGGTCGGGCACGTTCGCTCCCCGGCGTCGGTTGCGTACAGGTAGCATGCTACACGTGTCCGGCGACAGGGTGGACGAGCGAGCGTTGGAGTGGAGGCGACCGAGGGCATCCCGAGCCAGCGCGACCCCCTGAGAATGCTGCAGCGGCGCCTTCCCCCCTCCTAGGCGCCGCTCCACCGTGAACGTACCACCGGTCGTCGCGTTTGTGATTGGAAACACAGGCGCAATCGCCGAGCGGATGGTTTCCTGATGAGCGGCCCGGACAGGCGGTGACCTGTCGAGACGAATGGGCATTAACCTGCAAGTGCATGAATCTTGGTTATCGGTCCTGATTCGACAGGCTCAAGGAGGTTCCATGCTGCTGCGACCGATCGACCCGTCCGAGGTCGAGGCCGTCGCCGAGGTGCATCAACGAGCGTTCGGCAGCGACATTGAAGCCGACCTCGCGCTCTCCCTCATGCATGACGATGCCTTCGTGTCCTCACTCTCGTTCGCCGCCGAGGACGGGGGCGAACTTGTCGGGCACGTCCTCTTCTCACGCGCCTGGCTCGAGCGCGATGACGGACTGCCGGGCTTCCCCCTCCTGGTGCTCGCTCCGCTGGCGGTGGCTCCCGATGCGCAGCACCAGGGTGTGGGCACCGCACTCGTTGAGGCCGCGATCGCCCTCGCGCACGAGTCGGGTGAGATCGCGATGCTGGTGTTCGGTGACCCCGCGTACTACGGGCGATTCGGCTTCGTTCCCGCCTGGCCGCGAGGCGTCCGGACCCCTCACCCCGCCGAGCGGGAGTGGGGCTGGCAGGTGCTCGAGCTCGAGCCCGATGTGCTCGGCGCGCCGGGGATTCTCCGCGTTGCACCACCGCTCGATGCGCCGGAGATGTGGCGCGAGTAGGATTGCGGTGTGATGCGGTGGTATCACGCAATCGCTCCGATGGAGATCGTGCAGGCCGAGGAGGTCCTCATGCGTGAGGCGCTGATCGACGTGATGGGTCTGGTCTCGACCGCGTTCGAGATCGCGGGCGTGGGCGTGATCGTGGCCGGGTTCGTCTTCGCCGCATGGCGTGCGGCGCGGCAATGCGCCGTTTCCGGGACCTCGGGCGCGTACGAGACGATGCGTGCGACCTTCGGCAGGAGCGTGCTCCTCGGCCTCGAGATACTCGTTGCTGCCGACCTCATCCGGACGATCGCCGTGGAGCCGACGCTCGACAACCTCGCCGTCCTTGGGGCGCTCGTGGTCATCCGGACATTCCTCGCGTGGGCGCTCGAGGTGGAGATCGACGGTCGCTGGCCGTGGCAGCGCCACGTGTCCGAGGGCCCCGCGTAGGCCGGGGCCGTTCAGCGGGCCACGCCGGTCACCCCGGAGCCACCCCTAGCCCTCTCGCTTCCCGGCGACTGCAGAGATCGCTTCGGCAAGCGATGCTGTCGGCGCCACAGGCAGCCCCTCGGCCACGCCCGTGCGCTCGATGCGCTCGGCTACTCGCTCGCCCGTGCGGCAGAGCGCGACCCCGACGCCGCGCTTGCGCAGGCGATCGACGGTCTCCTCGAGGCTTGCGAGCGCGGTGAGGTCGATGAACGGGACCCGCTCCAGACTCAGGACGATGGCACGCGGCTCGGTGTGTGTGTGCAGCAGCGCGGCCTCGAACTGCTCGATCGCGCCGAAGAAGAACGGGCCGTCGATCGTGTACACGAGCACATCCTCGAACGCGGCGACCTGCTCGGGGGCCTGCGCGGCCATCGAGTCCGCATCGAGGATGTTCACGCCCACGGCCGCCGTCATGCGCCGGAAGAAGTTGAGCATCGCGAGGATGACCCCCACCTCGACGGCTACTACGAGATCCGCGAACACCGTGAGCGCAAGGGTGATGAGCATGACGGCCACGTCCGAGCGTGGCGCGTGCCGTGCGGTGCGGATCACCCGGCCGAGGTCGCTCATGTTGAACGCGACCACGAAGAGGATCGCGGCGAGTGTGGCAAGCGGCACGTTGGTGCCAAGCGGCGCCAGCGCCACTACCACGAGGAGCACGGTCAGCACATGCACGATGCCTGCGATCGGCCCCGTCCCGCCATGACGGATGTTGGTCGCGGTCCGCGCGATGGCACCTGTTGCGGCGAACCCTCCAAAGAGCGAGGCTGCCACGTTGGCCGCGCCCTGCCCGAGGGGCTCCTGGTTGGCATCGTGGCGCGTTCCGGTCATCCCGTCGGCGACCGTGGCCGACAGCAGCGACTCGATCGCGCCGAGTAGCGCGATGGCGAACGCGGGGCGGATGAGCTCCGGAAGGTCGCCCAGCGCGAGCCCCGGCAGCACGAACGACGGGAGACCGCGCGGCAGCCCTCCGAAGGCGGTGCCGATGGTGGCAACGCCCTCGGGCCGTGCGAGTGACACGAAGATGGTCCCGCCCACGAGCGCCACGAGCGGCGCGGGGATCTGCCCGAGCTTGGGTATCCGCGGCCAGAGCACGATGACAGCCACACTCGTCGCTGCGAGCAGGGTCGTCGTCGGGTTGAGCGAGGGGAGCACGCTCACGAGACCGGCTAACTTCTCGGCGAAGTGCTCGCCCCCGGTGGCTGGCAGTCCGAAGAAGTTCGGCCATTGCCCGACGAAGATCACGATCGCTATGCCTGCCGTGAAGCCGAGGACCACCGACTCCGGGATGTACTTGATCACGGTGCCGAGGCGTGCGAGGCCGAACACGAGCAGGATGAGTCCGGCGAGCAGAGTGACGGTTTGAAGCCCTGCGATGCCGTAGCGGGCGGTGACGCCGGCGAGGAGAACGGCGAAGGCACCGGTAGGGCCGGCGATCTGTACGCGGCTTCCACCGAAGAGCGTGACGACGAGTCCGGCCACGATTGCGGTGTAGAGACCCTGCTCCGGCTTAGCACCTGCGGCGATGGCGAACGCCATGGCCAGCGGGATGGCGACCACGCCCACCACCACACCCGCTGCCAGGTTGGGGAGCCAGTGCGCGCGCCTGAACAGCCCCGCTCGCCATGCCTCGAGTAACGCCGGTCTCATCGGTCTCCCCCCGCGCCGCCTCTGTTCCGGTGCGCGGACAGTGTACCCCCGTGTGCGGTAACGTGAGGTTGACGAAATGGCCTGTGGCGATGCGCCCCCCGCGCCCCGAAGGGATTGACCGATGATCAAACACATCGTCTTCTGGCGGCTGGCCGAGGAAGCCGAAGGCCACACGAAAGCCGAGAACCTGGAGCGCATGAAGGCCGCAATCGAGGGCATGAGGGAGACGGTGCCCGGTATCGTGGATCTCGAGGTGGGTGTGGACTTCGAGCGCTCGGCGGCGGCCTGGGACATCGCTCTGGTGTCGTCGTTCGAGACGCGGGAGGCGCTCGACGCCTATCAGGCGCACCCGGAGCACGACAAGGTCAGAGCGCTCGTCGGCGGCGTGGTGACCGGGCGCGCGGTCGTCGACTACGAGGTGTGATGGAGCGGAGCGGGCCCAGTGCGCGCCGGACGTCGAGCACGCCGAGTCCTACCGGTTGAGCCAGGTGATGCTCGTCTGCAGCGCCGTGGCGATCGTCACCCAGATGAGGTAGGGCGTCAGGGCCAGTGACGCCCATCGCGCGTGCGGCCAGATGGCGATCATCGACCAGACGATCGTGATCAGCACGATGAGGATATCGATCTCGGCGAGCAGGAGGTTGCGCAGTCCGAACTGGATGGGCGTGAACGCGATGTTAGCGGCGATGTTGATGAGCACCGGGACGAGGAGCGATGCGGGAAACTCACCTCGGACCACCCGGTAGATCACGTACCCGTATGCCACGATGATGATGGGGTACAGGATGCTCCACACGATGCCGAAGACCGGCGCGGGCGGCGCCCAGGATGGTCTCGCGAGTTCCTCGTACCAGCTCATCAGGGTCCTGCCCTTCGCGGTCGTGGCGATACGTGTGTCACTCAACTGTACCCGAGCCGTCGCCGCGTCACGCGTATCATGACATCAGACCCCACTCGAGGAGCTGTCCATGTCCCGCACCTACCGATTCCTGATCGTCGACGTCTTCACCGATGTGCCGCTCGCCGGCAATCAACTCGGCGTCTTCACCGACGCGCGCGGCATGTCGGCAGAGCTGATGCAGGCGCTCGCCCGCGAGATCGGCTTCTCGGAGACCACGTTCGTTCTGCCCGCCGAGTCGGATGGCGACGTGCGTATGCGCATCTTCACGCCAGCGCGCGAACTGCCGTTTGCGGGGCATCCCACACTCGGCACCGCGTTCGCGCTTGCGGGGCCGCTGCAGAGCGCGGTGCTGCGGATCGAGACGGCGGCTGGCATCGTGCCGGTGGCGCTCGAGCGGGAGGGGGCGAAAGTGGTCTTCGGCCGAATGCAGCAGCCGCTGCCGACGATCGCCCTGTGGCCGCGTGCCGGGGATCTGTTCGCGGTGCTCGGAGTTTGCGGGTCTTCGCTCCCTGTCGAGCGCTACGACAACGGCGTGCCGCATGTGTTCGTCATGCTCGAGAGCGAGGACGAGGTAGCCGCGCTTGCGCCGGATGTCGCCAGGCTTGCAGATGTCGTCGGGCAGACCGGCGTGAGCTGCTTCGCCGCAGACGGCACCCGGGTGAAGACGCGGATGTTCGCGCCGGAGCTTGGTGTGATCGAGGACCCGGCCACCGGCTCGGCCGCAGGGCCGCTGGCGGTGCACCTCGCCCGGCACGGTCGCATCGGCTGGGGTGAGGAGATCGTGGTCTCGCAGGGCGCCGAGATCGGGCGGCCGAGCACGCTCTACGCACGTGCCGAGGGGGGACCCGACGGCGTGTCGCTCGTGGAGGTAGGTGGCAGCGCCGTTGTCGTCGCGCGCGGGGAGTTCGCGATCTGAGCGGACGGGGCTTCTCCCGTTAAACGCGCGCAAAAGTCCTGTTAGAACCTCCTGAAAGCCCTATCGCTTCACCGTAGGGTACCGACAATGGGTTCGTCGGGCAACGGTGGTATTGGGAGGGCGCTTGGAGCTCTACGACCTGTGCATGCGCGTGAACGCCGAGATCGAGCGTCGGCACGCGGGTGACGCTATGGGATTGGTCAGAGCGAAGGGCGAGCTCGCGAAGAGCACCGGCTTCCTTGTCGGACTGGTGACGCCGAGAGACCCCGATGACCCCGAGAAGATCAAACGACTGCGCGAGGCGGCCACCGGCATGGGCCTCTTCGCATGAGCGAGGAGTGACGATGACCCTGACCGTCAAGACCCGCATCGCGATCGCCATGTCGGCGATCCTGGCGATCAACGCACTCACCGGAGCGCTCGCCTGGTCACTTCGCAGCCGTGCAGCCGATGAATCGGAACGGACCCAGGCGGCCGTGGACCGCGCCGACTGGATCGGCCGCGTCTCCGAGGGACTCACAACCTTCGTGTCCGAGGCGACCGATCTCGCCTTCGGGGTCAGCAGTGGGGTGAGCGAGGAAAGTTCGGCCGAGTACGGCGACCTGGTCGGGGCGGACCAGCATCTCCTGCGGCTGGTGGCGTCGCCGCCCGCAGACCTTGAACCAGAGGTCGTCGACAGGATCACGACACAACTGGACGAGCTGCGCCCGGGCGTATTCGCCTGGATCAACGCCGAGGCCACTCGCGCAGGCTCGAGCGTTCGCCTGACGCTTACCGACGCGGGGAGGGTGCGCGCGAGCGTGACCTCGAACATCACGCTTCCGGTGAGCTTCACCGGGCTCGAGGGAGTCGATCTCAGGCGTGCCGTGCGCCGCGAGGCCGAGGCACTCAAGGACGGCACGCTGCGCCGGGCGATGGCCGACGCGCGCGCGGACGCCGACGCCGCGAGCAAGGCATCGGCGCGTGCAGGTGATCTGGCGGCAAATGTGACGCTTGCGGCCATCCTCGTGGGCTTTGTGACCGCCGTGATGGCGGCGGTGTGGCTCTACCGCACGATCGCGGGTCCGCTGCGCGACGCGCAGGCGGTGGCCGAGGACGTGGCCGCCGGCGACTACTCGGCCATCTTCACCCGGCACTCCGACGATGAGATCGGCTCGCTGGTCCACGCGGTTGAAGAGATGCGCGACGTGGTGGTTGGCCAGGTGAACGTGATGCGCGAGATGGCGGGCGCCGTGATCGTGACCGCCGATGGGCTGACGGCGTCCGTCGCGACCCTCCGGGAGATCGGCCAGGACACGGGCTGCGGGGCCTCTGAGGTCCTCGATGAGGTGGAAACGAACACGATGCTCCTGTGTTCTCTCGCGAGTCAGATGCTCAAGGTCTAAGCAGGCAGGGTAGGCGTCCGATCGAACGGAGGGGACATGGCTCGGGTCGATCTGCACGTGCACACCCGCTACTCGGACCATCCATCGGAGTGGTTCCTTCAACGGCTCGGCGCTTCCGAGTCGTACACGGAACCCGAGGAAGCCTACCGTCTCGCGAAGCAGCGTGGCATGGACTTCGTGGCCATCACCGACCACAACCGCATCGATGGGGCTCTCGAACTCAAGGAGCGCCACCCCGGCGACGTGATCGTGGGAGTCGAGGCAACCACGTACTTCCCGGAGGACGGTTGCAAGGTGCACCTGCTGCTCTGGGGCATCACCGAGGCTGAATTCGGCCGGGTGCAAGAGCTCCGGAGCGACATCTACGCGTTGCGCGAGTACGTGACGGAACGCGATATCGCGCACGCAGTCGCGCACGCGACGTTCTCGGTCAACGGACGCCTTACCGCGGACCATCTCGAGCGGCTCCTGTTGTTGTTTCGCGCGTTTGAGACCATCAACGGCTCGCGGACCCGGCGTCAGAACTCGCAGTGGAACGCCGCCCTGGAGCACGTCACGCCGCGCATGATCGTCGATCTGGCGCGCAAGCACAGAATCGAGCCGCTGCCCGACCGGCCGTGGTTCAAGGGGTGTACCGGCGGGTCCGACGATCACGCGGGGCTGCTCATCGGTCGCACCTGGACAGAGGCCGAGGCCGGCACGCCCGGGGAGTTCGTCGATGCGCTGCGTCGTCGCGACACCACCGCGGCCGGCCGGCATAACGACTACCGTGCGCTGGCGTTTTCGGTGTACAAGATTGCCCTCGACTTCTCGCAGCGGAAGTCTGTGGCCGCCGGCAGCGCACTCTCGAAGCGGCTGACAGCGAATCTGTTCGGCGTTGAGAGCGGCATGTCGCCTGCCGCTTCGGTCACGCGGATCGTGGCGGGTCTCAAGGCCGGCAAGGATCCGCTTGCAGCGCGCTTCCTCCAGATGAGCGATGACCTCGAGCACGCACGCCACTGTGAGCTCGACAAACGCTTCGACATCGCGTACGACCACATCGCCCGCGGTACCGGCGAGCTTCTCGGCACGGTGCTCGAGGGCGCTCGTGAGGCGCTGGCGCGAGGCGATATGACCGCGGTCGCGCGCGAGGTCTCGGCCGTGCTCTCCGCGGGGTTCCTTGCTGCACCCTTCTTCACGACGCTCGGTGCCCTATCGCGCGGTCGTGCGGTTGCCGAGGAGTTCGTCGTCAGGCACGGGCTCGGCGCAGCCGGCCCCCGTCGCGTCCTGTGGTTCACGGACACGGTCGCCGATCTCAACGGTGTCTCAATCACCCTTCAGCAGGTGGCTCGCATCGCCGCCGAGCGTGAGGACCCCCTCCACGTCATCACTTGCGCGGGCGGTGAGCGCACGACGGACTTCAGCAACGTGGTCGATCTGCCCGCAGCGTTCGTGTTCCCTCTGCCGCACTACGAGAGCTACGTGCTCGGCGTGCCATCTCCCCTGGAGTCGCTGCGCATCGTGCAGGCACTCGACCCCGACGAGATCATCGTGTCCACGCCCGGGCCGGCCGGACTGCTTGGCGTGGCGATTGCCAAGCTCCTGGATGTGCGGTGTCGGTTCGTCTACCACACCGATTACGGCGGCCAGCTCTCGCATCTCACCGACGACGACTCGGCGGCTGAGCTCGTGGATGCCGCCGTGCACTGGCTGTGTCGACAGGTCGACGAAGTGCTCGTGCCGAGTTCGGTGTATCGTGAACGCCTTGGCGACCTGGGCATCGACCAGGCCCGCATCGCCCCGTTCCGGCGCGGCATCGACTCGTCGCTGTTCGCTCCCCGGCGTACCGGACGGCATTACATCCAGTCGGTGTTCGGCGTTCCCGAAGGGCCGACGTTGCTGTACACCGGGCGCATATCGCAGGAGAAGCTCATCGACGTTGTGGTCGATGTCTACGAGCGCCTGACGGAACGTCACCCCACGCTCAACCTCCTCATCGTGGGAGACGGCCCGTACCGCACCGCGCTGCGGGACCTGGTCGCCCATCTCCCGCGCGTGTTCGTGCCGGGAGCACTGCCCAACGATGAGTTGCCACCCGTCTACTCGGCCTGTGACGTGCTCGTCTTTCCGAGCCGGACCGATACCTTCGGCATGTCGGTGCTTGAGGCGCAAGCGTGTGGCACGCCGGCGATTGTGAGTGATGCGGGTGGGCCGCAAGAGATTGTGGTTGATGGCGTGACGGGTGTGGTCGTCAGGGACGAGTGCTTGGACGCGTGGACGGCTGCGGTCGAGAGCGTGCTTCTGCGGATCGAGCGCGAGCCAGCCGCCCATCTGGAGATGTGCTCAGCGGCACGGGCGCGAGGGCTCGCCTACGACTGGCATGCGTTCCTCGACGAGCTCACGGGCGTCCCGGAATCGATGCGGCGGCGGCGGAGGGTGTCGGAGTTCGACTCGAGCCCTGTATAGGGGCACGCGACACGCGACCGGCGGTATCATCGGACGAAGGATCACCGGCAGAAGTGGGGTCTGCGTGGAACTCGACACGGGCTTTCGCCCGTCCGATGACGGCTTCGGATTCGTCAACACCTGGCACGACATGCTCTTCGGCGTCATCGCGTCGCGCGGGCGGTGTGGCGGCATGGTCTTCGCCGCGCTCGATGCCTTCGCGGCGGGCGTTGCCCTGCCCGACGCAGCACGGCAAGCTGCCCGGCCCGGCCACGACTCGGCCGTCGCACGCTGGGTGTGGCGCCGGCAGGTCGATAGCGTGCTCACGCATGGGGGCGCCAATCTCCTCCGGTTCGCCCGCTTCACCTACCTCCCCACGGCGCACGAGCTCGGCATCGGTCCTGCCACGCGGCGCGATCTTGTGCGACTGTTCGACCTCCTGCGCTCGGGCCGACCGGCGCCGCTCGGCCTGGTGAGCGGGCTCGGCTTGCCGCACATGGCGCGCAACCATCAGGTGCTCGCGTACGCCGCCGAGTTCGACGACGAGGAAGTGACCGTGCGCGTGTACGACCCCAACCATCCGCGTCGCGACGACGTTACGCTTGAGGTGTCATTCGATCCGGCTGCGCCGGTGATCGAGCGCTGGGCAAAGCGCCGCAAGCCGTGGCGCGGCTTCTTCGTGGAGGACTACCGGCCCAGGCCACCGATGCGCTGACGGGGGCACCCACATCGGGTCCGCGCGCCATGCGGCCGAGCGCCGGGGCCAGCGACTCGTGGCGTGTCGCTCTCCAGCATCTGTGGATCCGGGGCCGCAGTCAGGAAGGGACAGTGATATGAGCAGAGTACTGGTGGTCTATGGCACGAAGACGGGCTGCACTGCGGGCATCGCAGAGCAGATCGGCGCGACACTGGCCGAGTCTGGCGGGACGGTGGACGTGAGACCCGTCGAGGATGGGCCGGACGCTGCGGCGTACGACGCCGTCATCGTGGGCAGCGGCGTTCGTGCCGGGAACTGGCACGGAGCGGTCAAAGAGTGGGTCGCGGCCAACGCCGCGGCGCTCAAGGCGCGCCCCACGGCGTTCTTCACAGCGTGCCTCACGATGGCGCAGACCCCCGAGAAGGCCGATGAGGTGCGCGCCTATACGGATGCGCTCATGGCCGAGACGGGCGTGGAGCCGGTGGGCATCGGACTGTTCGCCGGCATGAACGAGCCCAAGCGGTTCTCAGTTCCCGAACGGCTGATCATGAAGATGATGAAGGCTCCCGAAGGAGACTTCCGCGACATGGACGCGGTAACCGAGTGGGCACGCGGGATGGTGGAGAGGCTCGCACTCGAAGGGTAGCAGCCGGACCGGCACGGACGTTGGTGCTGCCGGCCCGGGCACTCTGCGGGGCGCGGCGTGCTACGCGGGTGACACCGGCATCAGGATCTCGGTGACGGACTCTTCGGGCGGCGTGTCCTCGGGATCTGAGTGGTAGACCTCCATGGGCGGGCCCGCTGGGACGTAGCCGTTGGCCCGGACCCACGCCCACATCGCCTCGTACGTCGGTCCCACGCCGTCGTACGGGCCGGTGTACACCACCGAGGCCACCGTCATCGGCTGGATCTGTTTGACGCCGACGCCCGACTCGTCAGGTTCGGCGGCCTCCGCGTCAGATGCCACCGGTGCCCAGAGTTCCCAAATCGCTTCGACACCCGGTGCAGCGGACGGCATCGTCAGGTAGACGGCGGTGGGCATGCCCGCTGTCGTAAGGCGCCTCCGCGTCACCCACTCGTACAGGCGCGCGTATCCTTCGGGCGTCTGGTCGTAGGAGCCTCGCATCGTGATGAACGCGACGGTCTGTGCTGCGGTCTGACGGATCTGCGGCTCGGACATGAGCATCACCCCTGGGTGATGTATCCCACTCCGCGCGGCTCTCTCACGCCTCTCCCGCGAAGCCGCGCATGATGTGGCCGAGCGTTTCACGGAACGTCGCTTCGTCGAACCGCGAGACGGTGTCGCCCGCGGCCCTGGCGGTGGGGTACCGCTCGGCATCGGTCCGCAGGGATGACTCGGCGGGCGCCTTCGGTCGGTCGCTCGCGATGAACGCGTGCCCGAACGCGTACGCGACGAGCGACTGGTAGAGCTGCCCTACGCGCTCGGGCGGCAGGCCGCTTCGTGCGAGCACGGCGAGCGGCGCTTCGACGAAGTCGGCCGATGTCTCGGTGTTGAGCGGTCGCCGGGCAAGCAGCGCGATCGTTGCCGGATGGTCCACGAGCACGCGCCGGAACGCGACGAACATCTCCTCGGCCAACGCCATCCACTCCTCGGGAAGCGGCTCGGGCATGCGCATCTCGGCGAACACGCGCTCCACCACCCCGTCGAGGATCGCGTCCTTGTTGGCGAAGTGGTGGTAGAGCGTCATCGCCTCAACGCCGAGCGCGCTCGCGAGCTTTCTCATCGACAGGGCCTCAGGGCCGCCCCCGTCCACGATGACGAGTGCCGCGGCGAGGATCTCGTCGCGCGTGAGCGGCTGCTCGCGCGGCGTCACGGCTGCACATCCCCTCCGAGGAGCGTGTAGAGCTCGGCGGCGTCCTCATCGGAGAGCATGTGGACCGCCCAGCTCGCATCGTTGCCGAAGCCGTCGGGGGCGTTGAAGCAGACGGCGCGCTTCGCGGCGAGCGCGTCGATGCCCGGCGCGTAGGGTGCGATGACGAGGCGCATACCGTCGCGCGCCCAGTCGTCCCCGACGGTGACGTTACGCACTGCCGTCAGCGGGATCTCGGTCGCCTCGAAGTGGCCTTCGCCGACGAACATCGTCTCGCCCATGCCCGGCCAGACGCCGGCGCCGATAGCCATCACGAGCGCGCTCACAACGAAGATGCCGAGTGCGAGTAGCAGCGCGCGCCAGTCGAGCTTCACGGCTGCGAGCACGAGTGTGGGCGGCACGAGCGCAAGCGTGATGCCCTGCAGCCAGATCCAGATGACGTAGAGCCCCCGGGGTGCGCGCGGTCCGGCTATCGTGACCGTCTCGTCGCGAACCACTACGCGGACCCGGCCGGCGTAGCGGGCGGTGAGCCGGTACGAAAAGCCGTCGAACGCGCGCTCGGCGGTGTCCGGCGTGGCTCCCACGAGGCCCGTTTCGAGAGGGGCGGACGGGCGGATCGTGGCGGCGCCGGTGGCGGTCCTGCCGAGCATCCTGACGATCGTGACGGACATGGAGCCGACGCACAGCAGCGCCGCCGCCGCCACGACGATCAACTGCCAGGTCTGCATCTTGAGCATCGCGGTTCCTCTCTCGGGCAATCGAGGCTGCCCTTACGGTGTAAGCCTTACGCCGTAAGGTTAGCGATGCCGTCGGGATGTGTCAAGCGGGTACTCGGCGCTCGGCGTCCTGTGCGCTGCGCCTCGTTTTCAGTGCGGAATCCGCCCGATAACGCGAGCACGGCCGCCCGCGGGGGGATGCGGGCGGCCGTGCGGGGAAGGGCGTGCGCGTTACTCGGCGGCGCCCGGCGTGTCGCTGATCTCCTCGATCGTCTCGACGATCACCTCAGGCCCGGCCATGCGGATCGAAGCGCCATCGAACCGCGTGCCAGTGATTGAGACCGTCTTGCCCTCAAGCGCCTCGAGTTCGGCTGCGAACTCGTCGGCGTTGTTGACCACCGCAACCGTCTCCCCGAGATTGCCTTCCGACTCGGTGCCCCCGACGACGGCGTAGAAGCCGCCCTCGATGTCGCGGTACTCGAGCGTGCCGATCACCTGAACGGTGCCGTCCTCGAGGTCGTACAGGCCCGGTGCCAGCCGGATACCGGCGGCGGGGTCACCCGGTGCGCCGACATCGGGTTCGGGTTCGGCGGTGGCGGCACAACCGGCAAGTGCCGCGCCGAGCGCGAGCACCAGGATGAGTCCCAGGATCCGTGTGTACATAATGCGCCTCCTTGTGTTGCGGGTCTTCTGCCGTTCAGACGGTGGTTCGGCCCCGGTGGTTCATCGCGTCGGCGCGTTCGTTGACGGCCCAGCGGGCTTCTCACTGCGACGATCGTGCGTCCGGCCCGAGTCCAGCCTCGAAGTGGCGCAACACCGAGAGTGCCCTCCAGGTGAGCCACCGGCTCGGCCTGCCCTTCTCCTCCACATCCGCGAGCATCTTGCCGTTGAAGGTCGTCCGGAGGGTCCAGCGCATCTCGCCGTCTGCGGCGGCGCGCACCACGCCGAGCGCGTCCTCATACTCGCGTCGCCTCGGCTCGCCATGACGCGCCAGCGCGTAGAGGGACCCGAGAACATCGGAGTTGTAAGAGAGCGGATAGCCGAGCCTGAGCCAACCCGGTTTCGGACCGTACGTGAGCGGTTGGTGCTCGGCAAGGAAGCGCTCGCGGAACGCCTGCTGCTCTGCGGCCGGCATCGAGAAGACGGCGTCCTGGTATGCACGTGCTTCGGCGGGCAGGCTGTGGAACACGCGCTTGTCGCGGAGCGCGTCGATGCACGCCTGGCGCAGATCCCCGGCACCATCGGGCCACAGGTCGCGGGGCACTTCGGCGAGGAAGAGGAGCTCTTTGGGCGTGAGCATGTGGCAGTAGCCGTTGAGGTGGAACGCGGGACCTCCACGGCAGTCCACGCAGCCGAGGGTGCGGTAGAGGCCGACCACGTAGCCGAGCGCCGCCAGCACCCGCTCGTCGCGCGCGAAGCCGAGGCGGGCCAGCGCGCGCCCCACATTGGCGGTGAGGCACGGTATCGAGCCAGCCGGTCTGCCGCCGGTGCAGCTCCAGGAGCCGTCCGGTAGCTGCCGCGAGAACGCGTACGCTGCGGCTGCCTGCACGCGCTCGTCATCTCCCGAGGCGTAGAGTTCGCCGAGGAAGTGGATCTGCCACAGACTCCCGCCGTACTTGCGGTAGTCCTGGGTCGGCGGCGCCCATGAGCCATCGGCCTTCATGAGTTCGAGGATGTGCTTCACAGGCGCGTACTCGTTGCGGCGCGCCCACAGTGCGTCGATGTCAGCCGATGCAGGTTCGCCGAGGAGCTCGCGACGCGTGAGAACCGCCACCGCCGGATTCTCGCCGCCCGTGAGCCATGCGAGCGTCGCATGTGGTATGTCTACCGGCATCAAGGCCACGCCCTTCTGCGCGCGACTGTGTGCGTCGTGCTCTGTTGTTGCCAGGAAGCGCACCTCCCAGCGGGTATATGCCCCGTAGGATCCCGGCATCGCCAGGGGGCCGGTGCGGCACGAGTGCCCTCAGGATTCCGGGGTACCGAAGCAGGCAGCGAAGAGGAAGGCAGCACCATGAAGCGGCTACTCATCGGAGCGCTGGTCATCGTTCTCGCACTTGGTCTTGCAGGCTGCAAGAGCGTATCGGACAAGATCGGCGAGGAGATCGGCGAGGAGATCGTCGGAGGTGCGATCGGCGGGGACGTGGAGGTCGATGGCGACCGGGTCACCATCGAGACCGATGACGGTGAGGCGACGATCGCAGGCGGAGAGGGCGTGCTGGTGGACGAGTTCCCGCGCGACTTCCCGCTCTACGATGGAGCCGCTGTGGTGACGTCGACCTACTTCGGTGCGGCGGACGGCAGGGACCAGGTCTACGTCATGCTGAGCACGAGCGATCCCGTCACCGATGTCTACGAGTGGTACAAGTCGGAGCTGTCCTCAGGCGGCTGGGAGCTGACGAATGACGTGAAGATGTCCACCGGCGACAGCGAACTGGCGCAGCTGGCTGCCGAGTCGGGGACTCGCGAGGCCGCAGTGATGGTGAGCGAGGGCAGCGAGGGTACCGAGATCGTCATCAACGTCTATACGGAGAAGTGACGGCATACGCCCGCACCACGGCGCGAACGCATGCCAGCACTCCTTGTGGCTACTTGACCACCATGACTGACGCGTTTGTCACACCGTCGGCCGCCGGCTCGGCGATGACCAGCACCTGTGCGCCCACAGCGAGATCACCAGCCCCGTCGGCGTAGGCGACGAGTGTTTCACTGTCCGTGTAGACCGTCTGCGATCCGCCGCCGCTGAGAGCGAGAGTGATCGTGTCGTCGGCGATCTCGAGGACCTCACCCTCGAGTGTCCCGCCGCGCATGGGGCCACCGGCCGGCAGGCCTCCCTCGCCGAACTTCTCCTCCATGAACGCGGCCCGCTCTTCATCGGTCATGCTCTGGAGCTGGGCACGCTCCTCATCGGTAAGGCTTGCCATCAGCCCACCGCCACCGGGCATCGTGCCGTCCGCCGTGAGCGCGCCGCCGCGGGCGAAGCCGAGCGCGGGGTCTTGCGCCGCCTGGTAGGCCGTGCCCGCCCAGAACGCCGCACCCGCGAGCACCAGGACAGCGACGCCAGCGACGATCGCCTTGACTGAACCCTTCATGACCGCTCCTTTCGTGACCCGCGCAGGTGTGCGGGACGATCGTTCGTGGCCCGCGGTGGCCCCGCGGGACGGTGGCTTACTGGTATCTGAGAGCCTCGATCGGGCTGAGGGATGCGGCTCTGCGAGCGGGGTAGTAGCCGAACACGATGCCGATGAGCGCGCAGACGCTCACGGCGAGCAGCACCGAGTCGAGCGTGATGATCGCGGTCGCACCGAGTAGGTTGGCGGCCGCAACACCGATGCCCCAGCCCGCGACGATGCCGAGCGCGCCGCCCACGAGTGTGAGCGTGACCGATTCGGCGAGGAACTGCGCCGAGATCGCCGCACTGTCGGCTCCGATCGCTTTGCGCAGGCCGATCTCGCGCGTGCGCTCCGTCACGGTGGTGAGCATCATGTTCATGATCCCGATGCCGCCGACGAGGAGTGAGATCCCGGCGATGCCCGCGAGCAGCGTGGTGAAGGTGCCGGTCACCGTCGAGACGGTCTCCATCAGGTCGGCCATGTTCATGATCGAGAAGTCCGCGTAGTCGGCATCCGCGATGCCGTGACGCTGCAACAGCAGACCCTCCACCGATGCCTCGGCCGCGTCCATCTGACCCTCGTCGGCGACCGTGAGCGTGATCGACGAGAGGTACTCGCTGCCCGTCACGTAGCGGGCGGCCGTGGAGAGCGGGATGATGGCCGAGGCGTCCACGTTGGTGAAGCCCGACGTTCCCTTCTCCTCCAGCACTCCGACCACGGTGAGCAGCATGTTGCCCGAGCGGATGCGCTCGCCCACGGGGTCGACGCCTTCGCCAAAGAGATCCTCGGCCAGTGTGGCGCCGAGAACGACCACCTGCGCGTTGGCCGCATCGTCGCGCTCCGAGATGAAGGCACCGGAGGAGATGGTGAGGCCCCGCACCGCCGCGTAGGATGGCGTGACGCCGAGCACCTGCGCGTTCGCATTGGTATCAGGCGCTACGAGTTGCGCCTGGCCCTGCGCCGAGGGCGCCACGCCGGTGACGAGCGAGAGGTCGGCGAGCGCCTCGGCGTCCTCGCGCGTGAGGGACTCCACGCTGGCGCCAAAGCTGCGCGCGCCCGGTCCTTGCTGGCCCGCAGCCGAGGGTGACACGGTCAGCAGGTTGGAGCCCGCCGCCTGGATGCTCTGTTCGATCGCGGCCTGCGAACCCTGGCCGATGGCCACCATCGCGATGACCGAGGCGATTCCCACGACGATGCCCAGGATGGTGAGACCGCTGCGCACCTTGTTGGAGGTGAGGGAGTGCAGTGTCTCCGAGATGAGGTCGCCGAAGCGCATCACACATCACCCGCATGCGGCGCCGGCGGCCGGGGCGTTGCTGGCGACCCCGGTGCTTCGTCCGCGGGCGCGGGCCCTATGCCGGCGCCGTACTGACGCACGTGCGCATCGGCCGTCAGGGCGTCCTCGGCTACCAAACCATCGTGCAGCCGCACGACGCGTCGTGTCTTGGCCGCGATGTCGGGTTCGTGCGTGATGAGCACGATCGTGCGGCCTTCGTCGTTCAGGCGCGAGAAGAGGTCCATCACCGAGTCGCCGGTGGCGGTGTCGAGGTTGCCGGTGGGTTCGTCGGCCAGCACGAGCGACGGGTCGTTCACGAGCGACCGGGCGATGGCCACGCGCTGCATCTGCCCGCCCGAGAGCTCGTTACTGCGGTGCGCCCACAGCGACTCCTCGAGGCCCACCGCGCGCAGCGCCGACGCGGCGCGGTCGTCGCGCTCGTCACGCGGCACCCGCGTGTAGAGCATCGGCATCACGACGTTGCGCATCACGGTGGCGCGGGGGAGAAGGTTGAACGCCTGGAAGACGAAGCCCACGGTGGTCCGGCGCATCTCGGCGAGTTCGTAGTCGTCGAGCGTTGAGACATCCCGGCCGGAAAGCGCGTACGTGCCCGTCGTGGGTGTGTCGAGGCAGCCGAGTATGTGCATGAGGGTGGACTTGCCCGAGCCGGATGGACCCATGATGGCCGTGAACTCTCCCGGGTTGATGGCGAGTGACACGCCTCGGAGCGCGGTCGTCTCGGCACCGGCGCCCTCGTAGACCTTCGTGAGGTCTCGGGCATCGATGACGGGTGTGCTGGCCCGGACGTCAGCCACGGAAGCCGCCGCCCATGCCGGGCACCATCATGCCGCCGCCCGGGGTCTCGGTGTCGGTGTCGGTGGAGTCCACGGTCTGCGTGACGACGACGTCTCCTTCGGCCAGGCCCGAGAGGATCTGTGTCTGCGTGGCGCTCGCCAGGCCGGTCTCGACGGGCACCTGGCGGGGCTCGGTCGCGCCCGCATCCATGACGAGGACGTAGTAGCCGCCCTCACCATCGGAGTGCAGCGCCGCATTCGAGATGATGAGCGCATCTCTCGCTATGTCGGTCACGATCGTGGCCGCTGCCGACATGCCGGAACGCAGCCCGGGGTCGGCCACGTCGATCGAGAGCCACACATCGAAGGTGACCACGCCCGAGGAGTTGAGCCCCTCCTCGGCGATCTCGTACACCTTGCCGGTGGCGGTGAGATCCGAGAGTGCGTCGAACTCGAGGTCCGCGCGCTGCCCGATCGCCAGGGCGGGCAGGTCAACCTCGTTCACGGTGAGGAGCACGCCGAGGGGCTGTACCGGAGCGAGGACCACCGGCGCCCCGGAGGAGCTCGATGCCGAGGTGGCGGTCATCCCACCGCTTGCGGCCGAGTCGGTCGATGTCCCGCTGCCGACGGCCACGGTGTCGCCGGGCTCGATCGCGAGCGTGTAGACCACGCCGCCGCACGGGGCGACCACGGTGAGATCGTCTGCGGCGGCACGGGCATCGTCGTAGGAGATCTGCGCGGTAGCGAGCTGCGCTCTGGCCGACGCCAGTCCGGCTTCGGCGACGTCGACCTCTCCCTCGGCGGCTGTGATATCAGCGTTCGTGACCGTGCTACTCGGCTCGGTGCTGCGCCTGACGAGCGCGGCGAGTGCGTTCTCGGCCTTGGTCACCTGTAGCGTGGCCTGCGTGACGCTCTGCTGGGCCTGCCTTAGGCTGGCCAGTGCACGCGCGGTGTTCGCCTCGGCCGAGGCGGCGTCCAGGGTGAAGAGCACGTCGCCCGTGGCGACCTCTGAGCCCTCGGCGACCGGTACGGTCGCGACCGTTCCAGCCGTTGCCGGCCAGACGTCGGTGGTGCCGTTTACGGCGACGTTGCCCGTCCCCGACACGTTGACCGAGATCGTGCCGAGCGCGGCGGTCTCGGTCTCGTACGTGATCGTGTCCTCCGCCGCCGCGCTGTCGCGCAGGGCGAGAAACGCGCCACCGGCGACAAGGGCGAGTACGCCCGCTGCGATCCACCCGCGGTAGCGGCGAAGTCCCCTCGATGCTGCCATCCCGCCCTCACCTTCGTATGCGATGTCCGGCTCCGAGGTTAGGACACGGTCGTGCCGCACCTGTCGGCGGCCTGTGGTGATGTTGTGTGGATTGACGGGTTCGGCCGGGCGCGGGGCTCACTGCGCGCCCGCGGTCACCTGCGCCGCCATGCCGCCAGGCCGTCGCGTCGGCTACAATGACTGCGAGCCGACCGCGGTGAGGAGCTCCCATGCGAGACTACAGCCCGATCGACGCAGCCTCCGAGATCCTGAACGACGTCCCCGAGATCGTCTTGATCTTCTCGATCGACGGTCGCTACCTCTTCGTCAACCGGCGCGCAGCCGAGTTCCTCGGTGCCAACGCGTTCGACGTCATCGGCAACCACTGGCGCGACCTGGGCTATCCCGAGGAGATCATGGAGCCGCTCCTCTCGCGGGTGGAAGCGACCGCGCGCGGCGGTAGGCACGACCGCTACCGGCTCACAACCACGCCCCAGCGCGGCAGTCGTGTCCTTGATGTCTCGCTCACGCCGCTCGAGGGCGACAGCGACACGGTCTATGCGGTCCTGTTCATCGCGCACGACATCACGGAGTTCGTCCGCTAGGGCGCGCCAGTGACGGCAGCGCGCTGTCCGCCGACGGTAGCGTCCTCGTCACATCGAGCGGTTCACAGTTCTTCGGCACAGCGGGTGGCGACGGCG
>JAFGUS010000193.1 GCA_016938395.1 Coriobacteriia bacterium | reverse complement strand
GTCCAGCCCTCGGCATTGTACGCCTGGTTGTGGCTCGGGTCGCGCAGACGCTCGAACGCGTCGGTGAGTACCGCCGAGGTGGGCTCGGGCGGCAGCGTCTGGTCCTGGAAGCCGAGCCGGCCGCCGGGTTTCAGCACGCGCGCCGCCTCGGCGAAGAACGCCGCTGCGTCCGGGAAGTGGTGCGCGGCGATGCGGCAGGTGACGACGTCGAAGCTGGCGTCGTCGAAGGGGAGCGCCGCCGCTTCGGCCACCACGAACCGCGCCTCGCAGCCGTGCTCGGCGAGCAGCATGCCTGCGGCGTCGAGCATCTCGGGCGTGAGGTCGCACGCGGTGACGTCGGCGCCGGTGCGGGCGAGTGCGAGCGCCACGTGCCCGCCGCCGGTGGCCACGTCGAGCGCGGCCTCACCGGGCCGGGCTCCCAGCGCCTCGACGAGCCACTCGAGGTCCGACCCGCCCGCGTGAAGCGCGCTCTCGCGGTAGCCGTGGGCACGCGGGCCGAAGCGCTCGCGAGAGAGCTCGTTCTGTTCGTCCGCCGAGCGTGATGCCATCCGATGCCCCCTCTGACGTGCGGCGCCTGTGGCATACTCTAGCCGAGGGCCGAGACGAGTGCGAAGGGGGCGTGGGAGTGGCCGAGCGGAGCGCGCGTCCCATCGTACTCGTGGTGCCCGACGGCGCGGGCGACCGCCCGCATGTCTCACTCGCGGGTCCGGTGCCCGGAGACCCGACCGGCGCCGTGCGTCCCCGCACGCCGATCGAGGCGGCTCACACCCCCAATCTGGATGCGCTCGCCGCGCTCGGCCGCTCCGGACTGCTCTACCCGCTCGGCCCGGGACTGGCGCCCTCATCGCATCAGGCGCACTTCGCGCTCTTCGGCTACGGCGAGCGCGACTTCCCCGGCCGCGGGTTGCTCGAGGCCCTCGGTGAAGGCATGCCTCCCGCCGCTGGCGAGGTGGTGCTCCGCGCCAACCTCGCATGCGTGAGCGAGCGCGACGGCATCCTCTGGATCGACGAGCGTCCCGATCCGCGCACCGGCGAGGCGCCGTACCTCGTAGAGGTGAACCTCGATGTGGACATCAACGGCGTGCGAATCCGCTTCGTGCACACGGGCGCCCTGCAGGGCCTGCTCTTCCTCTCACCCGCAGACGGCCGCCCACTCTCGCACTTCGTGAGCGACGCCGACCCACTTCATGACGGCACCGCGGTTCTCGAGGTGCTGCCGCTTGAGGAGGCGCCCGATGCCCATGCGGCCGCGCGCACGGCGGCCGCGCTCAACGCATGGGTCCGCCACTCGCGCGAGGTGCTCGCCGAGCGTCCGCTGAACGCGATGCTTGTGAAGTGGGCGGGCTCGCAGGTGCGCGTCACGCCATCTGCGCAGCGCTTCGGCCTGCGCGGCGTCTCGCTCGGCGCCGGACCGCTCTACGCCGGGCTCGCCGCGGCTGTGGGCCTCGACCACCGTGAGTTCGGCACGCTGCGCGAGGCAGAGGCCGACGTGGCAGTACGGGTGGAGGCAACGCTCGCGCTCTTCGCCGAAGGCTACGACTTCGTGCACCTGCACACCAAGCGCCCCGACATGGCCGGGCATCGCAAGGACCCGGCCCTCAAGGCCGGGGTGATCGAGGGCATCGACCGGGCGCTCGCGCCGCTCGTCCCGCTCGCCGAGCGCGGGGAGATCGTGGTGGCGGTCTGCCCGGACCACCAGACGCCCTCGGCCGGGCCGCTCTACCACGGCGGCGGTGCCGTGCCGTTGCTTATCGCGGGCGGTGTGACAGGGGCCGATCGCGTCACCGCCTACGGGGAGACCGCGTGCGCGGCAGGCTCGCTCGGTACGCTCCGCGGCACCGATGTGCTTCCGCTCGCGCTCGACGCGGCCGACCGCTCGGCGTTCCTCGCCGACCGGATCACGGGCCATCTCGCCCTCGGCATGCCACGGCCCGAGGATCTCCGGCCGCTCAAGGCGCACGGGTAGCGCGTGATGGCGCGGGCGCGCGGACCTCAGCCGCCACAGCCGACGAAACCACGTCCTCGCCGCCCACAGTGCTACAAACGGGTCTTCGTCCCCGCCGCGGCCGCGGCTTCCGCCGCAACAGCGGGCGAAACCGCTGCCTCACCTCCAAAGATGAACATGCTCCCGATCGAGGCAGCGTTGCCCGTGATCATCGCGGCCGCCTCGCTACTGAGTGCGTCCGAACGCGTAAGCAGCAGCACGCTCCGATTGGTTGCCAGCATGGGACCTGCGGCGAGTGCATCCGGGAAGTTCTCGCCCGTGGCAAGCCCGAGCCCTTTCCACTGCATGCCGCCGCTGACGCCGAGCTGCGCAGTCATCGCGGCAGTCTCGTAACGGTTGGCGCCGGGAAGCCGGGTGACCTTATCATCCCCGAGCTCATCGCAGAGGACCGCCTCGACCGGTGGCGGAACAGCGCTCTCGCCACCGAGGATGCACGCATGGGTGACATCGTCAGGAACGTAGAGAGCGCCTGTCCTCGGATCGACGAGCAGGATGGGAGCACCCTGCCAGACCGCGAGCGGTGAAGCGGCAGTTGCGTCGGGGTAGTTCAGACCGGTTGCGACGAACGATCTGCCGCCATAGGTCGACCCCTGCAGCCGGATGGTCTCGTCGGCCACGAGTCGCGCTGTCGCGTAGCGGTCGGATCCGCCCAAGCGCACGACGTTCGTGCGACCCAGAAGCGTGACGAGGGTGTCCTCCACCGCCCCGGAGATGGACGCAGTCCCGCCCACTACGTACGCTCGCACCGCACCGAGCCGTCGGATCTCGTCCACGACCCCGGCCGGCAGCATGTCGGTGCGCGTGAGCAGCAGCGGGCCGTGGGCGGCGCCCGCGAGCGCGCTCCCGCCCAGCGCATCGGGCCAGTTGGCGCCGGTAGCCACTACCACGGCGGGAGCACCCACCGGGAAGCCGCGTTCAGAGGCTGCCACCGCAGTGAGGTAGCGATCGTCGCCGGCGATGCGCGTCACACCACCAAGCGCGAGCTCAGTGCTCAGCACGTATGCGCATGCGCTGCCCGCGTCGCTGCCAGCAGCGGTGTCGTCAGCGTACGCCCCTACGATCGCGTTTCCACCCGAGAGACCCACTGCGCAGCCGAAGTGGTCGAGGGCCGCCTCACCCGCATGTGTGAGCTTCTTGCGCTGGGTCCAGGTGTCGCCGCTCCCCGTGAAGACGTAGGCGGAGCCTGCACCGATAGCGAGGTTCTCGTCGGAGTGCGCACCGATCAGGGCGTTGCCCCCCGAGAGAGCGACGGAACACCCGAAGTAGTCATCCGTCACGCCGTCGGAGGCGGTGAGCTTCGCACGCTGAGTCCAGCTGTCGCCGCTCCCCGTGAAGACGTAGGCGGAGCCCGCGGGGCTGTTGGGCTCGATCGCACCTACGAGCACCGTGTCACCTTCAACGGCGACCGACCAGCCGAAGTAGGCCATGTCCGCTCTGTGATCGGCAACGAGCCTGGCCTGCTCGGCCCAGACCCCACCGGCTTCGGTGAACACGTAAGCAGCGCCGCGGGTGTCATCGTCTTCGGTCGCACCGATGACCGCGGTACTGCCGTCGAGCGCCACCGAGCAACCGAAGTGATCGTGAATGACGCCGTCGGAAGCTGCGAGTTTGGCACTCTGCGTCCAGAGGCCGTCACTCCCGGTGAAGACATACGCCGAGCCGCGATAGGAGTCTTCGCCAGCCGCGCCGATCAGGATCGTGTCGCCCCGGATGGCCACCGACCAGCCAAAGCGGTCTGTCTCAGCGCCATCGAGAGCGATGAGTTTCTGTCTCAACGTCCACGCACCGCCTGCGCGCATGAAGACATACGCCGCGCCTCGTTCCCCGCTCGTGTATGGGGCACCGACCACCGCCGTGTCACCCCATACCGCGACCGACGAGCCGAACCGCGCGCCTGCCGCGGGGTCCGAGGCAGGTAGATCCCACGCCCTATACGCGAGCGGCAGCTCCGCCGCCGTGGCAGGCGCAGCGGTCAACGCGACCAGGACGATCAGCGTTGCTGCGCACGCGGAGACGGCGCGGCGAGCGGTGCTTACAGCGTTCATCCTCGTTACCCCCCCCTCAACCGACACTCCTCACGAGCCGCCATGCGCCCCCTCCTCCGCGCACAACAACATGCCGGGCGCCGCGCACCTAGAGTCCCGCTGCCAGCTCGGCCTCTGCCAACACGGCGGGTGAGACCGCCAGCTCGCCACCGAAGACGAACATGCTCCAGATCGACGCGTGGTTGGCTTCGAGCGGCAACCGCGCCTCAGCCGAGAGGGCCGACGACCGCGTCAGCAGAAGAACGCTCTCGCGGATGGCAAGCATCGGTCCGGCCGCAAGCGCATCGGGGAAGTTCTCCCCCGTGGCAAGCCCGGAAGCGTTCCACTTCATGCCGTGCTCGTCCACCGCCCTCTCGGCGATCATCGCCGCTGTCTCGTATCGGTTGGCCCCTCCGATCCGGGACACGTGGTCCGCGCTGAGCTCGTCTTCCAGGTACTCGTAGACGCTCTGCGGAACAGCAGCCTCAGACCCCAACACCACCGCATGCTCGGTGAATGCCGGCAGATCGACCGTCCCCGCACGCACGTCCGCGAGCATGATCGGCATCGGTTGCCAGGCGGCGATCGGCGAAGCCGCCGTGGCGTCCGGGTAGTTGAGGCCCGTAGCCACGAACACGCGGCCGTCGTACGAGCAGCCCAGGAGCTCGATCACTTCGTCTGCCACCGCGCTCGCCGTCTCGTACCGAGTGGGCCCGGCAAGGCGCTCCACGTTCGCACGGCCCAGCAGTCCGACGAGTTCGTCCTCCACGCTGCCCGACACCACGTCGGTGCCGCCAAGCACGTATGCCTTCACCGCGCCGAGCCGACGGACCTCCGCCGAGACCTCCGCCGGAAGCGCCGCCTGACGCGTGAGTAGCAGCGGCCCATGCGCCGCCCCGGCAAGCGCGCTTCCCCCGAGAGCGTCGGGCCAATTGGCCCCCGTTGCGATCACAACCGCCGGAGCCCCGGCCGGGAAGCCCTGCTTCGAGACCGCCACCGCTGTCAGGTAGCGATCGGCGCCGGCCAGGCGTTTGGCGTCGAGGGTGAGCTGCGTGGTGAACGTGTGGAAGTGTGCAGCGCCTGCCTGGTTCGAGGCGCCCACATCGTTGAAGTGGGCACCCACAACGGCATTGCCCCCCGACAGGGCGACCGCATCACCGTACTCATCGTCGAGTTCGGTGCCGGGCGCCCCGAAGCGCGTGCGCTCCTCCCAGGCGGCACCACCCCCCGTGAACACGTACGCCGCACCGGTGTCGCCATATCCGCGGGCTCCAGCGAGAATCGCGCCTCCGGACAGAGCCACCGACAGGCCGAAGCGGTCGAACGTATCGCGCGTTGACGCCACGAGCCGCGTACGATGCGCCCACGTCGCACCGCTGCCCGTGAACACGTGCGCGGCTCCTCTCTGATCGTCCTCGCCGTACGCGCCGACGAGCGCGGTCCCGCGCTCAAGCGCCAGCGAGAAACCGAAGTAGTCGTACGTGTCGCGATCGGGCGCTACGAGCTTGGCGCGCTGGGTCCACGTACTGCCGGAGCCCGTGAAGACGTACGCGCTCCCTCGAGCGGTCTCATCCTCGCTCGCGCCGACGAGTGCGGTCCCGTCGTCGAGGGCCACCGCCATTCCGAAAGCAGCGGCAGCGTCGCCGTCAGTGGCGGTGATCTTGGCTCGCTGGGTCCAGGTGGTGTCGGTCGGGGTGAACACGTAGACGGCGCCCGCCCCCGACCCGCGGTCATCGTCACCGGGAGCGCCGACGAGGACGGTCTCTCCATCGATCGCCACCGCACGCCCGAACAGATCAGCCACTTCACCATCGTCGGCGGTCAGCTTCGCGTACTGGCTCCAGACACCTCCGGTACGCGTGAAGACGTACGCTGCACCCGTGTTGCTGCCTGCACCCGGTGCTCCGATGACGGCCGTTTCGCCGCGTATGGCCACGGGGGAACCGAAGTAGTCACCGTCTGAACCGTCGCCGGCCGTCAGCTTCTGGCGCTGGACCCAGTAGTCGTCGATCCGCATGTAGACGTAGGCACTGCCGGATATGGCACCGAGGTCGTCGTCACCCGGTGCTCCGATGAGCGCCGTGTCTCCCCACACGGCGACTGCATCGCCGAACCAGTCGTATGCGGCACCATCAAACGGCAGCACCGACTGGTAGCTGTAGTCAACCGGCAGTTCGGCGGCGGCAGCCGACGGCACGAACGCCGCCGGCAGCAGAGCCGCGACGAGTACAACCGTGAGCCCCTGTGCAGCACGTGGATGTCTCATGAGTGACAACCCCTCTCATCCCGCTCACCCGCGGTCGGCGCTCAGCCTTCCATAGCGGGGCCGGCACCAGCCGATGCCGAGGCTTCGTGCGAAGGGAGGTTGGCCACACGAACGGTTGTACGCTCGCGGCTCATGGCGCCCCTCCCCAATACCCGGTCCCGTGCCGGAGGCCGGCACCCGGAGCGCTGTGAGCGCTCAAGCAACGGGCGCCGCCGTACTTCAGGGCGGCGAGAGGCGAGACACCTGACGGGTCGGTCGCGAGCCGATAGAGGTACTCGCGACCCACCGTCCATAAGCCGTCCGTACCCAGGACGCAGACGTCCTAAGCGACATCAGGGACACGTGGGCCGAGCCCAGAGCCACGCTGGCCACAGTGGCCAGGACCCATGAACCGCAGCGACAGCGTCGCAGACGACGCGCTAGCGACGCGCCGCCCGAAAGGCCGCCTTCAGCCCCTCGAACGACAACTCGGGCATCTCGAGTGTGGCCGTGCGCCGACCCATCTCCTCGAGCGAGTGCGAGTCCGAGGACGAGATGTGAGCGATGGCCAGGCCGTCCCTGAACCGCCCGCGACATGAGTGATCGATGAGCTCGATCGCCGAGACGTGCGGGCACTCGGCAAGATCGTGTACGAGCTCCGACTCGATGAAGCAGTAGTCGCCGAAGGTGCGGTCCACGTGCCCGATGTGGCAGAGGCCGCCCACGCCGTCCACGATGCGAGCGACGTCACGAGGATCGCGCTCCACCGCGAAGAACGGCAGCTCCTCGAGGGGCGCCACGGACGAGGTCAGCCCAAGTACATCGAGCACGATCGCAAACCGGATATCGGCGCGTTCGGGCGGAAAGAGACACACGAGGTGCGTCTCCTCGCCCTCATACCGAACGCGAATCTCGGCGCCCGGCACCACGAGGAGCCGCCGACCCGTCTCGGCTGCTTCCTCCTCCGCGGCTGCGATGAGCCTGGGACCGTAGTCAACGCTGAAGTGGTCGGCGATGCCCCATACGTCGATGCCCAGCTCGAGGGCGCGCTCCACGATCTGGCGGGGCGTGGTGGCCGGGTCTCCCCGGTAGTCACTGGGAATGAGTGGCGTGTGGTTGTGCAGGTCGACGGTGTAGCGCGGCATGCGGACCCTACCGCGCGTTGGGGTAGCTGCCGAGCACCTTGACCTCGCGGAGCTTGAGCCTGAGGCAGTCGAGCGCAAGGCGCACCGCCGGGTCCTCCACATGCCCCTCGAGGTCGACGAAGAACATGTAGTCGCCCAGTTGTCGCTTGGTGGGACGGCTCTGGATCTTGGTGAGGTTGATGTCGGCGTACGCGAACTCGGACAGGATCATCAGGAGCGCGCCCGGCTTGTCCTTCTTCATGAACAGCGCGAGCGACGTCTTGTCGTGGCCGGTCGGCGGCTGGAGCCCGCGCCCGATGAGCACGAACCGCGTCTGGTTACCCGCGTAGTCTTGCACGCCGTCCTCGAGCACGTCGGCGCCGTAGATCTCGGCGGCGAGCGCCGGCCCCACAGCGGCAGCGCCAGGGGCAGCCACTGCGGTCTGCACCGCCTCGGCATTCGAGTTGGCCGCAACGATCGGCCGTCCCGGCAGATGTCGGTCGAGCCACCTGCGGCACTGACCGCTCGCCTGCGGATGTGCCACAACCTCGGTGATGTCCGCGAGACGCGTGCCCGGGGCGGCTACCAGCGCGAACCGGATGTCGAGAACGAGCTCGCGCTGTATCTCGAGCGACGTGTCGAACGCGAGCGCATCGAGCGTGGCCGAGACGGAGCCCTCGATCGAGTTCTCGATGGGCACCACGCCGAGGTCGGCCTTGCCGCGCTCGACGGCCTCAAACACCTCGGCGATGCTCGTGCAGGGTAGGGGCTCGGCGTCCGACATGCTGAGCGACAGCACCGCTACCTCGCTGAAGGTTCCGGCCGGCCCCAGGAACGCGACGTTCGTCATTCGGCGACCTCCTGCTCGGTGCTCTCCACCTGCACGCGACCGAGACGCAGCCGCGGTGCACGAACCCGGTTCTTCCCGGTCTCCTTGGCGCGATAGACCGCGTCGTCGGCAGCGCGCAGCAGCGACTCTTTGTCGTGCGCGTGCACGGGGTAGCTCGCCAGGCCGATGCTCACGGTCACATGTATCCGGCGTTCCCCGTCGGCGTCCTTGAACCTCGTGAGGCTGATCGCCTCCCGGATCTTCTCGGCGACGATGAACGCGCCCGACGCGTCGGTCTCGGGGAGCACCACAGAGAACTCCTCGCCGCCGTAGCGGGCCACCACGTCCACCTCGCGGACGGTCGTCTTGAGCACGTGGCCGACCTCGGCGAGCACACCGTCACCCACACGGTGGCCGTGGCTGTCGTTCACGCGCTTGAAATCGTCGATGTCAAGCATGAGGAGCGACAGGCGCTTGTCGTAGCGATCTGCACGGCCGATCTCCTCGTCGAGCCGTTGCTGCAGGTAGCGGTAGTTGTAGAGATCCGTGAGTTCGTCGGTGATGGCGAGCCGCTTGGTGAGTTTGTACAGGCGGGAGTTCTCCACGGCCACCACCAGCTCGGAGGCCACCGTCTGCAGCACGATGCGGTCATCGGGCGAGAGCTGGTCGATCGCCTCAGTGTCAGCGCAGAAGACCACGAGGGTTTCCGGGTGGTCGATGAGTTCGATACAGCCGAACGCGTTGTCGGATGCAGACGGTGCGATCGCGCCCGTGATCTCGAGCCCGGACAGACCGCGCACGCTCTCCTTGGGTACACCCCTGCTCGCCGAGAAGATGGTCTCGTGCTTCGTCTTGTCGATGACGTAGATGCAGGAGGCGGGCACGTCGATCACCTTATGGAGGATCTCGAGGAGCACCGGACCCACGGTCTCAACGTCGAGTGTTGAGTGGATGATCTCGGTGATCTCGGTGACCGCGCGCAGCTCCGACACGCTGCGCTCGAGTTTGGCGTACAGCTCCATCGTCTCGGCCTGGAGCGACTCGAGCGCAACACGGCGCTCCTCCTGGGCACCCATGGTGATGCCTACGGCACCACCCACGAGCATAAGGGTCATCACCTTGAACACGAGGAACACGTGCACCAGGGGTTCGGTCACCTGATGGCCGATCAGGTGAGCCAGGGCGTAGGAAACCACGAGCAGCCCGGTAAGCACCCAGCTCTGCCGGCGCCGCATGACCATGGCGAGAACCGCAGCGTCTCCAACGTACCATGCGAAGAACGGGTCCTCGAGACCGCCGAGTCCGCCGGTGAGGATGCCGAGCGCGATGCCGTCGGCCACCGTAACGGCTGTCCAGAACGGCACCGAACCCCGGTCCTTCAGGCGCAGCGCTACCGGTACGAGCAGCACCGTTGCTGCCAGATATACCCCCAGCCCCCAGGTGGTGAAAGGCGCGTACTCGGGGATGCCGCCGGCCCAGAATGCGTGGACTCCCGCGAGGATCGCGGCACCGCCCAGGCGGGCGAGTAGGACCCACCGCACCGCCGGGTCAACGTGTCCTATGCGTGCTCGAAGATCCAACCGCTCGAGGCACTCTCCTCACGGTGCGGGTGCCAACCCGCCTCAATCGTGTCCTAACAGTGTATAACCTTCACGAAGGACATGCCCCGCAGACAGCATCATCACCGCAAGGAGGACGGATGCATCCGGACGCACTGCGCGCGCTGCTCGACTCGGTGGCATCGGGCGACACCAGCCCCGACGACGCGCTCGAGACCCTCGCGCGGCTGCCCTACGCCGACCTCGGCGAGGCCAAGGTCGACCACCACCGCGCGCTCAGGTGCGGGTTCGCGGAAGTCGTGTTCTGTGAGGGCAAGACCCCCTCGCAGGTGCGTTCGATCGCCCGTGAGATGCTCGATCACGGCGAGGTCTTTCTCGGTACGAGGGCGACCGCGTCACACTTCCAGTCGGTGGCGCAGGTAGCCTCGGATGCGCGCTACTTCGAGGAGCCGCACCTGCTCGTTGTGGACCGCAGAGCCGAGCGGCCCGCCGTCGGGCACATCGTGGTGGTCACCGGAGGCACCGCCGACCACCCGGTGGCCGAAGAAGCCGCCATCTCCGCCGAGGTGATGGGCAACCGCGTCACGCGCGTCTACGACGTGGGTGTCGCGGGCGTCCACCGCCTGCTCGCCCACGCCGAGGTGCTCCGCGAGGCGAGCGTGATCGTGGCCGTGGCCGGCATGGAGGGTGCACTCCCCTCGCTCGTCACCGGAATCGTCTCATGCCCGGTGGTCGCGGTACCCACCTCGGTGGGATACGGCGCGAGCCTCGGCGGTATCGCGGCGCTGCTCGGCATGCTGAGCTCGTGCGCCTCGGGGCTCGGCGTGGTGAACATCGACAACGGGTTCGGCGCCGCGGCGCTCGCAAGCCGCATCAATCACGCGGTGGCGGAGGCTGGCGCGTGATCGCGTACGTCGACTGCTCCAGCGGCGTCTCCGGCGATAAGCTCCTGGGGGCGCTCGTCGATGCCGGGTTCGACCCCGGCCGGCTGCGCGAGGCCCTGGCTGCACTCGGACTTGAACAGGTGGTCGTCGAGACTCCCGCCCGCGTCTCTCGCGGCGTGAGCGGCACCGGCGTAACGGTGACCGAAACTGGCGCGCCGCGGCGTCACTGGGCCGAGCTGCGCGGGCTGCTCGAGGCATCCGCAATCGATGAGCCCGCGCGCAGCGGAGCGCTCAGGGCACTCGGCCTGCTCGCCGAGGCCGAGGCGCGCGTCCACGGCGTCCCCGCCGACCACGTGCACTTCCACGAGATCGGCGCTGCCGACACGATCGCCGACATCCTCGGCGTGGCCCTCGCTCTCACCGCCCTGGAGATCACCGAGCTCGTCGCCTCTCCAGTGGCGCTCGGCGACGGCACCGTCACGACCGAACACGGCGAGCTGCCCGTACCGGCACCGGCGACGGCACTGCTGCTCGAGGGCCTCTCCGTGACGCCGGGCCGGCCGGGCGACGGTGAGCTCACCACCCCCACCGGCGCCGTGCTCCTACGGGCGTTCGCCACCGGCACCGGCGCGATGCCGCCGATGACGCTCCGCCGCGTCGGCACCGGGTGCGGCACGCGCGACCTGGGCCGGCCCAACGTCTGCCGCGTGCTCCTCGGCGAGCCGCTTGTCTCCGCCACCGGACACGACGGCGTCGTCCTGCTGGAGACGAACCTCGACCATCTCACGCCCGAGGAACTCGCCACCGCCGCCGAGCGGATTCGCACTGCCGGTGCGCTCGACGCCTGGCAGACATCGGTGGTGATGAAGAAGGGCCGAGCCGCAGTCGTGCTCTCGGCTCTCGCTACCGAAGATGCCGCACCGGCGCTCGCCGAGCGCGTGATGGCCGAGACCGGCACACTCGGCGTACGCATGATGCCCGCAGACCGGCGGCTCGCCGAGCGGGACGTGACCGAGATCGACACCTCACTCGGCCCGGTCCGGTTCAAGGTGGCTCGCCTTCCCGACGGAACCCGCAGGCTGCGCGCCGAGGCCGACGATGTGGCGCGCATCGCCGACGAGAACGGCTCGGCCGTCGACTCCGTGGCGCGCGAGGTGGAAGCCGAGGCCGCACGCGTCACCGGCGTTCAGCCGATGCGCCAACCGCTCCCGTCGGAGACCACGAACCCCTCGGCCTGAAGCGCCCCGAGCGCATCCGCTACACGCTCGGCCGGGAATCCGACCTCGAGGACAAGGTCCTCGGTTGAGCGTGACGGTGCCACGGCGGAGCCGCCCGCGCCGGCTGCATCCACCGGACCCTCAGGATGCCCCGGCCCGGCGAGCGCGGCGAGCAGCCGGCCCCGCAGCTGACGGTTGGAACCCTCGAAGCGCCCCTGCCGGACATGGTGTCGGCTGCGACGCGACGGGTTCGGGCGGGTCGCTTTCAGATGCGTCCCGTAGTCCATGAGCGCCCAGAACCACTCCCGCGGTCGCTCCCGGTCCATCGTCGCCTCCACGAGCGGAAGGATCGCCGAATCCGGCACGTCCTCGGCATCGCCGAAGAACTCGTGCAGATAGACGCTGCGAATGTTCGTCTCGATGAACGGCACGCCCACATCGAAGGCGAAAGCGAGGATCTGCGCCGCGGTGGCGTGTCCGATGCCGGGAAGCGCCACGAGCCCTTCGGCTGTGTCCGGAACGCAGCCGCCGTGCTCGGCCACGATCGCCTCGGCCGCACGTTTGAGCGCGAGCGCGCGACGGTTGTAGCCGAGGCCCCGCCAGACCCGGAACACCTCATCGAGCGGCGCCTCGGCGAGCGCTTCAACGGTGGGGAACGATGCAAGGAACTCGGCGTACTTGGTCACCACCCGGGCAACCTGGGTCTGCTGCAGCATCACTTCGCTCACGAGCACGCGGTACGGGTCGCGCGTGGCGCGCCAGGGGAGGTCGTCGCGCGCGTGGGCGTCATAGTGCTCCCATACGCGTGCGGCAAGGGTATCCAGCGTATCCGTCACCTGAGAGCCAGGTCCTCTCCAACCGCTTATCGGCCGCGCTGCACCCGCATCACGGTTCTGCCGATAACGGCAGTATGCACGTGCCACACCACATCGCGGTACCACTCGCGACCGCCCTGCTTGCGGCGACCGTCGGCTTCACGGGAACCGCGTCAGCAGCGACGGTCCCGTACTTCGCGCGCTTCGCGGCCCAGGAGGCCATGCTCTCGGAGATGGCCATCCAACCGGCGGCGCTCAGAGTGGGTGATGTGACGTACCTCGCCTTCCAGGGTCCGGGGTTCGATCCGTACATCGCCTCGTACGAGAGCGAGACCGCCACCTGGCGTGGGCCCACGCGCATCGGGACCAACCCGCTGCGGCTCGACGCCCATGGCGCTCCTTCGCTCTACGTCGATCCCGCCGGTCGGGTGCACGCGTTTTACGGAGCGCACTGGACGCCGATCCTCCACGCACGGCAGAACGCGTCGGGTCCGGACGCAACGTGGCAGTCGGCCCCGTCGCTTCCCGTCGGCACATACCCGCAAGCGGTGCCGCTCGGCGGCTCCGACATGCTCGTGTTCTATCGGGGAACGAGCGGCACCTGGTTCGCGACAGCGTCTCACGATGGCGCAACCAGCTTCGGGACGCCGCAGGCCGTTCTGGCCGGCACGGCCAACCTCTACTGGTACGCCGACTTCCGTGTGGACGATGGCACGGTGCGAGCGGTCTTCACGTGGGTCGATCAGGACCTCAGGTCTGCCGGACTCGAGTTCGTGCGTCGGCATGTCTACTACGCGGAACGCGCGCCCGATGGTGTCTGGCGCGCGGCTGACGGCTCGACCCTTGCACTGCCGATCACCAAGGCCGTCGCCGACGAGCGCTGCCGCATCGTGGACTCCAGGGCCCTGTTCACCAACGAGGTCTCGGTGAAGGTCGATGCCGAGGGCGCACCGTGCGTGATCTACCTCATCGGCAGCGGTTCAGGCCCCGACGCCTACCGCTGGTGCTTCATGCGCCGTGAGAACGGCATCTGGCGCACGAGCACGATCACGACCACCGACCACTTCTTCGACGCCGCCGCGCTCGATCCGCGGCCGGACGGTTCGTTCGACGTGTTCGCGGTGACTGGCGACAGCGACGCGGTGGGTTCTGACGATGGCGACTACCGCGGGCGTGGCGGACGTATCGAGCGCTGGACATCCAACGATCGCGGCGTGACCTGGCGGCTCGCCGAGCGCGTCTCGCCCACTGAGCCGGGCGTCCTGTACTCAGACCCCGTGCTTGTTGCCGGCGCCAGCCCAACTGCCCGTCTCGCGTTCACCGACTGGAGCGACGACGAGAGCCGCTTCTTCCACCGCATGTTCCTGTGGGGCGACGAGGGACTCGTCGACCGCGACACACCGCTTGCAGTGGCCCGCCTCGCCGGGCCGGACCGCGTGGCGACTGCCATCGCCGTCTCACGGCAGGCATTCCCAGAGGGTGCGCGCGCGGTCGTGATCGCCACACAGGCGGACTTCCCCGACGCGCTTGCGGGCGCGCCGCTCGCTGCCGCCGTCAACGGCCCGATACTCCTCACCTCACCGCATGGACTGCACGATGATGTGGCGGCCGAGATCCGGCGCCTCGGGGTCAAGCACGCGATCATCCTCGGTGGCACCGCCGCCATCTCGCCTGCGGTAGAAGACGATCTCCGGCGAACCGCAGGAATCACAACGATCGAGCGGATCGGCGGACGTGACCGTTACGTCACCGGACTCCTGATCGCACGGCGCATGCGCGAGCACGGCCGCATCGTCAAGACCGCGCTGGTAGTGAGCGGTCGTGCCTGGCCGGACGCAGTCTCGGCCGCACCGCTCGCCTCAGCCAACGGCTGGCCGGTCGTGCTGGCCGACGGTGACCGCCTTCCGCCCACATCCGCAATGCTACTCGCCGAGTACGGCATCGAGAGGACCATCATCGCCGGAGGTCCCGCAGCCGTGGGCTCCGGCGTGCTGCGCGAGGTTCCCGGGGCGACCCGTGTCGGTGGCGCCGACCGTTACGAGACCTCTGCGGCGTTGGCGGCATACGCGCACGAGCATGGAATCCTGCCCGGCAGAGTCATCGTGGCGACCGGTCGTGACTTCCCCGATGCGCTCGCTGCCGGCGTCCTCGGCGGGCGCTCCCGTGCACCGGTGCTGCTCGTGGGTTCCGGCGCCATCCCCGAGAGTGTGGGCGCCTACCTGGCCGCACACTCCGGGACTCTCAGCGATCTGTGGATCATCGGCGAGCCTGACGTCGTGTCGACGGCCATCGCAAATGAGCTCGCACTGATCGCGGGCGCTCGGTAGGGTCGGGCCTACGGTCGCCCGCTCAACCGCGTCCTGCCACGCACTGTCCGGTGGCCCGCATCCTGCTAGAGTGTTCGGGTGCCCGCTGTTAGAGGGTGGGTATCATCCTACGTTAGGCTCCTGTCCCATCGAAACGAGGTGACCGATGACCTCTGAACCGATCGCACCATTGCTCCGGGTTGAGAACCTCCATGTCTCCGTCGGCGAACGCGAGATCCTGCGTGGCGTCGATCTCACCATCGAGGAGGGTGAGACGCACGTGCTGCTCGGCCCCAACGGTGGCGGCAAGTCGACCCTGCTCAACACGATCGTCGGCCTTCCCGGCTACCGGATCACCCAGGGCCGCATCCTCTTCCGGGGTACCGACCTCGACGGCCTTGAGATCGACGAGCGGGCCCGCCTGGGCATCGGCATAGCGTTCCAGCGCCCGCCGGCGGTACGGGGCGTCAAGCTCCGTCAGATGATCGGCGTTGCTGCCGGCGGCGTTGTTGACGACGCGCAGATCGACGCACTCGATGCCGATCTGAGCCTCGGCCACATGCTCGACCGCGACGTGAACATGGGCTTCTCGGGCGGCGAGGCCAAGCGCTCAGAGATGGCGCAGATGCTCGCCCAGATGCCCGAACTCGCGCTCTTCGACGAGCCGGAGAGCGGCGTGGACCTCGACAACATCGCCGTGGTGGGCGGGGCCATCAACGCCCTGCTCAAGGGCGAGGGCCGGGTCTACGAGCGGAAGCGCTCGGGGCTGATCATCACGCACACGGGCCACATCCTTAAGTTCGTCAACGCCGACGTGGGCCACGTGCTCTACAACGGACGGCTCGCCTGCAAGGGCAATCCGCTCGACCTGATCGACGAGATATCCAGCCATGGCTACGACAAATGTGTGGAGTGTGCGCTATGCCAGACATTCGCCTGAGTGAGAGCGCCGAGGCGCGCCTTGCCGAGATCCGCGCGGCCGCGGAGGCCGCCATCGACAAGCCGGCAGCGCTCGGCCCCGACATCGACATCACCCGCTTCCGGACCGTCTCGGAAGCCGACAAGATCGCCTCGTTGGATTCGCTGCAACGCCAGGTGAAGGAGACCGTGCTGCTTTCGGGCTTCACCTCCGACGAGAGCGAGCGCTCCGCGAGCTACTTCCAGATGGACCGCACGCCAATCTACGAGCGCGTACAGAAGGCCTTCGACGACGCCATCGAGATCATGAGCACTGAGGAGGCGCTCAAGCGCTATGGCGAGGAGATGGTCGAGAAGTGGTGGTGGAAGGCGGTCGCGCCTGACAAGGACAAGTACACCGCCATCGTGGCGCTCCACCAGACCGAGGGCTACTTCATCCGCGTGAAGGCCGGCCGCAAGGTCGAGAAGCCGATCCAGGCCTGCTTGTTCGTGAGCGAGAGCGACGTCAGCCAGAACGTCCACAACATCATCATCCTGGAAGACGGCGCCGAGGCGAACGTCATCACCGGCTGCAACATCCACACGGACGTGAAGGAGGGCCTGCACGCCGGCATCTCCGAGTTCTACGTGGGCAAGGGAGCCAAGCTCACCTTCACCATGGTGCACAACTGGGCCGAAGACTTCAGCGTCCGTCCGCGCACCGGCATCGTGGTGGAGGAGGACGGCGTCTACATCAACAACTACGTGCTCCTCAAACCGGTGAAGTCGATCCAGGCGTTCCCGGTGGCCAAGCTCGTCGGCGACCGGTCCACCGCGGTCTTCAACTCGATCGTCTACGGGCTGAAGGACTCGATCATCGACCTCGGCAGCGAGACGCAGCTGATCGGCGAAGGCTCGCGCTCGGAGGCCGTGGCGCGCACCGTGAGCATGGACCGCTCCACGGTGTACTCGCGCGGCCGACTGATCGGCCGGACCAACAGCTGCAAGGCGCACCTGGACTGCCGCGGCATCGTGCAGTCGGCCGAGTCGACGCAGTGGGCGATCCCGGACCTCGCAAGCGAGGGTGCGCCGGGTGCGGAACTCTCCCACGAGGCCGCTATCTCGCCGATCGCCGCCGAGGAGATCTACTACCTCATGACCCGCGGTCTGCCCAAGGACGAGGCTATCTCGATGATCACCCGCGGGTTCGTCAACATCGACATCCCCGGCCTGCCCGACGTGCTGCGCAAGCAGATCGACAAGGCGATCGAAGAGACGAGCAAGGAAGCGATGTAGCCCCGGACCGAGAGTGATCGCTGCCATGGGTTGCGCCAGAGCGTCCTACGGCAAAGTCGGAATCGTGTGACACAAGGAGAGCAGCCCTGAGCAGGGCGGCTCTCGTGCGAGGGGGAGGCTGCGTCTCTGCCGCCAGCGCCTACCTGAGCAGGCCGATGATCATCGTGGTGTGCACTCCGATCCACAGCAGGTTGAGCGTGAAGATGGCCTTGTCGCGGTTCACGAAACCGTAGAGCGTCCACGTGAGCGCCATGATCAGGCCCGCGGTGTAGGTGAACTCGCTCAGGCCTGAGGTGCGATTGAGCACCCAGACGTTGTACAGCTGGGGCGCCATCGCCATGGGATACGCCAGCCCGAGCGTGAGCACGACCCGCTTGATGTGCGGCTTTATGGCCTGCTCGGCATGCGCGACGTGCGGCGCCAGTGCGGCCTCAGCGTGCTGGAGCGAGATGTTGACGCGTGGTGCGAGCATTCCGTTCTACCTGCCTGTCGTGGTCGCGTGTATGCATTCACCACCCTTATCGCGCGCTTGACCCTATGCAACAACCCCACGACAGACAGCCGCCCCCGAGCCGTTACCTGGACGTCATCTCCAATCGAGTGTTTGCGTCTGATTCGAAGAAGACCCTTGACTTTCGTTAGCGGGCAGACGATATACTCCTTTGGAATGAAGATTGCTTAAGTTTCATCGTGGTCACTTAAGGAGGTCACCGCGATGGTGAAGAAAGAGACCTGCCCGGTCTGCAAGGGCAACAAGGTCATGCCGGTGGAATCACAGCCGGGCCACAAGGAGTGGCGCCCCTGCAACGGCTGCAGCGGCTCGGGCTTCCAGGTCCGCGTGGTACACGGCATGGGCGTGGGCATCCCCAGCGGCTTCTCGGGCCGCTACTAGGAGCGGATTCGCCGGCCGCCACGGAACAACACCCACAACGGATACCGCGACCGGCTCCGACGACAGCCCTTCTCCCCGGAGGAGGGCTGTCGCTTATTCGAACACGGGAGGCTGAGGCGCGGGCCCGATGGCCGGACGGCGATCTAGCCCGAGAGGATGTAGTACCGGCACTTCCGATGCATCGGACAGTTGGCCGGGACCTCCGTGATCGTGTAGCGCCACTGGTCGCCTTCGACGAAGCAGGTGCAGTCAACCCGCCATTCGTCCTTCTTCAGCCGCGTGTCGAAGCGATCCTCTTCAACGAGCTTCTCGCGCCAGTAGAAGCACTTGCCCCGTATCGGCGTGAACCCGTCCACCCGCGGCCCCCTTACTCGGGATGCGTTCGCTGCACTTACCGACCGCGAGGGGGCACTGGTGGCAGATCGAAGCGGTTGTGCCCCTTGAGTTCGGTGATGCTGAAGATGCCGTTCATGAGCAGGATGCCCTGGATCGTCCCGATCCAGCGGTACGCCTTGGCGAAGCGTCCGGCGCGGAGGAAGTCGCGCGTGGCATGCACCATCCAGTGGGCATGTCGGAGCGTGTCGAATCCTGGGGTCGAGATCTTGCGCGCGCCGATGTGCTCGTCCCCGTCAGGGTAGGGCACGGGCTCGTAGCCGAGGCGCTGGAGCGTCTTGCAGTAGAAGTCGAGCATCCGCAGCGCATGCTCGGTGGTGAAGTCGTCATCGAAGCTGATGGGCTCGCAGATGTCGCGCATAGCAGCCACCTCCGACCGGGACACCATCATGCCCCAGTTCGGGAGTGGTGCGCAAACCGCCGGAAGCATGGCCGCGTCCCGGACTGGTGCTCAGATGACCGAACCGAGCGTGAGGCACACGAAGGCGAAGGCCATGTAGAGCGAGGCGGCCTTGAAGAGCGTCCAGTTGCGGCGCTCCGAGGGCCGGGCCAGCGCTGCCAGTGACAGCGCCACCATCACCGCACCCGCCAGGCCGAGTCCTGCGAGTGCGACAACGTGCACGCCGGCACGCAGACCCGCAGCCAGCAACACTCCGGCTGCCCCCGCGGTGGCGACCGCGATGACCCGCCGCGTGCTCGCCTCGCCATGAACCGCGGGCCAAACCGGCACGCCCGCGCGCCCGTACTCGTCGACATGGCGCATCGCCAGCGTGAGGATGTGTGCGGGAATCCACAGCACCACCCCTGCGGCGAGCAGCAGGCCGATCACGTCGACCGCTCCGGTCGCGAGCACGCGTCCCGCGAGCGCCGGCATGCCGCCCGCAATCCCGCCGATCAGGATCGACGCCGCGCTCCGGCGCTTGAGCCACATCGTGTACACCACCACGTCGAACAACAGTCCGAGGCTGACCACCAGGCCGAAGAGCGCGTCGGCCGCCCACGACAGTGCCAGCCCGACGCCGGCCAGGCCGAAGCCGAACGCCCATGCACGGGAGACCGAGATGCGGCCTGACGGGAGCGGTCTGCGGCCGGTGCGGTCCATCACGCGATCGATGTCACGATCGAGCACCATGTTGAGCGCTGTCGAGCCGGCGACCGCTGCCGCGAGACCGGCCATACCCGCTGCGAAGGTCGGCCACGATACAGCCCCTGCTGCCCCCATGAGATACGCGCCGAGTCCTGTGACCATCAACAGAGCCGTCTGACGCGGCTTGGTGAGCTCGAGATACGCCACCGCGCGCTTGCGCCATGCCGCGCCGCGACGCTCGGTGCCCGCCTGTATCGTCACACTCCGGTCCACGCTTCTCCCCGGGCTATGCGGTGACCACACATTCCTCACAGGGCGCCGCGCTCACCGCAGCCGCATCGTCGTTGAGCAGCACCTTCTCATCCGGAGGCAACAGCTCGCGCTCGTGGTCGCGGTGGTCGTTGGAGGCCGCGAGGGTCTCCCGCATCATCACAAGCAGGAGATAGCGCCCCGCTTCCGTGAGGGTGATCTCCGTCGGCGTATCGGTAGCGATACCGCCCGCCATCCTCATGAACGCCAACTCGGCCCACAGACCGCGCTCCGCGGGCACGCCGAAGTCACGCAGGAATCGGGCCTTGTCCAGGCGCAGTCCGAACAGGTCGGTCACGAACCGGTAGCGCATGCGCGCCTTTCGGCCGTACGGGCGACCCATCTTCGCCACAGCCGATCGCGCCTCGGCGATGCGCCGCTCGTAGTCCGAAAGGGAGAACGTGTTGTTGTAGATGCGCCCGTCCACGAACGACAGCGCACCGGAGCCAAGCCCCACGTACTCGTCGTAGTCGACGATGTACTCGTCGATCATGCCACCTTTGTCTTTGGAGAACGTCCACGCTGAAGCGGGCTCGAACTCGGGTGCAAGGCCCCCACACACGAGCCGGTAGTACTCGGCCTCGCGCCCGAAATCGATACGGCCGATGGTGCGAGCTAGCTCGCGGCGGTTCTTCGGAGAGGCCATCAGCGGGTAGAAGGTCGTCTGGTTGGCGCCGGTCTGCTTCACGAGCTCGATGTCCCGCTCGAGCATCGCGCGCGTCTGGCTCGGGAAGTTGAAGATCATGTCCACGTTGAGCGAGTGGAACTGGCCCGCGGCCCGCTGCACCTGCTCGAAGACCTGCTCGCCGCACCCGTACTTGTCGTAGCGGGCCATCTGCTGCAGCAAGGTGTCATCGAAGCTCTGAACTCCGACGCTGAACCGGTCCACGCGGTGCTTGAGCGCCGCGATCGACTCGTCGGTGATGTGATTGGGACTTGTCTCGGCAGAGACTTCCCCGATGCCGGGGAAGAGCGACTTCGCCAGGTCGATCGTGTCGCAGAGCTCGTCGAGCAGAATCGTAGGCGTCCCCCCGCCGATGTAGAGCGTGGCGAAGTCATAGCCTGTGCCGGCGGCGGTCTGCAGCTCCCGCCTGAGGGCGGTGAAGTACGTGCGTGCCCGTTCCTCCCCGTACAGGAACCGGTTGAACGAGCAGTACGGGCAGAGGCGCTCGCAGAACGGCACATGGAGGTAGAGCGTGTACCGCTTACCAGGGGCCGGACCGGGCAGACCCCGCCCGTCGGCGGGCTCCTGACCGAGATACCGTCGGTTCAGTACGCGCAGCGCACCGGTGACGATGCGTTCAGACAGCATGTATGACACGTCCTAACGATAGTTGTGCGAGAGCAGTGCGCCATCGCGCACGGCGGCGCGCCCCTTGAAGGGACTACGACGCCTCGGCTCGCATACCTGCACGGCGGGTGGTTCCCGCCCGCGAACGACGGACCGCGCCGGACGTCACTTGAGCCAGCGCGCCACGAAGTAGCCGACCGTGGCGACCGATCCTGTAAGGACGCTACCCCACACGAGATCGACGACCGTCACCACAACCGGCCAGTCACGTATCGTCGACAGGTTGGTGATGTCGTACGTGCCATATGCCACGAAGCCGAGCAGAGCGCCGTATGCCGCCGCCTTGACCACGGATTCGGCCTCCACACCCGGCATGACGGCGAGCACGAGGACGCCGATGACGTAGAAGACGTAGAACAGCAGGGCTACAGGCAGGTTCGCCTGCTCGCGCATGAGTGAGCCGAGCTGCGCGCGATAGAAGCGGTCTCCCATCGTGGTCAACCAGACGAAGTCGATGGCGAGGAACGCGGCAAACGTGATCAGGTAGAGCCATACCAGCTTGATGCCCTGCATGACGCCCTCCGTTCTAGAGGCGGTCCGCGACGATCTCGGCGAGAGCGCGCAAGTCCTCGATGCTCAGGATGGTATCGTACCCGCCCTCGTCGAAGTACGTGTCGATGGCCACAGCGATCTCACCCTTCTTGAAGCCGAAGATGTAGATCGCCTCTCCCACTTCCGGGCTCGGTCCGATGAACGACTCGTCGCCCACCGGCGGCGTCACCGGCTCGCGGACGGTGAATCCGTCGGTCAGCCACGCGTCCCAGAGCTCCGAGTCACCGACCACGAGCATCGCCACGAGCTGACCCGACTCGTCGGCGATGTTCACGTCCCCGCCCGCTCCGGTCTCCGGTGCGTACGGAACCGTCGTGAGACCCGTGAGACCGGACACCGCCTCGACATCGGCGGGGGTCAGGAGCGCCGTCGGCGTGACGTCTTCCGGCGCGGTCGCCTCAACCGCTGTCTCCATCGATTCGTTCAGCTGTTGCTCGAGGATAGCGGGGTCTGCATCGTCGCAGGCGGGCATGGCAAACAAGGCCGCCGCCAGCGCGAGCATGATCAGGATTCGCCGAGCCATCAGTGCCCTTTCGTCGCAAGTCTGCTACCCGATTGTGCGACGTGTGGCCGCCGAACACAATGAACGGCCCCGGGGGGCCGTCCATGAGCGTCTGGTGCGGGTGAAAGGAGTTGAACCTTCACGGGGTTGCCCCCACATGGACCTGAACCATGCGCGTCTGCCATTCCGCCACACCCGCG
>JAFGUS010000192.1 GCA_016938395.1 Coriobacteriia bacterium | reverse complement strand
GTCGAGACCATGCTCAAGAGCGCCGGCATCAAGACCATCACGCGGGTCGCCGGTTCCAACCGCTACAGCACAGCGCGGCTCGTGGCACAGGCCGCCATCAAGAAAGCCAACGGCGGCTGGGACGGCACCGCGCTCGTAGCGACCGGCCGGAACTTCCCCGACGCGCTCGCGGGCTCCTCGCTCGCGGCCAACCGCCTGTGGCCCATCTACCTGGCCGATCCCGATGCCGCGCCCTCTGTCCTTGCCGCGAACATGAAGGCTGACGGCGTCCGCCGCGTCATCATTCTCGGCGGGACGTCCGCGGTCTCCAGCCCGTACGAGAGCGCGCTCGAAGCCGCAATCCCCGACACGGTGCGACTCTCAGGTGCTGACCGCTACGCGACCGGCGTCGAGATCGTGCGCTACGGCGTCACCTCCGCCGGCCTCGTGTGGGACGGCATGTCGGTGGCCACCGGCGCCAACTTCCCCGACGCGCTCGCGGGAGGGATGCTGGCCGCAAAGAAGCGCTCGCTCATCGTACTCACGAGCGGGACCGCGCTGACGCCCTGCGTGAGGACAGAACTCGAGCAGGCGGCCAACGAGATCGGGACCGTGTACTACCTCGGAGGGACCGGTGCGCTGTCGAGCGCTGTTCGCAATGAGATCGACGCGACGCTGCGCTAGATGTGGCTGCGCGTTCCGGTGCCGGCCAGCGCACCGTGGGCAGTCGCTCAGAGCTTGAGGTAGACCCTCGAGCGATCGAGCGCCGAGGTGACCGCATACCACAACACCACATGAGCGGCCGGGTAGACGACGGCCCCCCACATCGGCCCGAACGCCGTGACAAATCCCGCCGATAGCGCTGCGGTCGCGGTCATGGAGTCGCCGGCAGGTGCCGTCACCTCGATCGAGCGCATGAGCAACGCAAGCGCGCCGGATCCCACGTATGCCGCGAGCGCATTGCGGCCGAGCGGCGTGAGCCACGCCAGGACCCGCTCACCGCGCAACCAGTCGGCAAGCGCGTAGAACACCACGAGCACAAGTGTGGCTCCCCCGCTCGTCACCAGGACGAACGATGGGGTCCACACACGCTTGATGATCGGTAGCACGGTCGCATCAAGCCACCAGCCAGCCACGAACGCGGCAAAGCCAGCGATGGCGAGCCACGTGAGTGTACGCCCGTCGCGGGGCCTGGCGTGGATGGCACGACCCGCCGCCGCACCCAGGAGCACCTGGCCCGCTGAGGATACGAGCCCGAGGAGGCCCTCGGGATCGAACCCGGTGTGGTGCAGATGCTCGGCGCCGAAGACCGCGTAGTCGATCGACCGCGGAAGAGCCTCGAACACCCGAAGCGTCGGGTCGACGCCCTCCGGCGGCACCACCCATAACAACGCTGCACTGTGCGCTGCCAGCAGCAGAGCGCCGAGACCCGCAATCCAGCCAGGCTTGAACCGTACGAACGGCGCCGCGAGGAGAAGCGAAAGTCCGATCCGTTGCAGCACGCCCGGAATACGCAGCGGGTCACTCGACCTGAAGTAGCTCAGCGCAACGCCGAGCGCAACGAGCGCCGCGACACGGAGAACGAAGTGGAGCCACACATGGACCGGGTGCTGGGTGGTACGCCTGCCGAATGAGAGTGCGAGGGAGACCCCTGCGACGAATAGGAACGCCGGGAAGACCATGTCAGCGAAGCGCAGACCCTCCCACTCAGCATGGAGCAGCCACACCGGCGTCTCTCCCCCGGACGCACGATTGTTGACGAGCAGCATGCCGCCGATGGCGAGCCCACGCAGGGCATCCACCGATATGAGACGGCGGTGGTCTCCTTCGGCTACCGGCGGCAGTACGAGACGTGTAGCGAACTCGCGGACACGCGCCAGGACGTCCTTCATTGGATACCTCCCGCGCTCATCATAGTCCCGGTGACCTTATCCTGCGCCCGCATGGCCTGCGGGGTTCACTCGATGCACCGCATTCGTGCCTCTTCTCAAACGCGCGCCCGCGCGCTACCGTTCACAGCATCTTGCGGCGCCCCAACACGGACGGCGCCCGACACGGGCACACACTCCGAGAGGACGGGACCCACTATGGTCAGGAAGTACATCCTCGAGACGCGGCCCCAGTTCCTCACCCTCGCCGTGGTCCTCGTCATCCACGGCTCGGCGCTCGCCGCATGGCACGGCTCGTTCCACCTCGGGCACGCCTTGCTCGCGGCCGCGGCCCTGGTGCTGCTGCAGGCAAGCACCAACGTGCTCAACGACTGGCACGACTTCACGCGCAGCGGTATCGACCGGCAGACGGTGCAGACGCCATTCTCCGGCGGCAGCGGCATGTTGCCACGCGGCGCGCTCTCGCCGAATGCGGCGCTTGCCCTCGGGCTGGGCACGCTCGCAGCCGGCACCGCGATCGGCCTGTACCTGGCCTCGGTCGCGGGCCTGCCTCTGCTCGTGATCGGAATGGTGGGAGTGCTCTCGGTGGTGCTCTACACGCCGGTACTCACGCGCGTCGGTCTCGGCGAGGTCTTCGCGGGCTTCGCACTCGGTACACTCCCCGTGGTGGGCACCTACTACCTGCTCACCGGGCGCTTCGACATCGCCGCATGGGTCTCCGGCATCACGGCCGGACTGCTCACCTACAACCTCCTGCTCTTGAACGAATTCCCCGACACCGAGGCCGACACGGCAGGCGGGCGTCACCACATGGTGGTCGTGCTCGGCAAGCGGCGCGCCCGGTGGCTGTACGCCGCGGTCGAGATCGGCGCATACGTGGCCATCGTGGCGGGCGTCGTGTTCGGCGTGCTCACACCATGGGCGCTCGTCGGCCTCGGGGCGGCCGTGTTCGCCGCCAAGGCGATCGCCACAGCACTCAAGGAATACGACAGCTTCGAGGGCCTCGTGCCAGCGCAGGGTGCCAACGTGATGGCGGTGCTCGCCACCAACGTTCTCCTGGCCGTCGGCTACGTGATCGCCGCGCTCCTCGCCTAGGACGGCCGAGCTCCTCGCCCGAACCAGCCGCGCCCTCGGCGGCTTACCAGTCCACGATCCGCCGCTCGCCCTCGAGCGCGCGGATCTCGGTCACGTCCTGCGCGACCTCGAGGCAGCCCCGGTACGTGCCGTCGGCATCGCGCATCGCGTAGTAGCGGATGTGGAGGAACTTCCCGCCGAGGGTGAGCCAGAACGAGGCGACGTCCTTCTCGCCCGCCCTGAACGAGGCGATGATTTCCTCCACCTTGTGCACGCTCTTGGGCGGATGACAGTTGCGGACCTCGCGCCCGATGACCGCCGGCGAGCGCGGGAAGATGCGCTCGCCTTCCGAGTAGAACCGCACGCGATCGTCTTCATCGACGAAGCTCAGGTCGAACGGCAGCACGCCGATCATGAGGTCGATCTGCTCGCGCGTGAGCGCCCCCGTCTTGAGCGTGAGGGGCGCGTCTTCGGCGAACGCGGCCGATGGTGCGGCCGGGACCGAGGGCGCCCCGGCGTCCGTCAGACCCGGCGCGCCGATACCCTCGCCAGCCGTCGGCGGTTCGATCCAGGCATACCCGATCTCCGCGTCACCGGCCGCGATGTGCTCCCATTCCTCAGCCGAGATGACCTGGAGCGCGGTGGGAAACAGGATCTTCTCCTCCTTGTAGACCATGTCGTCGAGCGCGGTGAGCGTCTCGGGAAGCGCGTCTGCCAGCGCGTCCACGTCACCGGCGCGTGCGACTTCGAGATCACGCTTGAGCATCGCCACAATGTCGTCGTCGAGCGCCCACATCACCTTCGTGGGACCCTCCACGCCGTGGCTCTCGAGCAGGGGGAAGAGCTGATTCTCCTTGCGCCGGTAGTGGATCGCCACGTCGCTCGCGGTCTCAAGGCCACCGACGAGGTCGCCGAGCAGGTGCGGCTCGGCAGGCAGCCGCTCAAGCGCGCCGCGCAGCTCCGCCGTCAGCCCCGTGAGCACCTCGTTCTCCTTGAGGTACGCGTCGATGGGGTGCGTACTCGCCACCTGAGGCGCGGGCTCCTCGTCGAGCGACTCCTTGAACACGGTGACGTGTACGTCGCAGAGACGCTGCACCTCCTCCACGGGCATCCCCTCGGCGATGAGCGCCTGCTCCATCATGGCCACTTCGGCGGCGTCGATGTCGTGCACCAGCTCGTCGAAGCGGGCCTTCACCGCGGCAACGCTCGCGCCGTCGTGAAGCTCGTGGATGAGCTCCTTCAGCAGCACCTGCCGACGCTCGCGCTCGGCATCATCCAGTCGCGGGGCGGCGCCGCCGATCTCCTCCGCCACGATCGCGTGCATCGCGACCTGCTCGCGAACGGCATCGACGAGCACCGACGGCTCCAGGTCGGCGAGCTTGGCCGCCGCCTCGAGCGTAGCCACCCTTCCGACGGTGTTGTAGACAACGGGGTTGGCCAGCTTCTCGAACGCGGGGGCATAGCCGATGAGCCAGTCCTTGAGGTAGGGGTGATCGGTGAGCAGGTCGTGCACCTTGGTCTCGGTCGTGATGGTCATCGTGACGCTCCTTCACGCGTTGGGTGTCAGTGTGTAGATAACCAACCGGGCCGGGTTGTCTCACATTCACGCACGAGCGGGCTCGGGGTATGCTCGGCACAGCACGTCACGTCGGAGGGGCCCAGGAGCATGCCGGATGTCGTACGCGCACATGTGCAGGTGAGTGGCCGGGTCCAGGGCGTGTGGTTCCGTGCGAGCACCGCCGATACTGCCCGCGCCCTCGGTCTTGGAGGCTGGGTCCGCAATACAGCGCAGGGCGTGGAGGCGGTCTTCGAAGGATCTCGCGACGCGGTCGAGACTGCCATCGCCTGGTGCCACGAGGGGCCACCGAACGCCGTTGTCGATGACGTGGACGTGACGTGGGAGACCGCCGAGGGACTGAGCGGGTTCGCGGTGCGCTGGTGAGCGATCGGCCCACATACCCGACCGACCCCCGCCTGGACGCCATCTTCACGGCCACCCGGGCGCTCTTCGACCTGCCCGAGAGCCTCGTGTACCTCGACGGCAACTCACTCGGACCCCTCACGCACGCCGCCCGCGCCCGCGTGAGCGACGAGGTGGCCGCGCAGTGGGGCGCCAAGCTCATCGGTGGCTGGAACGAATCGGGGTGGATGGACATGCCCCGAGAGGTTGGCGATCGTATCGCCGCACTCATCGGCGCTCCGGCAGGCTCGGTGATGGCCGTCGACTCCACGTCGGTGAACCTCTTCAAGGCGCTCTCGGCTGCGCTCGATATGCGCCCTGATCGCCGCGTGGTGCTCTCGGATACCGGCAACTTCCCAACCGACCTCTACGTGGCTCAGGGCCTGCTCGCCCGGCTCGACCGCGGCCACGAACTGCTCGCCGTGGAGCCTGAGGCCGTGGCCGACACGATTGCGGCGCGCGGCGCGGAGATCGCGGCGATCATGCTGACGCAGGTCGACTACCGGACCGCCCGGCTGCACAACATGGCCGACCTCACGCGCCGGGCTCACGATGCGGGGGCGCTCGCCATCTGGGACCTCGCGCATTCGGCCGGCGCGCTCCCGGTGGATGTTACCAGCGCCGGCGCCGACTTCGCGGTGGGCTGCGGCTACAAGTACCTCAACGGAGGTCCGGGGGCTCCTGCCTTCGTCTACGTGGCGCCCGCCCACGCCGCGATGGTGCGGCCGGTGCTTGCAGGCTGGATGGGCCACGAGTCGCCCTTCGCCTTCGACCTCGGCTATCGGCCCGCATCCGGGATCGACCGCATGCGCGTGGGCACGCCCCCGATCCTCTCGATGGCGTCGCTCCACGCCGCCCTCGCGGTCTGGGAGGGCGTGGACATGGCCGACGTCCGCGCACGCTCGATCGAGCTCTCGGAGCTCTTCATCGCCGAGGTCGAGCGGCGCTGTCCCGAGCTTGTGCTGGCGTCGCCTCGCGACCCGCAGTCGCGCGGGAGCCACGTCTCGTTTCGGTCCGCGCACGGCTACGCGGCCGTGCAGGCCCTCATCTCTCGCGGCGTCGTCGGTGACTTCCGCGCGCCGGACATGATGCGCTTCGGGTTCGCCCCGCTCTACGTGACCCCTCATGACGTCGTCCGCGCCGCGACGGTACTCGAAACCGTGCTGCGCGAGCGGCTGTGGGACCGGCCGGAGTTCACGCAGCGGCAGAAGGTAACCTGACGCCATGCAGTCGATCCTCATCGACATCATCGTCATCTTCGCCCTCGCGGTGGCCGCAGCGATCATCTGCCACCGGCTCAACCTCCCGCTGTCGATCGGCCTGCTGCTCGCCGGCGTGCTCGCTGGCCCCGACGCCCTCGGTTTGGTGCGTAACGCACACCAGATCGAGGTCGTCTCCGAGATCGGCGTGGTACTGCTGCTGTTCGTGATCGGGCTGGAGTTCTCGCTCGCCGACCTCGCACACATGCGGCGACAGTTCATCATCGGCGGCTCGATACAGTTCTTCGGGACCGCCGCCGCCATCGGGGGACTCACCTACGCGCTGGGCTCGAGCTGGCAGCAGAGCCTTTACCTCGGGTTCGTGGTGGCGCTCTCAAGCACCGCCGTCGTACTCAAGATGCTGCAGGACCGTGCGGAGCTTGATGCCCCGCACGGCCGGGCCGTGCTCGCCTCCCTCATTTACCAGGACATCGCGGTGGTGCCCGTGATGCTCATGGCGCCGCTGCTGGCCGGCGCATCGGGAGCCTCGGGTGCCGCCGACGCGCTCGGCCTCGTCGGGCGCATCGTAGCGGTGGCGGCCTTCGCATTCGTCGCCTATCGGTGGGCCGTGCCGCTCATCCTCGAGAAGATCACGGCTACGCGCAGCACCGAGGCGTTCCTCCTCGGCGTGATCACGCTCTGCATCGGCATCGCGGTCCTCACGCAGTCGCTCGGCCTGTCGCTCGCCCTCGGGGCCTTCCTCGCGGGGCTCATCATCTCCGAGTCGGACTACTCGCATCAGGCCGTCACCGCGATGCTCCCGTTCCGCGACGTCTTCATGAGCCTGTTCTTCATCTCAGTGGGCATGCTGCTCGACATCGGCTTCCTGCTGGAGAACCCGGTGCTGCTCGCGCTCCTGACCGTCGGCATCCTCGTCCTCAAGCCCGCGATCGCCGCCGCCGGGTCGCTCGTCCTCCGCCTGCCGCTCCGCAGCGCCATCATCGGCGGACTCATGCTCGGGCAAGTGGGTGAGTTCTCGCTCGTGGCGACGCAAGCGGGGGTGGCCGCCGGGCTCTTTGGCAGCGACGTGTTCCAGACCGTGCTCGACACAGCGGTCCTGAGCATGCTGCTCACACCCGTGCTCTTCGCTATCGGACCACGCCTTGCCGAGGCCGCAACCAAGACTCCGCTCGTCCGGTTGGAGCGCGGCGGCTTCTCGCCCGTACGCGTGGGTGCGGCGCATGCGTATTTCGGCCACGTCCTCATCGTCGGGTACGGCGTCACCGGTCAGAACGTCGCCCGCACCGCGCGACTCGCTGATGTGCCGTACGCTATCGTCGAACTCAACGCCGCGCTCGTGCGCGTGGGCACGGAGCGCGGCGACCCCATCCACTTCGGCGATGCCACGCAGGAGTCGATCCTGCGCCACGTGGATGCCGACAAGGCGCGGGCGATCGTCGTGGCGGTCAACGACCCGGCAGCCACGCGGCGCATCGTGGAGCTCGCCCGGCGCATCGCCCCCGACGCGTACATCATCGTGCGCAGCCGCTACCTGCGCGAGGTCGAGCCCCTGACGATGCTCGGCGCCGACGAAGTCATCGCCGACGAGCTGGAGGTCTCCATCGAGGTCTTCTCACGCGCTCTCTCGCGCATGCTCGTTCCGCGCGAGGACATCAAGCGCCTCATCGGCGAGGTCCGCGGCGACTGGCGGCGGATGGCGCGTACGTTCGCCAAAGACGCCACATCGGTCCCGGACCTGCGGGTGAACGTGCCCGACCTCACCACTCACACGGTCCGGCTCACGCCGTCCTCGCCCCTCGTCGGCCGGACGATCGCCGAAAGCCACTTGCGGGCCGAGCGCGGCGTGACCGTCCTGGCCGTCACGCGCGATGGTGGCGCGCTCGGCAACCCGAAGGGCGACACGACGCTTCTCGCCGGTGACGTGCTCTTCGTCATCGGCCCCGCCGACTGGGATCCCGGGAGCGTCACCTAGCCCCGGGTCCACCCCGACATCGAGGAGGCACGATGCGTGTAGCGGTGATCGGAACGGGAACCGTGGGACGCGCTCTCGCCAGCGGACTCGTAGCAGCCGGACATACGGTCGCCCTCGGCACGCGCGACCCCGAGCGGCAGGACGTAGCGGAGCTCGCCGCCCGCTATCCCGATGCTGTCCGCATCGCGGACTACCGCGCCGCAGTGATCGGAGCCGAACTCGTGTTTCTTGCAGTACCAGGACGTCTCGTGCTGGAAACCGTGACCACCATCGGTGCAGAGGCGTTCGCGGATGCAATCATCGTGGACCTCACCAACCCGATCGTGCTCACCGAGGACGGGGCGCACTCGGCCTTCGCCGACGACGATTCGGCTGCCGAGTCCATACAGCGCGCGTTGCCCGGTGCCCGCGTAGTGAAGGCCCTCAACCAGATCGAAGCGGCACACATGCTCGCGCCGGAGTCCGGCGGTGGTCCCGTCCGCATCGCGGGCGACGATGACGGGGGCAAGCGAGTGGTCGCCGGGCTGCTCGAGTCGTTCGGCTGGACGGTGCGCGACCTCGGACCACTCAAGCGGGCACGGCCGCTGGAGCGTGCCGCAGTCGAGTGGGCCGGCCGCCAGCGACTATCCGGCGCCAGGTAGCAGCCTCTCGGACCCAACCAGCACCCTGCCGCCCTCGACGCGGACGTCGTAGGTGCGCAGAGGTCGCGGATGACGCAGCGTCTCGGCCACCGTTTGGACCGCTCCGGTGAACCCGGTCCAGCGCACGACGCTGCCGTCAGTGAGATCGAATCGCGAGCCGTGGAGCGGACACTGGACGATCGTGCCTTCGAGCGTGCCTTTCGCCAGGTTCCCGCCCAGGTGCGAACACCGCGACTGTGCTGCATAGAACGAGCCGCCAACGTGTGCGAGCAGCAACGTGGCCCCATCCACCTCGACCTTCGTCATGGCGCCGTCTGCCAGCTCCTCTACACCGAGAACGTCCGTGTAGCCAGTCATACACAGCTCCCTTCACGCACCTCGCAGGCAGCTTCCCAGTTCACCACTTTACCTGCATCCATCGGGCCACACCACAGACGCGCTACCCGTTGCGCGCTCCTGATCGCGCCGAAACCTGGTCGCAACACAAGGCGGGCATGATGGGGGCACCCCCGAACCCTGGAGGCCGGCCGTGAACCAGAGAACCGCACCCCCAGAAGAGGCACCAGCCGTGAGCGCCCGCATCGATTCCGTCTCCACGCCGGGCACCACCCTGGTGGTCTTCCGCGGCCCGGCGGTGCCAGGAACGCTCGCCGCGTTCACCGGGGTCCTGACGCTGCACGGTCTCGATATCCTCTCGGCAACGATCGTTCGCCAGGGCGACGAGGTCGAGGACACGTTCGAGATCCGCATGCCGCCCGGCGGCGCGCCCGGAGCGGACGAGTTGCTACAGATGGCAGATGAAGCCGCCGAAGCCGTGAGCGGCACGCGAGACCTCCATGCGGAGTTGCGGTCCTATCGCCGCGGTCACACGCCCGTTGACTTCCCGCCAGAGGTTGACGTGGTCGCAGACGGCGGTCCCACCACGGGGTTCCAGGTACGTGCAGCAGACCGACCCGGCCTGCTGCACGACCTTGCGGCCACCCTGAGCCTCCACGGCATGCGAACGCGGGCGGTGAGTGTCATCACCGTGTCCGGGGTTGCGCTCGACACGTTCCGCGTGGTGGAGGGTCCGGGCGGCCCTCCGGTCGACCCGGCCACCGTCGAGTCGGTCCGTACAGCGCTGCTGGAAGCCGCACGCGACTGAAGACCCCTGGTCCTCGCCTCGTTTCACATCTCCATCGCATTTCAGTCGACGGAGTCTCATGCCGATGCTACTGTGCATAAGCACTGGAGGAGGTTCGGCTGATGAGCTCCGTGCCACACCCTGGCGTCGCAGACGCGGAGCCGGTCGGAACGTCCGCGTCCGACCCGGCGGAACGTCGCGCGCGCGTCGACGCGCTCAATAGCCGCGCACGTGCTCTGAGACGCGTGGACTACCGGCAGCTCGTCGCGCTGGCCGAGGAAGCGTTCGAGCTCGCGCAGCAGCGCGACGCCATCGGCGAACGCTACCACTTCGGCATGGCGACCGCGCTCGCCCTCCTGGCCGACTCGAACGTGACGCACGGCGAGTGGGAGGACGCGTTCGCGCAGACCGCCCAGGCGCTCGCGCTCCTCGAGGGTGAGAACCCCACCGAGGTGCTCGCAGACGTGTACGGCACCATCGGCTGGTCGCACTTCTGCATGGGGGACTATGCCGAGGCGCTCGACCGGCTCGCCGACGCGCTCGCGATCGCCGAGGAGATCGACGATGTGAACCTCCAGGCCTACATGCTCGACCGCTTCGGCAGCGTGCATGCGGCGTGCGGCCACGACGATGTCGCGATCGAACACCAGCGGCGGTCACTCGAGCTCCACCGCGCACACGGGGACGACACCGGTGAGGCGCTCGCTCTCAACAACATGACCTATACGCTTATGGGCACCGGCGACCTTGAAGGCGCGCTTGCTGCCGCCGAAGCCGCGCTCGCGTACGCTCAGGACGCCGATCAGCCGTACCTGCAGGTGGGCGTGATGGACACGGTAGCCGAGGTACACCTGCGGCTGGGAGACCTCGACGGCACGGAGCACTACGCACGGCGCACGGTCGAGATGGCGCGCGAACTCGGCTCGGAGCCGGACGAGGCCAACGGCCTCATGATGCTCGGTCGAGTCCTCAAGCTGCGAGGACGGTGGGACGAGGCCCTGGAGGCCACCGAGGGCGCGCTCGCGCTCGCCGACCGCCGTCGTCTCAGCGTGGAGTCGTTCACCTGCCACCAGCTGCTATCGGAGATCCACGAACAGCAGGGTGACCTCGCTGCTGCGCTCGCGCACTACAAGCGATTCCACGAGCTCAAGCAGGAGCGCGTGAACCGCGACACCAACGCTCGGCTGGCGCAATTGCGGGTGGAGTCACAGGTGGTCCGGGCCAAGAAAGACGCCGAGATCCAGCGCCTTCGCACGCTCGCGCTGGAGCGGGAGGTCGAGGAGCGCCGCGTGGCGCAGGCGCGCCTCGAGGCCCAGGCGTCGCTCGACGCACTGACGGGGCTGTTCAACCGCACCCATCTTGAGGTCTTGGCCGAGGAGACGCGCCTCACCCTGGCCTCGGGCCGTCCGGTGTCACTTCTCATGCTCGACATCGACCACTTCAAGTCCATCAACGACCGCCATGGTCACACAGCGGGTGACCACGTGCTGTCGGCCGCCTCCGAGATGCTACGCGACAATGCGCGTGCCTCCGATGTGCCCTGCCGCTACGGTGGCGACGAGTTTCTTATCCTCATGCACGGGCTGGGCGAAGACCAGGCGCTGCAGGCCGCCGAACGGCTGCGCGAGGCGATCGGCTCCCGTCCGGTACCGATCGGAGACGCAGAGATCGACGTGACGGCGAGCATCGGCGTGGCCACGGTGCACCCGGAGGAACCCGCGCAGCTTCAGGACCTCATTGAGCGCGCCGATCGCGGTCTGTACGCCGCCAAGCAGGCGGGCCGGAACCGCGTCGTGGCCGAGGACGGCCACCGGTAGGACGAAGCGCGCCGGACCTTCGGCCAGGCTACCCCGCGCCGCCCGTGCCGCCGAACGGGTCCACAGCCGATGTTCCGCCGTCAGCCACGCTGTCCGACCACGTCGAACCGTCCCAGTAACGCTGCTCGTGGCGTCCGGTCGGATCCGCGTACCAGCCCGCTGCTACCGTCTGCGGTGCAGCCGCAGCTGCTCCGCCGAGCCGGCGCTCGAGTTCTAAGACCCTCGGCTTCAGGGCAGCTTTGATGGCCGCTCCGTAGACTCCCTGCATGGGATCGAGTTCTCCGCCGTAGATACCGGGCAGAAGAGAGATACCCGCCGTCCACGCCTCGACGCGCACGGTACCATCTCCGATGGCTTCGGCTTTGATGAACTGGGGGTTGGCGAGCGCGCCGGTCCCCTTGCGCCAGACCCTCTCGCCCCGCTCCTCAATGTGCTTGAACCCCTCACCCTCGAGGTACTCGGTGATGATGGCCTGGTCTTCCTGCTGCGTCCGTCCCGTGCGTATGACGTTCACGTGCCGCGACATGGTCCTCTCCTCCCTCGAGCCCCGTACTACGATACCCTCCAGGCACACCTGCGAATCGACGCCCTGACGAAGGCCGCTGCGGCGAACGGGGGATCGTAGGCGGCGCGCTCCTGGCGTACTTCGTCGACCGCGAGTGGTCGAACGGCTCGCTGTTCGACCGGGTGAAGCGGTTCGTGGGCGCGGCCTGACTGATCCGCAGACCTGTGGGGTGTGGCTACCCCGCGAAGATCCCGCCTCCGCCGATCGGCGCGAAGCGCGCCTGGAAGAAGCGCAGATACTCCGGTTCGTGGGTGAAGGCGAGTCCACGCACGGTCTCCCGGTGCTCGAAGACCCTGATCACACTCTCGGCGGTGACGTCCATGTGCGCCTGCGTGTAGACGCGCCGCGGGATCGTCAGCCGCACGAGCTCGAGCTTGGGATACCGGTTCTCCCCCGTCTCCGGGTCGCGTCCCGCCGAAACGGCCCCGCGCTCCATCGCGCGGATTCCGGACTCCACGTACAGAGCGGCAGCAAGAGCCTGCGCCGGGAAGTGCTCGCGCGGCAGATGCGAGAGTATCGCTTCGGCGTCGAGGAACACGGCGTGTCCGCCGATCGGATGCACCACCGGCACGCCGGCGTCGATAAGCTTCTGGCCGAGGTACTCCACCTGCCCCACGCGCGCCCGGATGTGATCGTCGGAGACCGACTCGACGATGCCGCGCGCCATCGCCTCCATGTCGCGTCCGGCCATGCCTCCGTAGGTGTGCAGCCCCTCGTAGACGACCACGAGCGCGCGGGCCTGCTCGGCGATCTTCGGGTCGCGCACCGCGAGCCACCCACCGATGTTGACGAGGCTGTCCTTCTTGCCCGACATCGTGGCGCCGTCGGAGAGGTCGCACATCTCGCGGAGGATGCGCGCCACCGGAACGCCGGCGAACTCGGCTTCGCGTTGCTGGATGAAGTAGGCGTTCTCTACTGCGCGCGTGGCGTCGAGGATGACGATGATGCCCTTGCCGATGCAGTACTCGCGCACCTCGCGGAGGTTCGCCATGCTCACCGGCTGGCCGCCGGCCATGTTCACCGTGACGCCGATGGTGATGTAGGCGATCCGGTCCGCACCCACCTCGGCCACGAGGGCATCCAACTTCGCGAGGTCCACGTTGCCTTTGAACGGGTGCTCCGATGCGGGGTCGTGCGCCTCGTCGATGATCACGTCGTGGAACGTGCCGCCGGCGAGTTCCTGGTGCAAGCGCGTGGTGGTGAAGTACATGTTGCCCGGCACGTGGTCGCCGGCCTTGATGAGCACTTTGGAGAGGATGTGCTCGGCACCGCGGCCCTGATGCGTGGGGATGAGGTGCTCGTAGCCGTAGTACGTGCGCACGGCATCCTCGAGCGCGTAGAAGTTGCGCGAGCCCGCGTACGCCTCGTCGCCGAGCATCATGCCGGCCCACTGGTTGTCCGACATCGCGCTCGTGCCCGAGTCGGTGAGCAGGTCGATGTAGCAGTCCTCCGAGCGCAGCAGGAAGGTATTGTAGCCGGCGGCGGTGATCGCGCGCTCGCGCTCCGCCCGCGTGGTCATCTTGATCGGCTCGACGACCTTGATCTTCCAGGGCTCGGCCCAACTGGCACGCTCGGTCATCGCTCGCTCCCCTCAGATGTCACGTAGCACGCCGCGCTGCGTGCGGCACTCAGCGCTGATCGGCTGCGCGATCCTCCGACCAGACCGACCGCCCACGCCGCCTGCTCTACTGAGATACCCCAGGGCACGCGGGGGTATACACTCGAGACGTTGGGGCGTCGGTCACGCTGGTCACACGTGGAGGGAAACGCGCATGACGGCAACGGTCATCAGGTGCCAGGCGTTGACGAAGTACTACGGGAAGTCGCGTGGCGTGGAGGACCTGACCTTCGAGGTGCGCCCGGGACAGGTATTCGGCTTCCTCGGCCCCAACGGAGCCGGTAAGACGACCACGATCCGCTGCCTGCTCGGCCTGCTCAAGCCGACGGGCGGGACGTCCTTCCTGTTCGACGGAGAGGTGGGACTGAACGACCCGTCACCGCACGCCCGCATCGGGTACGTGCCGGGCGACGTGGCGTTCTACGGCAACCAGACCGGTCAGTGGACCATTGACTACATCTCGGGTCTGCGCGGCGGCGCGCCGAAGAGCGTGGACGAACTTTGCGAGCGGCTGCAGTACGACCCCAGTCGAAGGGTGAAGGAGCTTTCGAAGGGCAACCGGCAGAAGCTCGCGCTCGTCCTCGCGCTCATGCACGACCCCGAACTCATGATCCTCGACGAGCCTACCACCGGGCTCGACCCCCTGAATCAGCAGCAGATCTTCGACATCATCGCCGAGCGGATCGCCGACCACGGCGCCTCGGTGTTCCTCTCGAGCCACATCCTGAGCGAGGTCGAGCGGGTCTGTAACCGGGTCGGCGTCATCCGCCAGGGCCGCCTGGTGGCCGAGGAGTCCACGGCCGACATCATCGCCAAGGCGATCCGGAAGGTCCGGGTCGTCTACGCGGAGCCGGCCGACGCGGGCGCGTACGCGGGCATCCCGGGCGTGAGCGACGTCACCCAGGAGGATGCGCGCACACTCACGGCACGCGTCACCGAGAACCTCGACGGCGCAATCAGAGCACTCATGGACCGGCGGATTCACGACCTGCAGGTCACCCACGCCTCACTCGAGGAGATCTTCTTCGAGTACTACGCCCGTGGCGAGGAGAGGACTGGAGCGCCGGGCGAGCCTCTGCCCACACCGCCGATCGAGGACGCTGAGACGGAGCACGCGTCTGGAACCGAAGGGGGCGCCCGATGAACTGGACCGTCATCCGCGCCTCACTGCAGCAGCGGCGGACCTCGCTCATGTGGTACACCATCGGCCTTGCCGTCTACAGCTGGTTCATCGTCTGGTACTACCCACAGTTCGCCGGAAACGACGAGTTCTTCGAGCAGATACAGGAGGTCATGAGCGGCGACATGCTCGCCGCCTTCGGCGCCGCTGACCTCAACTTCGGCACGCTGGGCGGCTTCCTCGGCGTAGAGTACCTGAGCCTCATCTGGGTCATCATCATCACGGCAGCGGTCGTTGGTGTTGCGGCCAAGTCCATCGCGAGTGACATCGAGGGCGGGACGATGGAACTCACGCTGACGCAACCAGTGTCGCGTCTGCGGGTTGCCGTCTCGCGCTGGGTCGCGTTGCTCATCTACAGCGTCGTCATCAACCTGGCGACCGTCCTGCCCATCTGGGCCGCGTGTCTCGCATACGACATCGAAGTCGAGGCGAAGGCGATGTTCCTGCTCTTCGCGGTCGGTCTCCTGCTCACGATGGCCATCGGCGGATTCGCCTTCATGGTGTCCACGATGAGTCCGAGCGGGGGCAGAGTCGCCGCGGTGACCTCGGGTGTGCTCGGGGCGATGTGGCTGGGCAACTTCCTCGCCGCCGTCAACGAGAACACCGAGTTCCTGGACTCGTTCACCATCTTCCACTACTGGAAGCCGGGCGCGATCATCGACGAGCTCACCGTGAAACCTGAGGCATGGTGGGTGTTCGGCGTGCCGACGGTGGTCTTCGCCGCTATCGGCGTGTGGCGCTTCCTGCACCGGGACGTGGCGGCCTAGCGCCGCGCCGCCAGACATCGGCAACCACGCGCCCCGCGGGCCGGTACGCGAGATGGACGTACGTGGGTGCATCGAGCACCACGAAGTCGGCGGTCGCGCCGGGTGACAGGCGGCCGATGTCGTCACGCCGGAGCGCGGTGGCTCCACCCGCAGTGGCGGAGTAGAGTGCCTCGGCTGGGGTCATGCGCATCTCGCGCACCGCGAGCGCGATCACAAGCGGCATCGACGTGACGTACGACGACCCGGGGTTGCAGTTGGTGGCAAGCGCCACCGTAGCGCCCGCGTCGAGCAGCCGACGCGCATCGGCGTACGGTGCGCGCGTGGAGAAGTCGGCGCCGGGTAGGAGCGTGGCCACCGTCGCCGAGCCAGCGAGCGCTGCCACGTCTTCGTCGTCCAGGTAGTTGCAGTGATCGACGCTCGCCGCGCCGAGCTCCACGGCGAGGCGCACCCCCGGGCCGTGTTCCAGCTGGTTGCCGTGCAGCCGGGGCACGAGTCCCGCGTCCAGGCCGGCCTGCAGGATGTACCGCGTCTCGGCCTCGTCGAACGCACCGCGATCGCAGTAGACGTCGATCCAGCGGGCGAGCGGCGCGCAGGCGGAGAGCATCTCCCCCGCCACGAGCGCCACGTACGCCGCACGGTCGTGCGCATACGCGGGCGGGACCACGTGCGCGCCGAGGAAGGTCGTCTCCTCCGTGAACTCACGGGCCACCTCGAGCAGACGGCGCTCGTCTGAGACCGTGAGTCCGTACCCGCTCTTGATCTCGACCGTGGTCGTGCCGAGTGCGAGCATCTCATCGGCGAGGCGACGCGTGGTTGCACGCAGCTCATCGACGGACGCTGCGCGGGTCGCAGCCACCGTGGTCATGATCCCGCCGCCGGTGTAGGGCTCTCCCGCCATGCGCGCGGCAAACTCCGCGGAGCGCTCACCGGCGAAGACGAGGTGCGTGTGGCTGTCCACGAAGCCGGGCACCACCGCCCGGCCATCCACATCCACGCGCTCGTCGGCGGCGGGTGCGCCACCCGCCGCGCCCGCCCATGCGATCCGCCCGTCCACGACGACGAGCGCCGCGTCGCGCACGATGCCGAGAGGGCTGCCGTCGCCGAGCGACGCGTCGTTGGTGACCAGCTCCCCGATGCCGGTGATGAGCGTGGCGGTCACGACGACGGCTCCTCGGCGGAGCCGCTCTCGCGCATCGGGATGCGCACCCCGCGCTCCTCGGCTACCTCAAGCGCCCGATCGTAGCCGGCGTCCACGTGGCGAACGATGCCCATGCCCGGGTCGTTGGTGAGCACGCGCTCGAGCTTCTGAGCGGCGAGCGGTGTGCCGTCGGCCACGCTCACCTGCCCCGAGTGGAGCGAGCGGCCGATGCCCACGCCGCCGCCGTGGTGAAACGACACCCACGATGCGCCGGAGGCAACGTTGACGAGCGCGTTGAGCACCGGCCAGTCGGCGATGGCGTCGCTGCCGTCAAGCATGGCCTCGGTCTCGCGGTACGGGGAGGCCACCGAGCCGCAGTCGAGGTGGTCGCGGCCGATGACGATGGGCGCCTTCAGGCGACCGTCGGCCACCATCTCGTTGAAGCGCAGGCCCGCACGGTCGCGCTCGCCGTAGCCGAGCCAGCAGATGCGCGCGGGCAGACCCTGGAATGCGATCTTCTCCCGCGCATGCCCGATCCAGCGGTGAAGCGCCGCGTTCTCCGGAAAGAGCTCGAGCACCGCCTCATCGGTTGCGGCGATGTCGGCCGGATCGCCCGAGAGCGCGGCCCAGCGGAACGGGCCCTTGCCCTCACAGAAGAGCGGTCGGATGTAGGCGGGCACGAAACCGGGGAACTCCCAGCCGCGCGCGTACCCACCGAGCTCGGCCTCCTTGCGGATGGAGTTGCCGTAGTCGAAGACCTCCGCACCAGCCTCCATGAAGCCGACCATCGCCTCCACGTGCACCGCCATCGACTCCCGCGCCCGCTTGATGAAGCCCTCGGGGTCGCGGTCGACGTAGTCCTGCCACTCCTGGACCATCACGCCGCGCGGCAGGTAGGCCAGCGGATCGTGCGCCGAGGTCTGGTCGGTGACGATGTCCACCTCCAGGCCACGCCGCAGAAGTCTCGGCAGCACGTCGGCGCAGTTGCCCTCAAGGCCCACCGAGAGCGGCCTGCCCTCGCGCCGCGCGGCCTCAACACGCGCGATGGCCTCGTCGAGGTCGCTCGTCCACTCGTCGAGGTAGCGCGTGGCCACGCGCCGCTCCAGGCGCGACGCGTCCACCTCCACCACGAGTACCACACCGTCGTTCATCGTGACGGCGAGCGGCTGCGCTCCGCCCATGCCGCCGCAGCCGCCGGTCACGGTGAGCGTGCCGCGAAGCGTCCCGCCGAAGCGCTTCTCGGCGATGGCCGCGAACGTCTCGTAGGTCCCCTGCACGATGCCCTGCGTGCCGATGTAGATCCACGAGCCGGCGGTCATCTGCCCGTACATCATGAGGCCGAGCGCGTCGAGCCGGCGGAACTCGTCCCATGTGGCCCACTCGCCCACGAGGTTGCTGTTGGCGATGAGCACCCTCGGCGCCCACTCGTGCGTGCGCATCACGCCGACGGGTCTGCCCGACTGCACGAGCATGGTCTCGTCGGCCTTGAGCGTCGTGAGCGTGCGGACGAGCGCGTCGAAGCTCGCCCAGTCGCGGGCGGCCTTGCCAGAGCCGCCGTAGACGACGAGGTCGTCGGGGCGCTCGGCCACCTCGGGGTCGAGGTTGTTCATCAGCATGCGCAGGGCGGCCTCCTGCTGCCAGCCCTGCGCGGTCAGTACGGTTCCGCGGGGCGCGCGTACCGGACGTGCTCCCATGCTCATCTCGGCCTCCTCCCTCGTGCGGTCGTCGCACTCACTCGAGCGCGCCGATGGCACCTTCAACCGCCGCAACCAGTCCGCCGCCCGCCACGAGCGCACGGACCGCCTCGATGTCGGCGGCCAGTTCCCGCTCGCCATCAATGCTCCCCAGGACGCCCCTCGCAGCGTTGAGCGCCGATGACGTACCCGCTCCCGGGGCGAGCGGCTCACGGAATGCGAGTGCGCGTGCCGCCGCCAGCACCTCGACGGCAAGCACGATCTCCAGGCCCGCCACCGCGCGGCGCAGCTTCCGTGCCGCGTTCCAGCCCATCGAGACGTGGTCCTCCTGCATCGCCGAGGACGGGATCGAGTCCACGCTCGCCGGCACGGCAAGCCGCTTGAGTTCGCTCACGATCCCCGCCTGCGTGTACTGCGCGATCATGTGTCCCGAGTCCACGCCCGGGTCGTCGGCAAGAAACGGCGGGAGCCCGCTGGAGCGTGACGGGTCGAGCAGCCGGTCGGTGCGCCGCTCGCTGATCGACGCGAGATCCGCCGCCGCGATTGCGAGGAAGTCGAGCACGTAGGCCACGGGCGCACCGTGGAAGTTCCCGTTGCTCTCGATGCGGCCATCGGGGAGCACCACCGGATTGTCGATCGCCGACGCCATCTCGCGCCCGGCGACCGCCTCGGCGTGGCCGAGCGTGTCGCGGACCGCCCCCGCCACCTGCGGGGCGCACCTGAGCGAGTACGCGTCCTGCACGCGGAGGTCGCCGGTGCGGTGCGATGCGGTGATCTCGGAGCCGGCCATCATCCGCACGAGGTTGCGTGCCGAGGAAGCCTGACCGGGGTGCGGCCTGAGCGCCTGTAGCTCGGCAGCGTACGCTCGGTCCGTGCCAAGGAGCGCCTCCACCGTCATCGCTGCGGCGATGTCCGCCACCTTGAGGAGCGCCCGCAGGTCGGTGATGGCCATGACGAGCATGCCGAGCATCCCATCGGTGCCGTTGATGAGGGCGAGGCCCTCCTTCTCCTCAAGCTCCACCGGCGCGATCCCGGCCTCGGCGAGCGCCTCGGCGGCGGTGCGCCGCACGCCCATGGCGTCCCGCACCTCCCCGTGACCCATGAGCGCCCATGCACAGTGCGCGAGCGGCGCGAGGTCCCCCGAGCAGCCCAGCGAACCGTACTCGGGCACACGCGGCGTGATGTGCGCGTTGAGCATCGCCGCGTAGGTTCGTGCCGTCTCCAGGCGGATGCCCGTACGCCCCGTGCAGAGTGTGGAGAGCCGGAGGGACATCATCGCCCGCACGACCTCGGTCTCCACCTCATCGCCGGCTCCCGCCGCATGCGAGCCGATGAGCGCCCGTTGCAGGTCGCGACGCTTCCCCGGCTCGATGTAGGTGGTCGCGAGCGCGCCGAACCCGGTGCTGATGCCGTAGACCGGCTCTCCGGAGGCCGCGAGGCGCTCCACGTGTGCACGGGACTCCTCGATCGCCGCGATGGCCTCTGCCGAGATCTCGACGCGCGCTCCGGCGCGCGCGATCGCGACGACCTCCTCCATCGAGGGCGACCCCACTCGCAGCGTCACGACTGACATCTCGTCCATGCACAGACCTCTCATCGGTGGCCAAGTGTGGAACACTCAGTAGCGAGTGTGCGTGAGCGGGGTGCTTCGGCCTACCGCGGCCGACACCCGACGCGCACTCCGATGGTGAGTATCTGCCCGATTCGGGGTGAGCGCACCCGCCGGCCCCACACGAAAGGGGTGGACCATGTGTGCGTCAGGCCCGCCGAGCGACCCGAACTGGCCGAACGCCGCCGCGTGGCTCGGCCGCCACAAAGACGCCGAGACCGCCTCCGGCGACCTCGCGCTTCTCGGCGTGCCCGCTCACACGACCTCCCTCTCTCCCACCGGCGCCCATGCCACGCCCGCCGCCGTGCGCACGGCGCTCGCCCGCTACTCGCCGTTCGCTGGCGCCGACGGCATCGACCTCGCGGCGCTTCGGGCGGTCGACCTTGGCGACATCGAGGACCCCGACGGGCCTGACGGCGAGGCCCGCGTGGCCCGTGCGGTGGCCCAGTCGGCCGAGCGGTTCGGCGTGGTACTCGGCCTCGGCGGCGACAACTCGATCACGCACGCGCTCGTGCGCGGGCTCGCGGGCGACGCGATCGGCGAGTGGGGCCTCATCACGCTGGACGCACACCACGACCTGCGTGACGGCATCTCCAACGGCTCTCCGGTCCGCCGACTCGTCGAGGCAGGCCTGCGGGGCAAGCGCATCGTGCAGATCGGCATCGCCGACTTCGCGAACTCGGCGCTCTACGCGGCGCGGGCGCGAGAGTACGGCATCACCGTCATTCCCCGTGCCGAGCTCCGCACACGGCAGCCCGCGGACGTGGCCACACAGGCCCTGGAGATAGCGGGCCGCGACGGTCGCCCGGTGTTCGTCGATCTCGACGTCGACGTCTGCGACCGTGCGGTCGCACCGGCGTGTCCCGCATCAGCTCCGAGCGGCATCTCGGCAGATGAACTGCGCACGTACGCGCGCCTGCTCGCACGTGACCCGCGCGTCCGGGGCACCGACATCACCGAGGTTGACGCGACAGCCGATGCCACCGACGGGCGCACCGTGCGGCTTGCGGCGCTGCTCGTGCTCGAGATCGCCACTGGGGTGGCCCTGCGCGAGCGCGGGACCCGATAAAGGACCGGCCTCTCCCGCTCAGGGCATCAACGCAGCGCAGTCGATCATCACCTGGTTACTCAGCACATCCGATCCGCCGAACAGGTAGATCTCCCGCAGCGCATCTTGCTGCGACAGCATCAGCGCACGAGCGGCGGAGTTGAGCGAGGCTGAACGCGTGAGCAGCAGCGGTCCGCCCTCGTACCCGCAGACAGCGCCTCCCGCGAGCGCGTCCGGGAAGTTCTCACCGGTCGCCAGGCCGAAGAAGGTCGCGTCGAGCCATCCCTGCCCGAGTGCCCACCCAGCGATCACCGCCGATGTCTCGTAGCGCGTGTCACCTCCCAGACGCGTCACGCCGCCCACGTACGAGTCGACAATGCCCGCGACCCCTGACGAGACCGCGGTCACGTCGCCCGCGATGATGGCCTCATCGTAGAGATTCGCCTCGAGCGTCTTGGCCGTCACTTCCGGAACCGACGTCGGCCTGACAAGGAGCACGGGCACGTTTCGGTCCCACGCGAGCGGCGCCACCGAAAGCGCGTCCGGGAACAGATCCCCACGGGCGACAAGGCAGTAGGAATCCCCACCGCTCGCCGACTTCTCGGCGATGAAGTCGGCTACCACGCACGCGGTCTCGTAGCGGTCCACACCGGCGAGGCGAACGACATCGATGTCCATGGCGTTGAGTTCGGAAACGACGCTTTCGCCCACAACGTCTGCACCTCCGACGATGAACACCTCGTAGATGTTGCGTGCCGCCAGCTCCGAGACCACCTCGGCCGGCAGATGGTCGGGTTGAGTCAGCAGTATGGGCGCCCCATACAACCCCGCAAGGCCCGCTGCGCAGAGGGCATCGGGGAAGTTGCGCCCCGTCGCGAGCACGGCATGGTGCGTGAACGGCATCCGGTCGCCCCACATCGCGGCGGCAGTTGCGTAACGGTCATCGCCGGCATCGCGCTGCACATCGAGCCAGTACTCGAACGCCCCCATGTCCGGCCGTGCCGAACCGTTCCCATCCCCATCCTGCGGCCGCGCGATGTCGTCGTAGTCCCAGCCCGTCGTGACAGCCGGATCCCCGCTGTCGATACACGGTGAAGCCGCGCGAAGCCGCACATCACCTGAGGGTGCGTCCCGGAACACGGGATCCGCGTGGATGACACCGGTGCCACTCAACGTCCCTTCTTCGGTACACGAGTACCTTATGGTGGTGGACACCAGCGACTCCACGTCGTCACCGTGGTTGTTCCACATGATCGAATCCGAGATCATCAGCGCACCCGTTCCCGCGGCGCGGATCCCGTCTCCTGCCGT
>JAFGUS010000191.1 GCA_016938395.1 Coriobacteriia bacterium | reverse complement strand
GAGCGGATGCGTGCGACCGCCCATGCCGAACTCGATGCGCTTCTCGGCGCGGCAGAGGGACGCGTGCCGTCGGCGGTCAGCGTCGTCATCGACCAGCTGGTGGAGTGAGCCGTGGCTGTTGCCCGGATGCTCAAGGTCACCGCGATCTCTCACGCCTCGGCAACAGGCGACCTCATCGACGTGCTGCGCCGTGCGGGCGTGCTCGACATCAGCCAGGACGCATACGACCTTCCCGCGCCTGTCGACTCGGCAACGGAGGCGTCAGTACGCGAACTCGATGAGCTCATCGCCGACGCGCAGTTCACGGCCTCGTTCCTCAAGCGCTTCCACGAGAGCGACGCGCCGTTCTCCGCGTTCATCAGCGAGAAGCTCCATCTTGCCGAGGCCGACTACTACGCGCTCGAAGCCGACGACGCCTTTCGCGTCCTGTACCGCGAGTGCGAGACGATCTCCGACCGGCTCGCCACGATCGGCCGGCGGCGCGAGCACCTGAAGGCGCGGATCGAAGCGCTCCAGCCCTGGGAGGCGCTCACCCTGCAGATCAGCCAGTGGCGGGGCACCGAGCACGTGGTGCTCTTCACGGGCACGGTGCCCGCCTCGGAGGGCCCCGGGATCCGCGCGCGGCTGCGCGAGGAGGTCGCCGAGGTCTCCGTCGAGGAACTCGGCCCCGTGGGCAGCCGGCAGGCCTGGGTGGTGATGGCGCACCGCGATCGCGTCGATGACGTCAAGGCGCTCCTGAACCTCACCTCTTTCACCGAGGTCTCATTCCCTGAGCTCTCCAACTACCCTGCCGAGGAGATCGGCATCGCCACTGACGAACTCGCCCACCTCGATGTCGATGAGGAGCGCCTCACCGAGCGAGCCCACGAGCTCGAGGCGGCGCACTACGAGCGGGCCGTGGCGATAGCCGAGTGGCTCGTGGCCGAGCGCGATGCGATCACCGTGCGCGAGCGGTTCGGCGCCACCGAGCGGGCCGTGGTCGTCACAGGCTGGGTGGCCGCCAAGCGGCGCGCCGAGCTCGAGGCGGCGGTGGCGCCGCTCTCGGCCCTGGTCGACCTCACGTTCGCCGAGCCCGGTCCCGACGAAGACCCGCCCGTGGAGCTCGACAACCCGCGGTTCCTGCACGCGTTCGAGACGCTCACGCAACTCTACGGGCTACCGAAGTACCACGAGGTCGATCCCACGCCCCTTCTGGCGGGCTTCTTCTGGCTGTTCTTCGGGATGGCGCTCGGCGACGTGGGCTACGGGATCGTGCTGGTGATCGTCGCCTGGCTCATCAAGACGCGCCTCGACGTGGCGCCCGGCGTGAAGCGCTTCATGGACCTGCTCATGTACGGTGGCGTCTCGGCGATGCTCTTCGGCGTGCTCACCGGGTCGTACTTCGCCATCGACCCGCAGGCACTACCGCAGGTGCTCCAGTCGCTCATCGTGCTCGACCCGATGAAGGACATCCTGCT
>JAFGUS010000190.1 GCA_016938395.1 Coriobacteriia bacterium | reverse complement strand
GGTGGAGCGCACCGGAGTCCTCGTCATCGGCTCGGGCATCGCTGGTCTCACGGCAGCACTTCATGCCGCGCAGCTCGGCTCCGTCACGCTTGTCACCAAGTCCGAGGTCACGGATGCAAACACCTGGTACGCGCAGGGCGGTATTGCCGGCGCGATCGGTGAGGCCGACTCGGTTGAGCTTCACCTCGCTAACACGCTCGTGGTCGGCCAGGGCTTGTGCGACACCGAGGTGGTCCGCGCGGTCGTGGGCGAGGCTGCCGAAGCGCTTGCGGAGCTGCAGACGCTCGGCGTGCGCTTCGACCGGGCCGAGAGTGGTGAGGTGGCGCTTGCGCGTGAAGGCGGCCACAGCCTGCCGCGGGTGCTGCATTCGGGGGACGCCACCGGTGCCGAGGTGCAGGACACGCTCTCGGCGGTCGTTCGTCGCATGCCCGGCATCAAGCTCGTGGAGGACACGTTCCTCGTCGATCTGCTCACCGAGGAGGGCCGGTGTGTCGGGGCGCTCGTGATGGACCGCGGCAGCCACGCGGTGATGGCGCTCACCGCCGATGCGGTCGTGCTCGCCACGGGGGGTTCCGGGCAGGCATACCGCGTGACGACCAACCCGCTCGTCGCCACGGGAGACGGCGTTGCGGCCGCATGGCGGGCAGGCGCGGACATCGCCGACATGGAGTTCATGCAGTTCCACCCCACGGCACTCGACAGCGATGCCACGGTGAAGTTCCTGATCACCGAGGCCCTTCGTGGCGAGGGTGCGTACCTGCTCGACTGCGGACTCGAGCGCTTCATGCCCGCACTCCATCCGCTTGCTGAGCTCGCGCCGCGCGACATCGTCAGCCGTGAGATCGAGAAGGTCATGCACCGGTGTGGGCGACCGAACGTCTGGCTCGATGCCCGCCATCTCGGCGCCGACTTCCTCGAGCACCGGTTCCCCACGATCTGGCAGGGATGTCGCGAGGCTGGCTACGACCTTTCGGCGGACCTCGTGCCGGTGGCGCCCGCCGCACATTATCTCATCGGCGGCGTGCGCACCGACATCGACGGCCGCACGTCGATACCGGGGCTGTATGCGGCTGGCGAGTGCGCTGCCTCCGGTCTTCATGGCGCCAACCGTCTGGCGAGCAACTCGCTTCTCGAGGGTCTCGTCTTCTCTCGTCGGATCGTTCGGGCGCTCGAGCGCGACCGCGTCCGTCAGCGACCGGGTCGCATCCGCTCGGAGGCGCATCCGTCACCCGGATCGGCCGACGCCAGGTCGGTGCGCGCGGCGCTCCAGGTGGTCATGAGCGACTACGTCGCGGTTACACGTTCGGCGCTTGGCCTGGTCGCCGCCGCCGAGGGTCTGGCCGAACTCGCCGGGTCGCTCGGCGGGGAGCACCCGTATCAGATCGAGACGCGGAATCTGCTCGTGAATGCGGCGCTCATGACATCGGCGGCGATCATGCGGGAGGAGAGCCGTGGCACGCACTACCGAAGCGACCATGCCGCGCGCGACGATGCCCGCTGGCGGGGCCGCATGGTATGGCGGCGCGGCGAGGGACCGCGTCACGAGCCGCTGCGTGGGATCGAGACCATCCCGTCCGCCGGGGAGGTGTTCTGATGCTCGGAGCGCCTCCGTCCGACGCGTTGCTCGCGCGCGCACTCGCTGAGGATCTCGGCCTGGAGCCAGGGTGTTTCCTCGGCCAGTGTGCCGCCGACCCCGCCCTGCTCGAGGCTGACGCGACCTCGGCTTCCACAGTGCCGGCCGATGCGGTGTTCCAGGGTCGGGTGGTCGCCCGCGAACGCGGCGTGGTCTGCGGACTGCCGTTCGTAGAGCGCGCGTATCAGCTGCTCGAGACGGCGACCGGGGTCGAAGCGGTGTCGTGCTTCCCGCTCGTCGCGGAGGGTTCCGAGGTCGTGCCCGGCCAGGCGGTGCTCGAGATGGACGGTCCGTTACGGGCGGTGCTCGCGGGGGAGCGTACGGCGCTCAACCTGCTCATGCTGCTCTCCGGCATCGCCTCGGAGGCGAGGCGCTGGCAGCGTGCCGCCGGAGATTCGCTCACCGTGACCGACACACGCAAGACGCTCCCGGGGCTCCGGGCGCTCTCCAAGTATGCCGTGCGGGTCGGCGGGGCGTCGAACCACCGGGCGGGCCTCTGGGACATGGTGCTCATCAAAGACAATCACCTGGCATACTCGGGGAGCGTTACAGTAGCTGTCGAAGCGGTGCGTCTCGCGCGACCTGATCTGGTAGTGGAGTGCGAGGCTGACACGATCGAACAGGCCATCGAGGCCGCGCACGCGGGGGCCGATCTCGTACTGCTCGACAATATGGATGACGCGACGCTCACTGTGGCGGTGAGGGCCGTGCGCGAGGCGGCGGGCGATCGCACGGTGCTGACCGAGGCATCGGGCCGCATCACCTTCGAGCGGCTCGGATCGCTCGCGGCGACCGGTGTGGACCGTGTCTCCGCGAGCGCCTTGACGCTCACCGGCCCGCTCGACTTCGGATTGGATTCGACAGGATGAATGGGGGGCGCATGGACTATCAGGGAGAACCGCTCGACATGAAGCGGTTCCATCAGATGTACCTCACGATCGCGGCGCTGCCGATGGTGCCCGTCGCACTCGCAGTCGCGCTGTGGTTCATGAGCGCGAACAGCTGGGACTCGCCGCCGCTCGGGATCACGTCGGCGCACCTGCCGCTGTTCGGCTTTCTTGCGTTCATCTCGCTCCCCCTCTCGCTGGGTTTTCGCAGCCTGATCCTGCGCAGGACCGGGGCCTTCCATACAGGGAAGGTGAGGTTCAAGCCGGAGGAGGAGCACTGGGGGGAGAATGCGGCGGTGTTGCGCATCAAGGAGGCTGCGATCATCGGTATGGTCTTGCCCGAGCAAAGCGCCATCCTCGGCTTCATACTGGCGGTCCTCACGCACAAGTTGCGGTACTACATCCCCTTCGCCTCATACACGGTCTTGGGCTGGATCGTCATGTTCCCGCGTCCGTACCAGGTCAGCGAGTGGTACGCTCGACAGACAAGATCGACGACGCACATCTCCGTCCCACTCTAGGGATGCCGTGACCCAGACGACGCTACGCGACATCTATCTCGCCTGGACGCGCCGGGCCCTGCCTGCGGTGCTGCTGCCGCTCATGCTCACGGCGGGCCTACAGGTGGCGTCTGCCTCGGCGTGGTGGAGCGCACCCGCGCCGGATGCCGGGGCCATGCGGTACCTCTTCATCTCGGTGGCGGTCGCCTCGGTGGTCGTTGGGCGCTCCGTGCGGACCCGAGAGACCGCCACGCTGCCGCTTGAGGCACCTGCGCTCATCTCGCTCTCGTGGCGTCTGGTCGTCTATGCCTACGCGCCGGTCGCTATCGGCGCGGTCCTCGCCCTGATGACACGGCAGATGTTCGACTATTACGCGCTTCTGGCCGTCACGCTGGTCGGCCTCGCGGTCCTGTTCCCCACCTTCACGCAATGGATCGAGTGGTCCCGCCCGGCGGACGGGGAGGGGCCCTGATGCCCGCCACCGGATTCGCACCGCTCGACTGGTTCCTCGGTCTGTTGGACGTCTGGGGTCACCTCATCGTCGTCGGCTTCACGGTCTCGGAGAACCTCTTCGTGATCGGCTCCTTCACACCGGGCGAGACCGTCGTCATGGCCGCCGGTTTCGTGTCCGAGATGGGCGGCCTCAACCCCTGGCTCGTCGGCCTCTCCTCATTGGTGGGGACGATGACCGGCAGCAATCTCTCGTACTGGTTCGGACGTCACGGCGGGCGGAACGCGCTCATCAAGTGGGGCGGCAAGTTCTTCGACGAGGAACGGATCATCGCCGCCGAGGAGTACTTCGAGCTGCATGGCAACAAGACGGTGCTTGTCTCACGGTTCGCCGCCGGGTTCAAGAACTTCGTACCGGTCATCGCCGGGGCCTCCCGGATGAGGGTGTGGATCTTCGAGCTCTACACGCTGTTCGGTGCGGTCATCTACACAACGCTCATGGTCATGCTCGGCCGCATATTCGCCGACAACTTCGACCGTGCGCTCGCGATCGCCCGAAACATCACCTGGTTCGGGCTGTTCCTGCTACTGGCCATGTTCGCGGCGATCATCTGGGGTCGACGGAAGTACATCGCTCGCAGGGTCGAGGTGTTCGCCGACCTCGCGGAGGAGCTGCGCGAAGGCGAGCCGGAGGACGGCGAGTGATCGCGCTCTCCACACGCGCTGCCGTTGCCGACGCACTCAGGCGCGCGGGCGGAGTGGGTGTCTCGGGTGAAGCGATCGCCTCGGCGCTCGGCATCTCGCGCGCGACCGTGAACGCGCACGTCGCGGCGCTCCGGTCGCTCGGCTACGAGATCGCCTCCTCATCACGTGTCGGCTACCGGCTCGTGTCCGCGCCCGATGCGTGCCTGCCGGAGCAGGTCGCGCCGCGGCTGCGCGACCATCTCTGGGTCTCTTGCGCGGGAGGGGCTGAGACGGTGTCCACCAACGACGACGCCAAGCGCCTCGCTCGTGCGGGCGCGCCCGAAGGGGCGCTCGTCGTCGCGGCGCGGCAGACCGGAGGCCGTGGGCGGTTCGACCGTGCGTGGGTTTCCCCCGACGGTGGCGCGTACGTCTCGTGCGTGCTGCGTCCACCGCTGCCGCCGACCGCGATCGCGCCACTGCCGCTTGTCGCCGCCGTGGGCGTGGCCGATGGCCTCGCCGGTCTCGGACTCGACACGCGGCTCAAGTGGCCGAACGACGTGGAGGTCGGCGGGCGCAAGCTGGCGGGCATCCTGCTAGAGATGGCCGCCGAGGCAGACCGCACCGAATGGGTGGTGCTCGGCTGCGGGCTGAACGTCACCGGGCACCCGCACGAACGAGCGGCTTCGGTGGCCGATCATGTACCGGGGGTGTCCGTGGTGGCCGCGGCGGCCGCAGTGCTCGACGGTATCGCCGGGGCGTACCGGCGCTTCGTAGCTGGTGGTTTCGGAGCCGTGCGGGGCTCCTACGTTCGGCGCCTGGGCATCGCCGGACAGACGGTAGTCGTGCGCGACGCCGCCGGGTCCGTGGTGGCCGAGGGACCGGTGGCGGGTATCGGGGAGGCGGGGGAGCTTCTCGTGGGAGCGCCCGGGAACGAGCTACGTGTGGTGGCTGGAGAGGTCACGCTGCGCGATTGACCGGTTCCCGGCCGGTGGTTATCGTAAGTGGACTTGTCAGGAGTCCTTACGATTGGGAGTCTGAATGCGCCGCTCTCGCACCGCAGGCCTCGTGCGCGCCGCCCTTGCCGCTTCGCTCGTCGCCATCAGCGCTCTGCTGATCGTACCGCTCGGACCGGTTCCGGTGACGCTCCAGGTGCTCGCGATCGCCGCCATCGTGCTACTGCTCTCACCAAGCGAGTCGCTCGCGGCGCTCGCTACGTATGTGGGCCTGGGCGCGATCGGTTTGCCCGTGTTCTCCGGAGGGAGCGGCGGGATCGGCGTGATCCTGGGACCGACCGGGGGCTTCCTGCTCGGCTTCCTGCTCGGCGCTCCGCTTGGCTCGTTCGTACGGACGCGTCTGTCATTCCGACATGGTGGGTGCCGTCTTGCGGCCGATCTACTCGGCATAGCGGTGCTTCTGGCGGTGTCGTACGCCGCCGGGCTCGCGTGGTTCGCCACGGTCACGGGCGTGGATGCCGCCACGGCGTTCACCATCGCGGTGGCGCCGTTCCTGTTTGCGGACGCCGGCAAAGCCGTTGTGGCGGTCCTCGTCGCGCGCGCCGTCAGGCGCGCGGGAGGTGGCGCGCTCGGATCCGAAGCCACCACGTAGCCCCACCCGCAGGGGTATCGCCCTGTCGCGTGTCAGAGTCGCCCGCTACTATGGGCGGGTAGGGTCTCGTGGCGACAGTGGGAGGTCGAGTGTCCGATCCGGTGCGGTTCGTCCATGCTGCCGATCTCCATCTTGATGCGCCCTTCAAGGGCGTCGATGCCGATGATCCCCGCGTTCGCGAAGCGTTGGTCGCTGCCACGCTCGGCGCGCTCGACATGGTCGTGGAGACCTGCCTCGAGCGAGATGCTGACTTCCTGGTATTGGCGGGAGACGTCTACGACAGCGCCGACAAGCCACTGCGTACCGAGTTCGCCCTGAGGGCAGCGTGCGCGCGGCTCGATGCGGCGGGCATCCGTGTCTTCATCGCCCGCGGGAACCACGACCCTGCGAGCGGTCACTCGGCGGGCCTGGAGATGCCATCCAACGTGCATGTCTTCGCTGCCGATGCCGTCGAGCGTGTCGTGTTCGAGCGCGAAGGGCAGCCCGTCTGCAGCCTCTACGGACGGTCGTTCAGGACCGCTGCCGAGCGCGAGAATCTGGCCGCCGGGTTCTCCCGACAGCTGGATGACACGCTTGCGATCGGCGTGCTTCATGCCAACGTCGGCGGGCGCGAGGGTCACGGACCGTACGCGCCGTGCTCGCTGGATGACCTTCGTGCGGCGCGGATGGATTACTGGGCGCTCGGACACATACACAGACCGGAGGTGCTCTCCCAAGACCCTCCGATCGTCTACAGCGGGTGCACGCAAGGGCTCCATCCGGGCGAAGCCGGTCCGCGGGGTTGCACCGTCGTCACGCTTGACGAGAACGGGGCGACCCTCGATCGGGTGTCCACGGCGCAGGTGTCCTGGGCGACATCGTCCGTGTGCATCGATGATCTCGAGGGGATCGATGCAGTGCGTGAGGCGCTGGCCGGAGAGCTCGACCGAGCGCTCGCGGAGGCGGATGGCGTCCCCGTCGTGGTGCGTCTCGAGCTCACGGGGCGCAGCGCCGCCCACTCGGAGCTTGCCAGGGTCAAGGCGCTCGACGACCTTCTCGCCGACATCCGGGCAACGGGTCTCGCTCGCGAACCGTGGGCGTGGGTGGATCGCCTCAAGGACCACACCCGTCCTGCCATCGACCTGGATCTGGTCCGGGTGGGCTCGGACTTCGCAGCCGACCTCGTCGCGCTCACCGACGCGCTGTTGGCGGACGAGGATGCGCTCGATGAGTACGTCGCCACCGTCGCACGACCGATCCTTGGAGCGCTCGACTCGCGCGACGTGTTCACGCCCGACGCCCGGTCGGTGATCGAACGTGCGCGTGATCGTGCGCTCGACCGCCTGATGGCGGAGGAGCAGCGATGAGGCTACAGAGGATAGAAGCGGTCCGCTACGGCCGCCTTGCCGGTGCAGCGCTCGGTGACCTCGACGAGGGGCTCACGGTCGTCCTCGGCCCTAATGAGGCCGGGAAGTCCACGTACACGGCGCTCGTACGGCACGTACTCTTCGGATACCCCACAGCCGCGCGCAAGGAGCCGGGGTACTTCGTCTCAGGCGATGGTCGCCTCGCACGGCTCGTCTTCAGCGACGGCGAGGGAAGCTGGGTCATCGAGCGGGGCGAAGGCCCTCACGGCGGCGTGGTACGCACCCGCGCGCTCGCCGGTCAGGAGCGCTCCGACCTCGCATCCGAGCTCACGCGCGGCGTGAGCGCACTCGCGTACCGTATCGTGTTCGGCTTCGGCCTCGATGAGATGGCCGCCATCGAGGAGCAGCGCGCGGCGGGGGACGACGTGCTGTCCCGCCTGTACGCGGCGAGCGCCGGTCTGCGGGTGAGCCCGCACGAAGTCCGGGCGGCACTCGAGAAGGACGCAGGCGAGATATTCACACCGGGCGGGCGGAAGCGGGGTCTGAACACGCTGATCGCCGAGCTGCGTGATGTGCGCTCCGAGGAGCGTGTCCTGCGGGCTCGGAGTGAGGAGTTCGCGAGCGACCAGGAGCGTGTGGCGAGCCTTCGGGAGCGTCTACCCGAGCTACGCGAGGCGCTCGAGCGCTCACGCACCGGGCTTACCGAGCTCTCGGTGGCCGTCGACCGAGCCGACGGGCGGCTCCTGGCGATCCGTGACCAGGAAGAGGCGCTCATACTGTTGCGCCAGGAGCGCAAGCGACTGTCCGAGGAGTTCGACGCCATCGCGATCGACGAAACGCTGCTGGCGGCGGCGCCCGAGATCGACGCACTGCTCGACGAAGCTCCCATCCACATCGAGTCGGCCCGTTCTATCACGACCGCGGAGGCTGCGGTCGAGCGCGCATCCTCGCGGGCCGGCGATGCGGCCGAGCGAAGTGGTCTCGGGCAAGAGGCCCTGAGCAGCCTCGGCGTGAGCCACGGAGATGCCGCGGCGATCGAGGAAGCACGCGAGGCGCTGCAGCGGCTCGAACTGCAGGTGGAGAGTCGCGGGGAGACACGCGAGCGCGAGTCCGCGGCGCTCGCCCAGGCCCGGGTGGCGGCAGACCGTCAGCTGCTACCGCTCGGTATCGTCGCCGACGATCCGGCCGATGCCATTGCGGAGCGGCTGGCGGCGCTCGATGCGCTTGAGACAGCGCGCGCTGCATCAGCGGGCCGTCCGGGCAGCTCCTTCGATCTGCCGTCGCTCGTGATGCTCGCCTCGGGGGTCGGAGCGGTCGCGGCTGGCGTGTACCTTGAAGAGTGGGTCACCGCCGGCATCGGGGGCGTGCTCCTGATCGCGGGTCTCTGGTTCCTGCTTCGTGCACGGGCTGGGGTGCCGGTTGCTCTCGGCGATGACGAACGCGCCGCGCTGCGCGCGCTCGGTCTCGAGTCCGGTGCGGGCACGCTCGAGCTGTCACGCATGCGTCGGTCGCTGGAGAACGCGCGCGTGGCGGTCGAGGCGCTCGAGGACGCGGCGTCAGCTACTGCCGAGGCTGAGCGCGACGTTGCGCTCGCACGTGGCGCCTTGGAGACGCGTGTCGCACTGTGGCGTTCGTGGCTGGAGGATCGTGGGCTCGAGGCTGAGATGTCCCCGGCTGCAGCCGCGACCGCGATCAGCTCGGCGCGGGAGGCGCGGGTGGCTCGCCAGAGCGAGGCGGAGTTGCGCGAGGATCTGGCGTGCCGATCGCGTGCGATCGACGACTACATCGTCCGGCTCCGCGATGTTGCGGAGCCCGTGATGGACCTCCCGGCGCCGTCCGGACGTGAGGGGCTGCCCGCCCTGGTCAACCGCGTCAAAGAGCGTCTCGCCGCTGAGCGGGCGCTGGCGGCCCGGGCCGACGAGCTGCTCCGTGACACTCGGCCTGTGGATGCGAGGATCGTGGCCGAGGAATCGCGGCTCGACAAGGCGCAGGCTGACATCCACGAGATCCTCGAGCGCTTCGATCTTGTCGAGGGCGGCACGCTCGATGACCTGCGGGTGAGGCATGCCGTGGCGGAGCGTGAGGAGGCCGAGGCCGCCGGGGCCTTCGAGTCGCTGGTGAGCGAGATCAGCGGGCTTGAGGCGCGTCTCGAGCAGGGCGCACGGGAGCAGCGGAGCGTGGAGCTCGCGCTCGCGGAATCGGGGTTGGTGGAGCGCCTGACCGATGCCGTCGACAGCTACCTTGTGGATGCGTGTGCCGCGCGCATCCTGGGCGATGCGCAGCAGCGGTACGAGCGGGAGCGGCAGCCCGAAGTCGTGCGTGAGGCGGGACGCCTGTTCTCGACGATGACGCGTGGCCGATATCAGAACCTCACCGTACCCCTCGACGAGGGGCGAATCGAGGCGTTCGACGCGCGGGCCGCGGCCCATACCTCAGACCTGCTTTCCCGCGGCACCGCCGAGCAGCTGTACCTGTCGATCAGGCTCGGCCTGATCGCCCGTCTCGGTGATGTGGGGAGTGCGCTCCCGGTACTGATGGACGACGTGCTCGTGAACTTCGACCCGGAGCGGCGTGAAGGTGCCGCCGAGGCCATCGCCCAGCTCGCGGCGGAGCGGCAGATTGTCTTTTTCACCTGCCACCCCGAGACGGCTGCGGTGTTCGCCCGGGTAGCCGGTGACCATACGCTGCTCGAGATCGACCGCATCGGTCCGTGAGTGACTCCGTGAACTCGCGAGGCGAGGCGCGGTGCCTCGCTACTCCGGGCTGACAGCGGGGAACCGCAGCGTGAAGATGGTGCCACCGTCCGGCCGCGGTGCGGCGGTGATACTGCCCCCGTGTGCGGTGACGATCGCGGCGACGATCGCCAGCCCCAGGCCAGCGCCTCCCGATCCCCGGTCGCGGCTCGATTGCGCGCGGTAGAAGCGATCGAAGATGCGGGCCGCATCCTTCTCCGCGATGCCCGGTCCCTCGTCCAGCACGCGGGCGACCACCTGGTCGCCATCATCGGCGAGCTCAATGGCGATCTTCTTGCCTTCCGGTGTCACGCGTGACGCATTGTCGAGGAGGTTGCCGAACACCTGCTGCAGCCGGTCGCGGTCGCCGAGCACCGGTGCCGCTTTGCCGGTCAGCTCCACCTGGACCCCGCGGGCCTCTGTAAGCGGTGCGAGCCCGTCGATCGCGTGTTGAGCGATGCTGGCCAGGTCCACCCGTGACAGCGGCAGCTCGCCGGTGGCGCCCTCGATGCGCTGGAGCGTGATGAGGTCGTTCGCCAGCCGTCCGAGCCGCTCGGATTCGCGTGCGATCGTGGACAGGAACTGTCGCGCGTCATCTTCGGGAACGTCCCCGTCGAGCAGCGTCTCAGCCGCGCCCCGGATCGCCGTGAGCGGGGTCCGCAACTCGTGGCTCACGTCCGAGACGAATCGCGACTTCCGTCGCTCCTCCTCGCGCAGTTCCCGGAGCGCTTCCTGGACCTCATCGGCCATCGCGTTGAACGCTTCGGCCACGGCGCGCGTCTCGTTTGAGCCCTGCGGGCGGACACGCACCGAGTGGTCACCCGAGGCGAACGCGACCGCGCCCTGCGCGAGCGAACGTAGAGGCGCCGACAGCCAGCGGGCCAGCATCTCGGTGAGCGCAAGCGTCGCTATGAAGAAGAGTACCGTCGCGAGTGCGAGCTGCGGGCGGTAGTCGCGGACGAGCGTACGGATGGAGAAGGTCGCCGCCGAGGTGTGTACGACCCCGAGGACGCGGCCATCGACCATGACCGGACCGGCGACGGAGATCATGATCCTGCCGTCAGGCAGGACGCGCCGCTCCGATGAGGTCTCTCCCGCGAGTGCACGCGTGACCTCGGGGGTCTCGGCGTATCCGATGCCGAGGTCGGCACCGGTCGAGTCAGCAAGCGACACGCCGCTGCGGTCGAGGACGCGGATGCGCGAGACCTGACCAAGGCCGCTCCGGCTCAGCTCGGCGGAGAGCGCCTCAGTCTGGGAGTCACTCAGTCCTCGTCCACCGGAGGTGGTGATCTGGGCCGAGAGTGCGGCAGCCAGCACGGTCTGCTCGCTCATGAGCCGCTCTTCGATCTTGCGCAGCCCGTACCCTTCGAGCTCGGTCAGGAAATACGCCGAGAGGGCGGTGGCGACCGTCAGGGCGACCGTGAGGAACGCGACGAGCAGCCGGCGACGGATCGATGAGCGCATGACGTGCTACGTCGCCAGTCGGTAGCCGTACCCGCGTACGGTCTCGACGACCGCAGGGTCGACTCCGGCGGCCGCGAGCTTGTCACGGAGCCGCTTGATGTGGGTGTCGACCGTCTTGGTCTCGACCACGTACTGCCACTCCCACGCCTCTTTGAGCAGCTGCTCGCGGGAGAGCACGCGACCCGCGTGACGCATGAGGCATGCGAGCAGCTCGAACTCGCGGGGTGTGAGGTCGATCGCCGCATCGCCATGGAAGGCGAGGTGGGCGCTCTCGTCGAGTGAGATGCCGGCGACCTCGAACGCACCGGCGCCCTCGGGTCCATCGGCGCTGCGTCCTCCGCTTCGGCGTAGCAGCGCCTTCACACGAGCGATGAGCTCGCGAACCCCGAACGGTTTGGCGAGGTAGTCATCTCCGCCGAGTTCGAGCCCGACGACTTTGTCGAGCTCGGTGTCACGCGCCGAGAGGAAGAGCACCGGGGTGTCGCTCGTCGCACGGATGCGGCGACACACCTCGTAGCCGTCGGTACCGGGAAGCATGATGTCGAGCACGATGAGGTCGAAGGGTGTCTCCGCGACACGGGCGAGTGCGGTATCGCCGTCGGGAGCTACGGTCACGTCGTACCCCTCTTTGCGAAGGTTGTACGATACGAACTGTAGGATCGACTCTTCGTCATCGACGACGAGGATCCGGGCGGGCGTGGTCGTCACGGGCTTCCTCCAGGAGTCGAGGTCTTACGCGATGATACCACCGGCTTCCGTCGGCCTCGTCGATGCTGTTGCCGGGTCGTCACGGTCGCCAGGCGGCCGGAGGAAGGGGAAGTCATGATCCTCGCGGTGGATATCGGTAACACGCAGACCGTGCTCGGGCTGATCGGCGATGAGGGTCCGATCGCACGCTGGCGGGTGTCCACCGAACCCACACTGACCGCCGATGAGATCCGCCTGCGTATCGGCGGGCTGTTCACGCTGGACGGTCGCGGCTGGGACGAGGTGGAGCGGGTCGTCATCTCGTCGGTCGTTCCCACGCTCACAGCCGCGTACGAGGATCTTGCCGTCCGGGCAACCGGCCTCGCGCCGCTCGTGGTGGGGCCTGGTGTGAAGACCGGGATGCCGATCGCGTACGAGAACCCGCACGAGATCGGGGCGGACCGGATCGTGAACGCGATCGCCGCCGTGGAGCGCTTCGGTGCTCCGGTGATCGTGGTGGATCTCGGAACGGCTACCACGTTCGATGTCGTCGATGCGGCCGGCGCCTATCTCGGTGGCTCCATCGCTCCCGGGTTGGAGACCAGTGCGGACGCGTTGTTCAGCCGCGCGGCCCGGTTGTCGGCGGTCGACCTCGAGCCCCCGGCACACGCGATCGGACGCAACACGCGTGAGTCGGTGCAGGCCGGACTTCTCATGGGCCATGCGGCGATGATCGACGGCCTCGTCAGCCGGACGTGGGACGAGCTCGGAGGCGCCTGCACGGTGGTCGCGACCGGCGGTCTTGCCGGGCGCATCGCGCCGCTCACCACCACGATCGACGAGGTCGATGACGACCTTACACTCGAGGGGCTGGCGCTCATCTGGTCGCGAAACGCCTGACGGTCGCGAGGATCGCACCGACCGAAGCAGGGGCGGCACAGCTCTTGCTTTCTCCGCTCGAGCGCTCGCATGAAGAATCCTGATTCGTGAGAGTTTCACGGACGGGGTGTGGTACGATTCGTGCGTTCAGGCAAGCAATGGCAGTCACGGTGCGCTTCTATGGCCCGCCAGGGTCGTCCACGCGCTCCGCTACGTCAGGTCGCCGCATGCAGCGCGACGGGCAGGGAGTGATCGCTGAGTGAACAAGCGTGCGAAGCAGCGTCTCATCGGTGTTACCATCCTCATCTTCGTCGCCGTCGGAGCCCTCATCCTGTTCTCCGACTTCAGCGGCGGCACCGCCACCAAGACATCGGTCGCACAGGCTCTCACCGAGGCCGACCTCGTGGGTACGCAGGTCGAGGTCTCCGGTGAGGTGGTGGCCGGGTCATGGACTTCCGGCGCCACCCCGTTCGTGTTCGAGATCGAAGACGGTGAAGACCCCGACTCGGGTCGTTTGCGCATAGTGTGGAACGAGGTCGTTCCCGGCTCGTTCGGTGATGGCACTACCGCGACGGTCACCGGCGTACTCGAGGAAGACGGCTCGATCAACGCCAAATACCTCGTCACCAAGTGCCCCTCCAAGTACGAGTCCGCGACCGGCGCTCTCACGGTGAACGACACGCTGGCCCGTGCCGACGAGCTCTCGGGCGTCACCTTCAAGGTCACGGGTTTCGTGGTCAACGGGTCGATCGGCGCCCCAGGTGCGACGCCTCGCTTCCGGCTCGCCGATGATGCGGTCGGCGACAACGCGCTCGACGTATCGTGGGGCGGCGGGCTTTCCGACGAGTTCGCCGACGGAGTGAAGGTGGTCATCACCGGCTCCCTCGAAGAGGGCGATGTGTTCGAATGCACCGAAGTCGCCCTCGACCAGGCCGCCAAGTAGTCTTCCGCCACGGTTCTTATTCGCGAACGGAGCTCCTGCATGGATATCGGAACCATCGGTAATGTCCTCCTCGGCCTGGCGAGTATGTCGGCCATCGCGTCGATCGGTGCGTATGCCTTTGGCGGGCAGGGGACCGACAGCACCCGGAAGCTCGGCCACCTGCTGACGTTCGGCGTCTTCGGGTTCACCACCCTCGCCATCGTCCTGCTGGCTACGGCGTTCCTCTCCGAGAACTGGGCCCTGCAGTACGTGATCTTCAACCACCCCACGACAACCGGGCCGTGGGCGTGGCTCTATCGCCTGTCCGGCGTCTGGGCCGGCCGTGAGGGATCGTTGCTCTTCTGGGAGTGGATCCTCGCGATCTATGCGGCGTTCATCGCCGGCAAGTTCATGAAGAACGACAGCCGTCTCGGCTCGACCGGTCTCGCCATCCTTAACTTCGTACAACTGTTCTTCCTTGCAGCGCTGTTCATCGATACGAACAACCCATTCCAGCCTGCGCCGGCCGGGATGGTCGACCCGGCCACGGGGGCGCTCCTGACGAGCGCAGCCATGAACCCGCTTCTACAGACGTGGGCGATGGTGCTCCACCCGCCGACACTGTTCGTGGGGTATGCAGGCCTGGCGGTCCCATTCGCGTTCGGACTTGCCGCGCTCGTCACGGGCGACGTGTCCAAGAAGTGGGTCGTGCTGACCGACCGCATCACCGTGTTCTCATGGCTGCTGCTCGGTATCGGCATCGGTCTCGGCTCCGTGTGGGCGTACTACGAGCTGGCATTCGGCGGCTACTGGGCATGGGACCCGGTGGAGAACGCCTCGCTGCTGCCGTGGCTCACGGGCGTGGGCCTCGTCCACTCGATGACCGTATATCGTCGTCGCGAAGGCTTCCGCATGTGGACCTTCATGATGGCCGCAGTGACCTTCGTGTTCGTCTTGCTGGGCACGTTCATCACCCGTTCGGGCATCGTCCAGTCGGTCCACGCGTTCCAGGAGGACCCACTGTCGTTCTGGCTCTTCCTGATCATGATGGTGGGCTCGCTCGGGGTCATGGCCGCCGGCGTGATCATGCGCAGGGACCAGCTCTCGAGTGAGGCCGACGGCTTCGAGAAGATCATGTCCAAGGAAGGCTCGTACTACTTCAACAACGTGCTGATGCTCATCTCCGCCGTGCTCGTCGCCTACATGACGATGTCCTCGGCGTTCCCCGAGTGGATGCCGCTCGGCGGCCAGTCGATCAAGACGCCGTCCTACGACGCGCTGGCACGTCCGCTCGGCATCTTCTACATCTTCATAATGACCCTCTGCCCGATCCTCGCATGGGGCGGCGGCGACTGGAAGAAACTGTGGGAGAAGGCGAAAGGCCCCGTCATCGTCGGAACGCCGATCGCGGCCGCGTTCGTCGCCATCTACGTGTTCGCGATGCTGCCGTTCTACACGCCCTCGGGTATCACGGCCGAGTGGTGGCACCACTTCCTGGCGCTCTCCGGTGTGATCGTGGCGGCATACGCGATCGCACTCCCGCTGTGGCTGTTCTTCGACGGCGCTCGCAAGCGTGCCGCGGCCAAGGGTGAGTCGTTCGGCTCCGCCCTCGGCTGGATCATCACGCGCGCACGCACGCAGTCCGGCGGCTACCTCACGCACCTCGGCATGGGCATCATCCTCATCGGACTCGTGGGGTCCACGATGTTCGTGCGCACCCACAACGCGCAGATCCTGCAGGAGCCGGGTGCCACGTATGAGGCCGAGGGCTACACGTTCTCGTTCGTCTCGCTCGAGCAGACCCAGGAGAACGTCCCGGTCGGCGCCACCAAGGGTGACGACGTCTACACGCTGAACCTCGACGTATCGAGGGATGGCACGAAGATCGACGAGCTGCACCCGCAGATGCGTTTCCCGCAGCAGCTCGCCCAGCAGCGCCAGAGCACGCAGCACGTGTCCCTCAGGAGCGAGGTCTTCAAGGACATCTTCATCTCGTTCTCCGGCGTGGGTGACAACAACATGGCCATCGTGACCATCAAGTTCTTCCCGCTGCAGTGGTGGGTCTGGGTCGGCTTCATCGTGCTCATCCTCGGCAGCGGGCTTGCGGCGTGGCCGAAGAAGCAGCTCGCGGCATAGAGGCGGTCAGGTGAACGAGGAGCAGGCTCAAACGCTCGCGCTCGAGGTCCGGGGTCTTACCCGGGCCTTCGGCGTGCGCAAGGCACTCGACGGCATCGACGTCGAGTTGCCGAAGGGCGCGTTCCTCTCGATCTTCGGACCCAACGGCGCGGGGAAGACGACCTTCGTGAAGGTGCTGACCACCCTGCTCAACCCTACGAGCGGTACAGCCCGCGTGCTCGGTCGCGATGTCGTGGCCGACGCAGTCGAGCTGCGCACACACATCGGGCTCATCAGCCACAATCCGTTGCTCTATCCCGATCTCACCGCCGAGGAGAACCTGTTGTTCTTCGCGGACATGTACGGCGTGGAGAAGCCGCATGTGCGTGTGTCCGAGTTGCTCGAGGCCGTCGAACTCGACCACCGGAAGCTGGATCTCACGCGTACGTTCTCGCGAGGCATGCTGCAGCGTCTTTCGATCGCCCGGGCGCTGCTCCACCGCCCCGAAGTGCTCTTCCTCGACGAGCCGTACTCGGGGCTCGACCCGCACGCCATGGATATCCTGGACGGCCTCATCGCACAGATCCGCGGAAACCACACCTTCGTCATGATCAGCCACGACCTCGACAAGGGCCTCGAGCTCTGCAGCCATGCGCTCATTCTCGCCAAAGGACGGGTCGTGCTCTACGAGCCGCGCGAAGCGATCGATGACGCCGCGTTCCGCCAGACCTACCGCTCCACTGTGGGAATGGGGGTGTCGTAGATGGCGAGCGACTCGGCACGGCAACTGCGCGCGATGCTCCGCAAAGACATCGTCATGGAGCTCCGCACCAAAGAGATGATCATGTCGATGGGCCTGTATTCGTTGCTCACGATGGTTGTCTACTTCGTGGCGCTCTCGCAGGCGGGCTCGAGCTTCGATCCGCGTGACATCGCTGCTGGGCTGCTGTGGCTGGCGTTCATCTTCACCTCGATGCTCGGCCTCAACCGCTCACTCGTCCACGAGAAGGACCAGGGATGCCTCGAGGCGCTGCTGCTCTCACCGGTCGATCGTCCGGTGATATTCTTCGCCAAAGCCGGCGGCAACCTGATCTTCCTCCTTGCGGTCGAGGCGCTCACCCTCCCGGTCTTCGGTTTCCTGTTCCTGCAGGGGACCCAGCTGGACTGGAGTTCACTCGCGCTCTTGCCGCTCATCCTCGTTGCGGGCTCGATCGGCATGGCGGGTGTCGGCACGCTGCTCGCGACGATGTCGGTCAACACCTCGGGCAAGGACTTCGTGCTTGCCATGCTCTTCATCCCGCTCATGTATCCGCTGCTTCTCGGGGCGGTGACCGCGACCGGAGGCGCCATTGTGGGCGGCGTACAGGGGGTCGAGGTCTTCTGGACCGGCATGGCGTGGGTTTTCGGCTACGACGTGATCATGTTGCTCGCGTCGTACGGACTGTACGAGTTCATCGTCGGCGCGTAAGCGCCGCGTGTCTTCGATAGGGAGGCGGTAAGCCACGTGAGATCGCTGACGACCAGAGCATTGGTTGCGCTCGCGCTGGGCGGCGTCCTGACCCTCGGCGCATTCCTGGGTGCGTTCTTCTGGGCAGGGGTGCCGGACTTCGGGTTCGTGCGCACGGCCGAGCAGGCTGATTCGGTCCGGTACAAGGGGCCGTTCGAGCAGCCGATCGATGAGGCGCGATACCTCGCCAACTACGCGGGGTACACCGTCGAGGTGGAGGCTGGCGGCGAGACGATCCGTGGTGAACTCATCGCGGCCGACGCTGAGGCGGTTGAGATCGACACCGGCTCCGGTGCGGTCACGATCGCCGCGGATGACTTTGAGACGGCGACCGTCTTCGGTTCCGAGTACGGCCGTCCCGACTGGGGTCAGAAGATCTTCTACTTCCACGTGCCTGTAGCCGAGATCTCCTTCATCGTCTTCATGTTCGCGGCGTTTTACGCCGTGCGCTTCCTCATGACGCGCAACCGTGAGTACGACACCAAGCAGCGGGTCTCCATGGAGGTGACGCTCGTGTTCATCGGGCTCACGATGGCTACCGGCATCCTGTGGACGAAGGCCGCGTGGGGTGTGTGGTGGGACTGGGAGCCGCGACTCACCACGTACTTCATCCTGACGCTGCTCGTCATCGCGTACTTCGTGCTCCGCAACTCGGTCGAGGATGAGGAGCGACGCGCCGTCTACGCGGCTGTGTTCTCCATCCTCGCGTTCATCGACGTGCCGATCTCGTTCTTCATCACGCGTCTCATTCCCTCGAACCACCCGGTCATCGAGCGTGGTGGCCTCGAGGGCCCCATGCTCGTGTCCTTCATCCTGGGGCAGATCGGGATGATCGCCCTTGGTTACGCCATCTATCAGCTGCGTATGGGCGAAGTACAGCTGCACGACCGCATCGAGCAGGCCAAAGCCCTTCTGGAGAGGTGATCCTGGTGAACCCCACACTCAAAGAGGTCTATTCGCTCGTCCTGACCCAGTGGCCGCTCGTGGCGGGCGCCTATGCGCTGCTGTGGTTGGGACTGGTCATCTATGTCGGCATGGCGGTGAATCGGCTCAAGGGTCTCAGCAAGCAGATCGAGGTCCTGGAGGCCGCAGTGGCGCGTCGCCAGGCCGCCGAGTAAGCGCACGGTATCGTGATCGACTGAGGAGGCACGGTGCTGCAGGTAGCGTTCGTCGCGTTCTGGCTCGCAATGGCGTTCTACGCGGCTGCGACGGTGCTCTATGGCTATCAGGTGGCCACGAAGCGCCAGTCGCTCACGTGGTACGCCACGTTTGCCACGGGCGCGGGCTTCCTGCTGCATACTGCCTCGATCGGCCTGCGCTCATCGGCCACCGATGGCACCCAGCTCACGGGCGCCAACGTTCTCGTCCTGATGGCCTGGGCGCTCGTGCTTGTGTACTTCCTGCTCGAGCACATGCTCAAGGTGAAGACGTACGGCGCCCTGCTCGTGCCGTCCGCGCTCGTTGTGATGCTCATCGCGCAGGTCCTCGGTGTGAGCCGCAGCGTGCTGGCCGATGTCACGCCCGCACAGGCGGCGCTCCTGGACAGCTGGCGCGTGGGAATACATGTTGCCCTCATCGCGTTCGCGAACGCGGGTTTCGCCATCGGTGCGGCCGGCTCGTTGCTGTATGTGGTGATCGAGCGACAGCTCAAGTCGCGCAAGACGACGAGACTCTTCAGCCGACTGCCGTCGCTCGCCCAGACCGATGCGGTCGCACGGCGCTCGGTTCTCTGGGCGTTCCCGGCGTACTCGGCGGGACTGTTGCTTGGCGTGCTGCGCGCCATGGAGACCGACGTGAGCCTGTGGTGGGCTGACGCCCGCGTCGTGTTGTCGGGGATCGTCTGGCTCGTCTTCGCGGCGTATATGCTCCTGCGCTGGCGTCACGGGTGGCAGGGTCGTCGTGGCGCGTACATCGCGCTCGTCGGGTTCGCGCTCGTGGTCGTACTCGCTGTCGTCGCCCGCACGGTGCCCGCCGGGTTCCACGTCTTCGGACTGTAGAAGGAGTCGCGTGTCGTTCTGGACTGACAAGCACGTGCTGATCACCGGAGCATCCAGCGGGATGGGCCTCGCGGCCGCCGAGCTGGCGGCATCCGCCGGTGCACACGTGTCGCTCATCGCCCGTGATGCGATCCGGTTGGAGGCATCCCAGGAGGCTGTGCGTTCGCGCGCAACGCGTGCCGAACAACGCATTTCGACGATTCCGTGCGATGTTGCTGTTCGGGCGCAGGTGGAGCGTGCGGTCGAGGAGGCGTCGTCGGCTTCCGGTCCCGTGGATGTGCTTCTCACGTGCGCGGGATTCTGCGAGCCGCAGCGATTCGTCGAGACCGAGATCGACGATCTCGTGCGGCACGTAGAGGTAAACCTCCTCGGTACCATCTACGCCGCCCGCGCCGTCGCGCCCTCGATGGTCGAGCGTGGGTCCGGACACATCGGCCTGGTCTCCTCGATGGGCGGCCTGGTCGGCGTCTACGGGTACGCGGGCTACAGCGCAGCCAAATTCGGCGTCACCGGGTTCGCGGAGGTGTTACGCAGCGAGCTCAAGCCTCACGGCGTGGGTGTGACGCTCGCATGCCCGCCCAACATGGATACCCCGGGCTACGCCCGTGAGATCGCGACCGAGCCCCGGGAGACCGCGGCGATCAACGGCATCGCCGTGACCATCCCGCCGTCGGTCGCGGCAGCCAAGTTCCTCCACGCGATAGAACGCGGGAGGTTCCTCGTACTCCACGGCGCGACCAATCGCCTGCTCTACCGTGTCGAGGGCATCTGGCCCGAGTTGTTCCACCGGGTCTTCGATGCCAAGGTGGCCGCCGCGCGCCGTGAGGGGGTGCATGCCGATGCACTCCACTAGCGAGTGTCTGCCGCGTGCCGCCTCGTGGGCACATACCTTCATGACGATGTTCAGGCGCGTGCAGGCGGTGCGTCCGCACTGCCACATCGCCCCCGCCGGGCCTGCTTGCCTGAACAACAACGCACCGTTCCGGCGGGGGCGTCCCAGTCCCTTCGCGCGCAGTATGCGCATGTCATCGTCGGCCCTCGTCCTACCCCCGGAGGCGATCCGCTCCTGATGCACCTCGTACTGATCGGCCTCAGCCACAAGACCGCACCCGTCGCGATACGCGAGAAGCTCACGTTCCCTGCCGACGTGCAGCCCCACGCGCTCTCGACCCTCACGAGCGCCCCGCTGATCTCCGAGGCTGTCATCCTCTCCACGTGCAACCGCACCGAGGTCTACGCGGTCGCCTCGGAGAGCGACGGCGGCGTGGACGCGGTGATCGACTTCCTCGCGGACTACCACACCCTCGACCCGCAGGAGCTCGCGCGCTACCTCTACATCGTCACCGGCGAAGCGGTCGTGCGCCATCTCTTCAGGGTGGTCGCATCGCTCGACTCCATGGTGGTGGGCGAGGCCCAGATCCTCGGCCAGGCCAAGGCGGCCTACGACCATGCGCAGTGCGCGGGGTCGACCGGCAGGGCGCTCAACAAGCTGTTCCGCCAGAGTTTCGAGGTCGGCAAGCGCGTGCGCACCGAGACGGCCATCGGCGAGTCGGCGGTCTCCATCAGCTACGCCGCGGTCGAACTCGCCAAGAAGGTCTTCGACTCCCTCGACGGCCGCACCGTACTCGTGCTCGGCGCGGGCGAGATGAGCGAGCTCACGCTGCGACACCTGGTCGCCAACGGCGTCAGCCGCGTGCTCGTGGCCAACCGGACGCTCGAGCGTGCCGAGGACATGGCCGCTCGCTTCAATGGGACGGCCGTGCCCTACGAGAGCTTCTACGAGAGCATGCGCGACACCGACATCGTCATCTCGTCGACGGCGGCGACCGAGTACGTCATCACCAAGGCCGCACTCGCGCCGGCGGCGAAGCACCGCGCCCGCCCGCTCTTCCTCATAGACATCGCGGTACCGCGCGACATCGACCCGGCTGTCAACGATATCCCCGATGTGTTCCTCTACGACATCGACGACCTCTCCGGAGTCGTAGAGGCCAACCTCGAGGAGCGCATGGCCGAGGCGCGGCGTGCCGAGACCATCATCGACGAGGAGATCGCCGCCTTCTACAGCTGGGCGGAGTCGATGGAGGTCGTCCCCACGGTCACGGCGATCCGTGCGAAGGCCGAGGTGATCCGGCAGATGGAGCTTGAGAAGGCGCTCAAGCGGCTCGATCTCTCCGACAAGGAGCGCAAGACCATCGAGGCGCTCACGTGCGCGATCGTGAACAAGATGCTCCACGGTCCTACAGCGCGTCTCAAGAAGCTCTCGACAGGCAAGGAAGGCTACCAGTATGTGGAGACGGCCCGGGTTCTTTACGGGCTTGACGACTCGGAAGACAGACAAGGTCCCGGCGCATTCCGCAACCTGCTCAACCTGCGCGCGCGCGAGATCGTGGACAGGCATACGGAGACAGGGGAGGGTATCGGAGACTGTGGAGCGTAAAGAACTGGTCATCGGCACGCGGGGCAGCAAGCTCGCGTTGTGGCAGTCGGAGTACATCAAAGCCAAGCTCGAGGTGGTCACTGGCCTACCGGTCAGCCTCAAGATCATCAAGACCACCGGCGACAAGATCCTCGATGTGCCGCTCGCCAAGGTGGGTGGTAAGGGGCTCTTCACCAAGGAGCTCGAGGTGGAGCTGCTGGCGGGCACCGTGGACCTGTGTGTTCATTCGATGAAGGACGTGCCCACCGAGCTGCCCGACGGCTGCGTCATCGCCGCGATGCCCGAGCGCGTCGACCCGCGTGACGTCCTCGTGTCCGGCGCCGACTACGACCTCACGACCCTCCCGCACGGCGGCAGGCTCGGCACGTCGAGCCTCCGTCGCCGCTCGCAGGTGGTGCACGTGCGCCCTGACCTCGAGATCGTCGATGTCCGCGGCAACCTCGACACCCGCATGCGCAAGGCCGAAGAGGGTGAACTCGACGCGGTGATTCTCGCCTCGGCGGGCATCACGCGGATGGGTTGGGGCGAGCGCATCACGAGTTACATCCCGGTGACGCAGATGGTCCCGGCGGTCGGCCAGGGTGCGATCGGCATCGAGATCCGCGAGGACGACGAGTTCATGCTGCACGCGCTGGAGCGGATCGGCCACCCGGAGACGATGGAGTGTGTGACCGCCGAGCGCGTGGTGATGCGCTCCCTCGAGGGTGGTTGCCAGGTGCCGATCGGTGCATACGCGCGCTACGAGGACGATACCCTCACCATGGATGCCATGGTGGGCTCGGTCGACGGAGAGCGCATCATCCGGCATCAGATGTGCGGCGATGCGGGAGAGCCTGAGGCGCTCGGCGAGGCCATGGTCGGGGTACTTCGGTCGCTCGGTGCCGATGCTATCCTCGCTGAGATCCGCGAGGCGACACCGGACGGCTCGGTCGATACACTGCTCGGAACCTGATACGGAGGCGACCAACGGGATGGGCTGGCTGGCGGGCAAACGGGTGGTGGTGACGCGCTCGCGCGAGCAGGCGGGCACGCTCGTCAGCCTGCTCGAGGCGGCGGGTGCCGAACCGCTCGTGTTCCCGTCGATCGAGATCGTCGATCCGCCGGACACCGCCCCGCTCGACGACGCGATACGCAGCCTGGACGTGTACGCCTGGGTCATCTTCACCTCGGTGAACACGGTGGCACGGTTCTTCGCGCGGATGGCGCTCGACGATCTGGACGCCCGGCATCTGCACGGCCTTCGCGTGGCCGCGGTCGGACCCGCCACGGCCACGGCACTGCGGTCGCACGGCATCGAACCCGACTTCGTGCCCGACGAATACGTCGGCGAGGGTGTGCTCGAGGGGTTGTGCGTCCGGGGTGTCGGTGCCGGGACGCGGGTGCTCCTGCCACGTGCGCTCGAGGCCCGCGAGGTGTTGCCGGACGGTCTCCGCGAGCGCGGCGTGCGCGTGGATGTGGTGCCGGTGTACCAGACGGTCACCGGGCCTGGAGACGCCGCGGTGCTCGAGCGGTTGCGGGCCCGTGAGGCGGATGCGGTGACCTTCACGTCACCGTCCACGGTGCGGGGTTTCCTGCGCCTGGCCGAAGGTGTCGACGTCGGCGCGATGGTCGTGGCGACCATCGGCCCGGTCGCCGCGCGCGCGGCGCGCGAGGCCGGATTGGAAGTCGACGTGGAGCCGGCCGAGTACACGGCGCCGGGCCTTGTTTCAGCGCTCGATACATACGGCGGGTGAAGGTTCGCGCGGCACCGATCCGGGCGTCGCGCACGATTGACAAAGCGAGCATCGCTCGGCATTGTATACATCTGCGCCCGGCCCCGATCGGACCGGCCGCAGAAGATGGGGATGTAGCTCAGCTGGGAGAGCGCTGCGTTCGCAACGCAGAGGTCGGCGGTTCGAGCCCGCTCATCTCCACCAGGGATACTCTGCCGGGGCGGCCGCGTTCACGCGGGTCGCCCCGACTGTTTGTATGGGATTCGTGTGTTCGCGTGCGGGTCATGACGGGCCCGCACGTACCGCAGTTCGATCGTCTGGGTGCCACCCGAGGACCTCGTGTCCGGGCAGGCACCCGCGTAAGGAGGCCGTTGTGGAGTTCCCCGCATATCGCCCGCGCCGCATGCGTCGTACCGAGACGCTTCGCTCGTTCATGCGTGAGACCACGCTTCATGCGAGCGAGCTCATCTACCCGCTGTTCGTCGAGTTCGGGACCGGCGTGCGTCGTGAGGTGTCGTCGATGCCGGGAGTGTTCAACATCTCGCTCGACCAGCTGCCCACCGAGATCGACGAGCTCGTCTCGCTCGGTGTCCCGGCGGTCATCCTGTTCGGCATCCCGTCGGAGAAGGACGAGGCCGGCAGCGGCGGGTATGCCGAAGACGGCATCGTCCAGCAGGCGATCAGGGTCATCAAAGCGCACAACCCCGGCTTCACCGTCATCACCGACGTCTGCATGTGCGAGTACACGAGCCACGGGCACTGCGGCATCCTCGATGATACCGGCTGCGTCATGAACGACGTCACGCTCGAGCTGCTCGCGCAGACCGCGGTGAGCCACGCCGAGGCGGGCGCGGATATGGTCGCCCCGTCGGACATGATGGACGGTCGCGTCGGTGCGATCCGTGCGGCGCTGGACTCCGAGGGATACTCCGACGTTCCGATCATGGCGTACTCGGCCAAGTACTCGAGCGGTTACTACGGCCCGTTCCGTGATGCGGCTGACAGCGCGCCGTCCTTTGGCGACCGTCGCGCTTACCAGATGGACCCGGCCAACAGCGACGAAGCCATCCGCGAGACCGCGCTGGATATCGCGGAGGGCGCCGACATCGTGATGGTCAAGCCGGCGCTCGCATATCTGGATATACTGCGCCGCGTGAAGGACGAGTTCGAGTACCCCACGTGCGCGTACAACGTGAGCGGCGAATACGCGATGGTGAAAGCGGCGGCGCTCAACGGTTGGATCGACGAGAAGCGCGTCGTGCTCGAGACGCTGCTCTCGATGAAGCGCGCGGGCGCTGACATGATCATCACCTACCACGCCAAGGACGCGGCGCGGTGGCTCAGGGAAGGCGAGTAGATGGCTGAGAACGTAGGCAACGCTGACGCCCGTCCGGATCTCGACCTAGAGGCCGAGTTCGGCGAGAGCCGTCCGACGATCACCGAGCAGGAGCTCGCCGATGCGATGGCGCCGTGCGGCACCGAGGGAGTCGGCATGACGATGGGCCACCCCGGTGGTCATCCCGGCGGTCACCCTGGCGGCCACCCCGCAGGTGTCCCGATGGACCGGCAGCGTCACGGCGGCGCACGGAGCGTGGGCTTCCGACCCGGCGGCGGACCGGCGGCGCTCGCCTACGAGGAGCGCACAGGCATCAAGGCACCGCGCATCATCGCGTGGGAGATCACCCGCAGCTGCAACCTCTCCTGCGCGCACTGCCGTGCGGCTGCGGAGTTCGGCCACTATCACGGCGAGCTGTCGCTCGACAAGATCAAGGAAGTCATCGACGACATCGTCACCATCTCCAATCCGATTGTGATCCTCACGGGCGGCGAGCCGCTCATGCGGCCGGACATCTGGGAGATCGTCGACTACCTGCACGAGAAGGGCGCGATGCCGGTCATCGGCACAAACGCCACGCTCATCACAGAGGACATCGCGGCCAAGATGGCCGAGCACAAGATCCCGCGTATCTCGGTGTCCATAGACTTCCCCACGGCCGAGGAGCACGACGCCTTCCGCGGTGAGCCGGGGGCGTTCGACGCTTCGATCGCGGGCATCAAGATGGCCAAGGCGCACGGCGTGGGCGTACAGATCAACATGACGGTCACCACGCTCAACCACACGAAGGTGGCCGACGTGCACGACCTTGCCGAGGAGCTCGGCATCGATGCGTTCCACATCTTCATGCTAGTGCCCACGGGTCGGGGCAGCGACATGCTCGACAAGGAGCTTCCGCCGGAGGAGTACGAGCGCGTGCTCACCTGGGCGTACCACCGCCAGAAGACGAGCCCGCTCCACTTCAAGCCCACCGACTCCCCGCACTACTACCGCATCATTCGGCAGCAGGCGAAGCTCGAGGGCAAGAAGGTCACGCGCGAGGAGTACGGTCTCGATGCGATGACGCGCGGCTGCCTCGGCGGCATCACCTTCTGCTTCGTCAGCCATGTGGGCGACCTGCAGCCGTGCGGCTACTTCGACATGCAGCTCGGCAACGTCAAGGAGCAGCCGTTCTCGCAGATCTGGACGGAGTCCAAGGTCTTCAACGAGCTGCGAGACTACTCGCTTCTCAAGGGCAAGTGCGGCGCGTGCGAGTACAAGGCCGTGTGTGGCGGTTGCCGCGCGCGGGCGCTCGAGATCACGGGCGACTATCTGGAGTCCGAGCCGTACTGCATCTACGAGCCGCCGGGCTGGACCGGAGAGTGCGCCGAGCACGCCGATGGAGCTGACGAGTAGGACGACACGGGCCGCCAGGCCCTGGAGGACCGATCTATGCGCGAGCTGGACCCCAGCGCCCAGCGGCTACTCGCCGCCCTCGAGAGCGGGCTGCCTGTCTCCGCGCGCCCCTACGCAGACGTCGGTGCCCGCATCGGCATGACCGGCGCCGAGGTGGTCGCGGCGCTCCGCTCGCTCCGTGACGCGCGGGTGGTCCGTCGCGTCGGTGCTGAGGTATCCCCGGGAGCCCTCGGCTACCGGGCATCACTCGGGGCCATGGCGATCACCGAGGAGGGGCTCGACGAGGCCGAGGTAGTGCTCGACGACGCACCGGGTGTTACGCACGCCTTCGAGATGGACGACCGGTATCGGCTCTGGTTCGTGATGGTGGCGCCTTCGCCAGCACGTCTTGAGATCGCCGAGAGCGAGCTTGCGCGGCGTCTCGGCGCTGCCGACCGCTTCCGGGTCCTGCCCACCGAGGAGTACCGCGTGACGCACGCCTTCGACGCCGATGGGGTCCCGGAGCGGGCAACGCTCGCCGGGGAGTCCGAGCACCCTGACGCCGATGGGCGCGCACTGATACGGTTGCTTCAGGGAGAGGTGCCGATCGAGGAGCGCCCATTCGCCGCGCTGGCGCAGACGCTGGCCGAGTGCGGTTACGACGCTGACGAACAGCAGGTGCTCGATGACACGCGAAAGCTCGCGGCCGCGGGTGTCATCGATCGCATCACTGTCACGACTCACAGGCGTCATGAGCCCTGGCGCTGTGCGCTGGCAACCTGGGTGAACCCGCGTCATGCATCCGAGGCAGGATCGCTCATCGCTGCATTCCCCGAGGTGGTGCACTGCTTCGATCGACGGGTGCCCGGTGGTGGCAAAGCGATCGTGGCCGTGGTTGAGACGCCAGACCGCGTGTCGCTCGATCGCACCATCGCGCGCATCCGCAGTGGCGCCGACCTCGATGCACCACGAATCGCGTACCCGCTCCGTGAGCTCAAGCGCTCGCCGATGCGGTACTTCACAGCCGGAGAATAGCGACGTGGCCCCACTGCGTGCGCGACCACGCGTTCGGCCTTCGGAATCGAAACGCTTAGGTCGCACACGCAGTGGGGCCGATGGGCGCAGGGCGGGAAACGCGGGGCGCCTGATATACTCGCTACTTGTCTGTCGGCAACACCCGAAAGGGGCGGTTCACTCCATGCAGCACGCACACTCCTCGGACCTGTTCGCTCGCGCGCAGCGTGTCATCCCGGGCGGCGTGAACTCCCCGGTCCGCGCGTTCAAGAGCGTCGGCATCGATCCGCTGTTCTACGACCGCGCAAAGGGCTCGCGCGTGTGGGACGCCGACGGCAACGAGTTCATCGACTTTGTGGCGTCATGGGGCCCGATGATCCTCGGTCACGCGCCGGACGTGGTGCTCGACGCGGTGCGCGAGCAGCTCGAGCACGGCACCAGCTACGGCGCGCCTACCGAGATCGAGATACGCGCTGCCGAGGCTGTCATCGATGCGGTGCCCTCCATCGAGATGGTGCGCATGGTCTCGAGTGGCACCGAGGCCACGATGAGCGCCATACGCCTCGCCCGCGGATACACCGGCCGCGAGAGGTTCATCAAGTTCGACGGCAACTACCACGGCCACTCCGACGCGCTGCTCGCGGCGGCCGGCAGCGGTCTGCTGACGCTCAACATCCCCGGCACGCCCGGCGTCACCGAAGGCGCGGTGGCCGACACGATGGTGCTCCCGTACAACGACATCGACGCCGTGCGCGAGGCGCTCGAGGCCTACCCCGAGCAGATCGCGGCGATCATCGTGGAGCCGGTCGCCGGCAACATGGGCGTCGTGCCACCTGCCGAGGGCTTTCTCGCCGGGTTGCGCGAGCTGTGCGACCGCTACGGCGTCGTGCTGATCTTCGACGAGGTCATCAGCGGTTTCCGTGTGGCGCTCGGCGGGGCCCAGCAACTCTATG
>JAFGUS010000189.1 GCA_016938395.1 Coriobacteriia bacterium | reverse complement strand
ATCGCGAGAACCGCGTCGACAAGCTCGAGGAACAGCGGCGCCTCGGCAAGCAGCGGGATGACCAGGACGACGACCGCGGGCGGCACCTCCTGAAGCACGAGAGTATCGAGCGCTCCCGCCACAGCCGCGAGCACCGCGGGGTGCACGATCCCGGCGAGGGTCGCTGCCGCCTCGGGCGTGGCGAACGCGGCCTCAGCGAGCGCGGCGCGGTCGATACGGCCATCGGGAAGCGCGACCGGCTCGCCGAACGCGGTGACGACCCGCTCACGTACCGAGGGAACCTCGTCGAGCAGCGTCTTGGCCACGTCGTCGGTGTCGATGACGACGGCACCCCGGGCGCCGAACACCGACGCGGCCACCGATTTTCCGGCACCCAGCCCGCCGGTCACAGCCAGAACGTACATCACGACCTCCTGATGAGTCGGGGCCGGTCCGCGCTCTCGCGACGGCCCCGGCCCCGGTTAGAATCTCCTGCGGTGTCGGCTCTAGGCCTCGTCAGACTCGCTGTCCTCGTCGGCAGGCTCGTCGGTGGCCTCAGCGGCCTCTTCGAGGGACTCCTCGACGGCCTCGGCGATCTCGGCCGGCTCTTCGGCGACCTCAACGGCTTCGTCAACGGGCTCGTCCGCGACCTCTGCGACTTCCTCAGCGACATCTTCGGCGGCTTCCTCGGCGGGCTCGTCGGTCTCGGCTACCTCGGCGGGCTCGTCGGTCTCGGCTACCTCGGCGGGCTCGTCGATCTCGGCTACCTCGTCGGCCTCAACGGCGTCGACGGCCTCGTCAGCCTCGTCCTCGTCCTCATCATCGGCGGGGACGGCGTCCGGCAGGCCGAGCTCCTCGTTGGCCGCCCGGATCGAAAGCGAGATCCGGCGGCGCTCGAGATCGACGTCCATTATCTTGACCTTGATCTGATCGCCCACCGCCACGACGTCCTCGGGCTTCTCAACGTGCCCGCGGGCCATCTCGGAGATGTGCACGAGACCCTCGACGTTATTGCCGATCTCAACGAACGCGCCGAACGGCACGATCTTGGTCACGGTACCGTCGGCGATTACGCCCACCTGGAAGTCCTTGACAAGCTGCTTCCACGGATCGTCCTGCGTCTGCTTGAGGCCGAGCGAGATGCGCTCGCGCGTCATGTCCACGTCGAGCACCTGGACCTCGACCTTGTCGCCGACGGCGACGACCTCGGACGGGTGGTTGACGTGGCTCCAGGAAAGCTCGGAGATGTGCACGAGTCCGTCGATGCCGCCGAGGTCCACGAACGCGCCGAAGTCCACGATCGAGGAGACGGTGCCGGGAAGGATCATGCCCTTCACGAGCTTGTTCAGGATGTCCTGGCGCTCCTGCTTGCGGTCCTCTTCGAGCACCACGCGGCGGGAGAGCACGACGTTGTTGCGGTTGCGGTCCATCTCGATGACCCGCGCCTCGAGGCGGTCGCCGAGGAACATGTGCAGGTCCTTCACGCGGCGAAGGTCCACGAGCGAGGCGGGCAGGAAGCCGCGCAGGCCGATGTCCAGGATGAGACCGCCCTTGACGACCTCGATGACCTCACCGGTGACGTTCTCGCCGCTCTCGAACTTCTTCTCGATATCGTTCCAGGCGCGCTCGTACGCGGCGCGCTTCTTGGAGAGGATGAGTCGGCCGTCCTTGTCCTCCTTCTGGAGAACGAGGGCCTCGATCTCATCGCCCAGCTGGACGATGTCCGCCGGATTGGCGTCCTTGCGGATCGAGAGCTCACGGGCCGGGATGACACCTTCGGACTTGTAGCCGATGTCGAGCAGAACCTCGTCACGCTCGACTTGGACTACCGTCCCGGTCACCAGATCACCGTCGTCAAAATCGGTGATGGTGCCGTCGATCAGTGCATGCATCTCTTCGTCGGTGTACTCGTGATCGTCCTGGATCACATAGCCGTTCTCTTCTACCACTGTGGTGGCCCCTTCCTTCGTTCCCGGGGCCCCGAATGCCACGTACATCGTCTCGGTCGACTGCTGTCCGTACATGTCTCTCGGGGGCCTACATTCCTACCGCGCGCGGCCGCGCGCAGCCCTCAGATAGTACCAGAAAGGCCTGTCGGAGGCGACAGTCGGCAGACCCGCGCCCCGTGAACGCCGGGGCGACCGACCCGCCGAGCATCCCACGCGCCGCCCCCCGAGCTACTTCGCGCTCGCCCAGTCCGTGCCCGAACCCACGCTCACCTCGAGCGGCACGCGCAGCTCGGCCACCCCCGACATCGCCTCGCGCACCAGCACCGTGAGCGCTTCGAGCTCGTCTGCCGGCGCTTCGAAGACGAGTTCGTCGTGGACCTGGAGCACCATCCGGCTCGCCAGGTGCTCGGCGCGCAAACGGCGGTCCACCTCGATCATCGCGAGCTTCATGAGGTCGGCGGCCGTACCCTGCATCGGGTGGTTCATCGCCGTGCGCTCGCCAAAGGAGCGCAGGTTCCAGTTGCTGCTCTTGAGCTCCGGAATCGGACGCCTGCGCCCGTAGAGGGTCTCGGCATAGCCCGTCTTGTGCGCTTCGGCGACCGTCTCGTCGAGGTACGCCCGAACGCGGGGGTACGCGGCGAAGTAGCGGTCGATGGTGGCCTGCGCCTCGGCATACCCCACGCCGAGCGACTCCGAGAGGCCGTGCGAGGAGATCCCGTACACGATGCCGAAGTTGACGGCCTTCGCCTTGCGGCGCATCTCGGGGTCCACAGCGTCGGGTTCGACGCCGAAGACGCGCGCTGCGGTGGCAGCGTGGAAATCCGCCCCCGACGTGAACGCCTCGATGAGTCCCGCGTCTTCCGAGAGGTGAGCGAGGATGCGCAGCTCGATCTGCGAGTAGTCGGCGCCGACGATGAGGTCGCCTGCGCGTGCCGGCACGAACGCCGCGCGTATCCGGCGGCCGAGTTCGGTGCGCACGGGGATGTTCTGGAGGTTGGGACTGCTGCTCGAGAGGCGTCCGGTGGCCGCCACCGTCTGGTTGAACGTCGTGTGCAGCCGTCCGTCCTCGCCAACGAGGCGCGGCAGCGCGTCGATGTAGGTCGACGTGAGCTTGGTGAGCTCCCGGTAGGCGACGATCTTGCCCGCGATCGGGTGCAGCGCAGCCAGGTCCGCGAGCACGCTCGCGTCGGTGGAAAAGCCCGTCTTGGTGCGCTTGCCCGCGGGCAGGCCGAGCTTGTCGAAGAGCACCTCGCCGAGCTGCTTGGGCGAGTCGATGGTGAACTCGCAGCCCGCGAGCTCGTGGATCTCGCCGATGAGCGCCTCGATCTGCGCGTGGGTCTCGGCCGAGAGCGCGGCGAGCACGTCGCGGTCGATGCCCACACCCACCCGCTCCATCCGCACGAGCACCGGCACGAGTGGCATCTCGATGGTCTCGAAGCAGGGTGTGGCGCCCCACTTTCCGAGCGCATCGCCGAGCACCGGCGCGAGTTCTGCCGCAGCGCGGGCCTCCTCGCCCGGGTCGCCCGGCTCGAGACTGCGCCCGAGGTGCTCGGCGGCAAGCGCGGCCAGCCCGTAGTCCGACTTGTTCGAGGCGAGCAGGTACCCGGCGATCCCGCAGTCGAACAGGTGAGCGGGGTCGGCCGCGTATGCAGCGTCCGCGGCGGCCTCATGCGCCTCGCTTCCGGCACGCCCCGGCGGACAGAAGCCCTCCATGAGCGCCTTGACGTCACTGGCGCTCACGCGGCACGAGTCCAACACGCGCCCCCACGCGCGCTCGGCTGAAGCACCGCGCATCAGCGCCACGGTCCCTCCCGACGCGAGGGCCAGCACGCGTTCCTCCGGGAAGAGGCACGTCTCGTCCCCGTCGCCGAGCGCGACTCCCACGTGGGTCGCTGGTGCGCCGGTCACGAGCGTGTCCACCCACGCCTCGGCGTCGCTCCGCTCGATGCGCCGCCATGCGGTCTCGACGGCGGCGGTCTCGGGAACCACGCCGGGGGGCGCAACCGCTCCGCGCATCGCCCGCAGCCGCGGTATGAGTGACGTGAACGAGAGCGCCGAGAGGGCGCCGAGCGCCTCGGCATCGTCCCAGAGGCCCCACTCGATCGCGTCGAGGTCGACCTCGAGGGGCACGTCACGCCGGATGGTGGCCACGAGCCGGCTCGCCCGGGCGGCCTCGGTATGCTCGCGCAGGTTCTCGCCCAGTTTGCCCTTCACCTCGGCTGCATGCTCGAGCACCGCGTCGAGCGTCCCGTACTCCTGAAGGAGCTTCGCGGCGGTCTTCTCCCCCACGCCCGGCACGCCGGGTATGTTGTCCGAGCTGTCGCCCTTGAGGCCGAGGAAGTCCGCCACCTGCTCGGGGGCAACGCCGTAACGCTCGATGACCGCATCGCGGTCGTAGACGACGATGTCGGTGATGCCCTTCTTGGTGCTGACAACGCTCACCTGGTCGCTCACGAGCTGGAGCGCGTCCTTGTCGCCGGTCACGAGCAGCACGCGCATCCCCTCGGCCGAGGCCCGCTCCGCAAGCGTGCCGAGTATGTCGTCACCCTCCCACCCCTCGAGCTCGACGATCGGCACGCCGAGTGCGCCGAGCAGCTCCTTCACCATCGGGAACTGCACCTTGAGGTCGGGGTCGGTGGGCGGCCGCTGCACCTTGTACTGCGCGAGCGCCTCGATGCGGAACGCCGGTTTGCCGCGATCGAACGCAACGACGACGCCGTCCGGCGCAAGGTCAGTCACCAGCTTGAAGAGCATCGTGGTGAAGCCGAAGACGGCGTTCGTGGGGCGACCGTCAGGGGCGGTCATCGTCGGCGGCAGGCCGTGGAAGGCACGGTGCAGCAGGCTGTTGCCGTCGATGACGGCGATGGTGCGCTCGGACATGCGAAACGACCTTCCTGCCGCGCGCGGTTAGGGGAATGAACAGGTACATCGGATTGTACCCGACCCCGAATGGAGCCTCGGTGGACTGGATCTGCTTCGGACCGCTCGCACTCGTCGTTGGCCTGGCACTGCTCGGGGGCGTCCTGAACCGGGGGCGCACCAAGAGCGGCGACCAGTCCCTGGACCCCGTGGCAAACCTCGGCATGGCCAGAAGCTTCATGGGCGACAAACGCCGCGACAGCATAGAGCGCAACCAGACAGAAGGACGACGGGGAAGCAGGCGGTAGCGTGGGATTCTTCAACTGGGCAGCACCGCTCGTCAGACGCTACGGCGACCGCTTCACCGCCGAGGACGCGGGCCTCATCGCCGGGTGGCTGAAAGTGGCGGTTCAACCCGACGGTCACGTGCTCGACGTCGGCGGCGGATCAGGGCAGCTTGCGGCACTTCTGGCTGATGCCCTCGATGCGCGCGTGACGGTGCTCGATCCCACCGCCGAGATGCTCCACCACGTCCCGACCGGCGAACGAGTGAACGCGCTCGCGGGAACCGCCGAGGCCATCCCGCTCGACGACTCGTCGATCGATGCTGTCGTGGTGACCGACGCGTTCCACCACTTCCGCGACCAGGACGCCGCGGCGCGCGAGTTCGCGCGGGTGGTACGTCCGGGAGGTTCGGTGCTCGTCCTCGACCTCGACCCACGACCGTTCGGCATGCGGCTCGTGTGCCTCGCCGAACGCCTCGTCGGCGAGCCGGGTGCGTTCATGACGCCCGAGCAGATGTGCGCGTTCATGGCGGCGAGGGACATTCCGGGCGAGTGCGTGGCCGAGGCGGGAGCGAGCTACCGGTTCCTCGGCACGGTGGAGAAGGACTGGCCGGCTGCGTGATCGCGCGGGGCTCAGCGGCGCCAGAGGTACCCGACGTTGCGCACGGTTTCGAGACGGCGCGATATCTCCGGGCCGAGCTTTGACCGAACCCGTCGTACGTGGACGTCGACGGTGCGTGCGCCCCCGAAGTAGTCGGTGCCCCAGACGCGCTTGAGCAGCACCTCTCGGCTGTACACGCGGTTGGGGTGCGTCACGAGGAACGAGAACAGCGCGTACTCGAGATACGTGAACTCGACCGGCACGCCGCCCACCTGTGCCTGGTAGGTGGCAAGGTTGAGCGTGAGGTCGTCGATGCGGATGAGCTCGTCTGCGGCGACCTCCTCGCCAGGCCACACGAGTGCGCGAACGCGCGCCACGACCTCCACGCCCGATGCCCCACGCACAACGAAGTCGGCCGGGAAGCGCACCGGCACGCGAAGACGCTCGAGCGTCTCAGGCTCGACCACTACGAGCAGCCGCACATCGGCGCCGGCGCCCACCGCTCGCTCGGCGAGAGCGAAGATGTCCTCCGGCGACCTGCCACCGTCGACGATCACGAGGTCAGTGGGGTCGGTCACGAGGCGCGTACCCAGGTCGGCGCGTGAGACCTGCTCGCGCTCCACATCGAGCAGCCCGACGGCCTCGGCCATCCAGGCCCGCACATGCATGTCGTCCGCTGCGATGATCACTCGCTTCATGGTCACGATTGTTGCCTCCGCACGGCCGGCTGTAAACGGGGTGCCGGGCGACACAGGGTCGCCCGGCACCATTGCCGCGCTCCGTCGGGCCGGCACCCGACGGCGACTTTTCGAACTAGAGGATCGACAGGTACTTGTCCTGCTCCCACGGCGAGACGTAGCTCACGTACTCGCTCCACTCCTTCTTCTTGTTCTCCACGAAGAAGCGGTGAATGTGGTCGCCGAGGACCTCTTTCATGAGCTCAGACTGCTCGAAGGCTACGATCGCCTCGCCGAGATCCTTGGGCAGGGTCTTGATGCCCGCCTCGGCAAGCTCGGCCTCGGTCATGTGGAAGATGTTGTTCGTGGCCTCGGGCATGAGCTCCAGACCCTCTTCGATGCCCTTAAGGCCGGCACCGAGCATGACCGCGAACGCCAGGTACGGGTTGGCCGAGGGATCCGGCGAGCGAAGCTCGACACGCGTCGCGACTTCCTTGCCCGGCTTGTACATCGGCACGCGGACCATGGCCGAGCGGTTCCGGCGCGCCCACGTGATGTACACGGGAGCCTCATAGCCGGGAACGAGACGCTTGTACGAGTTCACGAACTGGTTCGTGACTGCGCAGAACTCGGGAGCGTACTTGAGCAGGCCGGCGATGTAGCTCTTGCCGACGGCGGAGAGGTTGTAGCCCTCGGGGTCGTTGGCGTCGAACATCGCGTTGCCCTCGGCGCTGAACAGCGACTGGTGGACGTGCATGCCCGAACCGTTCTCGCCCTGGATCGGCTTCGGCATGAAGGTGGCGTACACGCCGTTCTTGTACGCGACTTCCTTGACGGTGAGGCGGTAGGTCATGACGTTATCCGCCATGGTGAGCGCGTCGGCATACCGCAGGTCGATCTCATGCTGCGAGGGCGCCACCTCGTGGTGCGAGTACTCGACCGGGATGCCGAGCTTCTCGAGGGTGAGCACGGTCTCGCGGCGCAGATCACTCGCCACGTCGAGCGGCGTCAGGTCGAAGTAACCGCCCTTGTCGAGTACCTTCGTGCCCTCGCTGTCGGCGAAGTAGAAGAACTCGAGCTCGGGGCCGACGTACATCGTGTAGCCCATGTCCGCGGCCTTCGCGAGCATGCGCTTGAGCGCGTAACGGGGATCGCCCTCGAACGGGGTGCCGTCCGGGTTCATGACGTCGCAGAACATCCGTCCGGTGCCGCCGGTCTCGCCGTTGCTGCGCCAGGGCAGCGTCTGGAAGGTCCCCGGGTCGGGGAACGCGACCATATCCGACTCCTGGATGCGCGTGAAGCCGTCGATCGACGAACCGTCGAAGCCCATGCCCTCTTCGAAGGCGCCTTCGAGCTCGGTGTCGGTCACCGCGAACGACTTCAGGAACCCGAGCACGTCGGTGAACCAGAAGCGCACGAAGCGGACGCCCCGCTCCTCCACGGTGCGCAGTACGTAATCCTTGTCCTTGGCTGCTGTCATGGCATTCCTCCTGGGTCTGTTACCTGCCGGAAATCACGGTACGATGGCCGTGTTTCGGGCGTGTTTCCAACATGCGAGCGACGCGAGAAGCTTCCGGAGGACGCGGCGCTGTGCGACCATGCCGGATAGTCGTCCGATTGGAGGGAACCGCATGCTCACGGGAAAGGCGACAGCCCTCACGCGCCTCGATGTCGCCAACGCCGAAACCGCCCGCGGCTGGATCAACGACCCTGCCGTCAACGAGTGGCTGCTCTCCGGGCAACTGCCGGTGTCCCGCGACCAGGAGATCGCCTTCTTCCAGGCAAGTGAGGCGGCGTGGGACGCGGGCACGGCCTACCGGTTCGAGATCCATGTGGCCGAGGACGGCCGCCCGATCGGCATCTGCGGTCTCGACACCGTCGATAGGCTGCACCGTTGGGCCGAGGTGGGCATCGTCATCGGCTCTCTTCCCGACCAGAACCGCGGCTACGGGCGTGATGCGCTCGTGACGCTGCTGCGTTTCGCCTTCGACACGCTCGGGCTGCACCGCGTCAGCATCAAGGCCAACGCCGAGAACGAGCGGGCGGTGCACCTGTACGCCTCGCTCGGCTTCACCGAGGTGGGCCGCGAGCGCGACGTCGTCTTCATGCGCGGCCACTTCCGCGACCACATATGCTTCGACATGCTCGAAGACGAGTTCCGCGCGCGGTACGGGGCAGCCGGTTAGGTGACACCAGGTTCGGGAGCCACCGCCTGCCCGGCGCCCAGCAGGGCTATAGCCGAGTGGGACGACCGGCATCTCGGCCAGCCGCCCCACTCGACACAATGAGACGTCAGATGGACGCATAGAGCTTGCCGTACGGCCGGTGACTGCGCGGCGCCAGCTTCAGGAACGGCCCGGCCATGATCTCCTCGGCATCGGCGTCAAACGCCGCGGCGTAGTCCTCCACGAGCGGCCGCAGGATCCCAAGGTCGGCTTCGGTGGCCTCCGTGATGCCCACCTCGGCTCCGCACTGCCACGGCTCCACGTGCCCGCGCAGGTAGATGACGCCGCCGTGCATGCCCGCGCCGGTGAAGCCGCCCACGAGCGGCTGCTCGGGAAACTGCGTCTCAACGCCGAGCAGCACGAGGATGCCGCCGGCCATGTACTCGCCGAAGAAATCGCGGGCCTTGCCGCCGCACACGACAACGGGGACGTGTTTCTCGTACGCCTTCATGTGGATGCCTACGCGATAGCCCACGTCGCCCTTGACGAGCACTGTGCCGCCGCGCATGCCGTAGCCGAGCACGTCACCGGCGTCGCCGTGCACCACCACGCGCCCCGAGCTCATGGTGTTGCCCACGCCGTCCTGCGCGTTGCCGAAGATCTCGACCTCCGGGCCGTCCATGAACATCGCGGCGTCGTTGCCGGCGCACCCCTCGACCCCGATGCGCACTCCTGTCGCGCGCAGACCCGCGCCGATGTAGCGCTGGCCGTTCACGTTCGCGATCCGTATCGTTCGCGCGCCTGCGGCGATCTCGTCGCGGATGGCATCGTTGAGCTGCTGGTAGTACACGCCGAGAGCGTCGAGCACCACGGCATCTCCACTGCGTTCAACCGCAGGCGCCTCGTGCCGGTAGCCCTCCATCACACCCTCAGGCGGGCGGGTGGTCGCTGCCTTCATCGTCCGCACTCCCCTCTCACATGCCCACCGGCTTGACGCCGAGCACGCGGCACGTCTGTTCGTCCAGCCCGATTGAGCGCAGCCGCTCGCGGCTGCCCCGCAGGCTCTCGACCGCATTCACGCCGAGGGCGCCGAGGATCTCCTGCAGCTCGTGGCTCCACGCGTGCACGAGGTTGGTGAGCCGCTCGGCACCCCACTCGGGATCGATCCGGCGGGTGAGCTCGGGCTTCTGCGTGGTGATGCCCCACGAGCACGAGCCGGTGTGGCAGCTCTGGCACAGGTGACAGCCGAGCGCGAGGAGCGCCGCGGTGCCGATGGCCACAACGTCGGCACCGAGCGCAATGGCCTTGGCCATGTCGGCCGAGGAGCGGATTGAACCGGCAGCTACGATCGACGCCTGGTTGCGGATGCCCTCGTCACGCAACCGCTGGTCGACCGCTGCGATCGCCACTTCCACCGGGATGCCGATGTGGTCGCGGATGACCGCCGGGGCCGCGCCGGTGCCGCCGCGGAACCCGTCGAGGTAGACGTAGTCGGCACCCGCGCGCACGATGCCGCTCGCGATGGCGGCGACGTTATGCACGGCGGCGATCTTCACGCCCACCGGCTTGTAGCCGCTCGCCTCCTTGATGGCGTAGATGAGCTGGCGCAGGTCCTCGAT
>JAFGUS010000188.1 GCA_016938395.1 Coriobacteriia bacterium | reverse complement strand
CGTGGAGGCCGATCTCGGCGTCGGTGAGGCCGAGGCCACGGTCTGGACGTGCGATTTCAGCTACGACTACGTGAAGATCAACGGCGACTACCGGACGTGAGCGGAGGCCACCAGATGCAGGAGATGCTCGATAAGGCCGCGATCCTGATGGAGTCACTGCCGTGGATCAAGCGCGCCTGGGGCAGTACGGTCGTCATCAAGTACGGCGGCGCGGCGATGACCGACGAGCACCTGCGCCACAGCGTGGCGGCCGACATCGTGCTCATGAAGCTCGTCGGCATGAACCCGGTCATCATCCACGGTGGCGGCCCGGAGATCACCTCGTACATGGAGCGCCTCGGCATGCCGGTGGAGTTCGTGGACGGCCTGCGGGTCACCACGGATGAGGCGATGGAGCTCGTGCGCATGGTGCTCGTCGGCAAGGTGAACGGTGACCTCGTCTCGGCCATCAACGCGCACGGGCGCCTCGCGGTGGGTATCGCCGGGGACGACGGCAACCTCATCCGCGCCACGCAGCGCGACGAGCGCCTCGGACGGGTGGGCGAGGTCTCGCACGTGGATACAACGGTGGTCACCAAGCTCGTGGAGGACGGCTTCATCCCGGTCATCGCGTCGGTGGCAGCGGGCGAGGACGGCGGCAGCTACAACATCAACGCCGACCTTGTGGCCGGTGAGATCGCCGGCGCGCTCGGCGCGGGCAAGGTCATCTTCCTCACCGATGTGGACGGCCTGTACGCGGACTTCGCCGACAAGGGGTCGCTCATCCGCGCGCTCACGCTCGATGAGGCCGAGGGCATGCTCGCCGACGGCGTCCTCGCCTCCGGCATGATCCCCAAGGTCGGGGCGTGCATCAGGGCGCTACGCCGGGGCGTGGACCGCGCGTTCATCCTGAACGGCACCATCCCGCACGCGCTGCTCCTCGAGGTCTACACCGACGAGGGCGTCGGTACGATGATCAGCGGCGAGGCGATGAGTCTTGGGCTTGCCGACGACCCGCTCTACATGGCCTACGAGGGCGAGGTGACCCTCTAGCCGTGGGTGCGCGCTTCAACACGCTTTCCGCGCTCGACG
>JAFGUS010000020.1 GCA_016938395.1 Coriobacteriia bacterium | reverse complement strand
CCGTGACAGCCACACCCGGTCCCGAAGGTCCGCGCGGCCCCTGGCCTCAGCCGCCTTAAGTATAGCAAGCGCCCCCTACATCCGCACATTGAATATGACCACTCTGCCGAAGTCCGCGTCGGTCACATAGAGCCGGTCGGTGCGCTCGTACCAGGCCACACCCTCGGGTCCGCCGGGAGGCCACGCGGGCACCGTACGCTCGTCGATCGTATGCGTGGGGGTGCCGTCCGCATTGAGCACGTGGATGGCCGCTCCGAGCACGTCGGTGATCGCCACTCGATCGCGCACGGCCGTCACGCCGCGTGGGAGCGCGTAGGCACCCGGATACACGCCGTGCGCCTGCCCTGTCTCCACGTCCATAGCCACGATGCGGTTGGCGCCGGGCTCTGTGACGACGAGACGATCGCCCACGACCGCGATGCCACCCGCCCGCTCGAGCGGCGTCTCGGCGTCGGCACCGATCTCGCGCACGAAGCTGCCGTCGGCATCGAAGATCTTCACGGTCGCGGTGCCTGCGTCGGCCACGAAGTACGTGCGGTGGGCGTAGGTGACGGCCGTGGGTCGCACCGGTGCGGTAGCGTCATCCTGCTCGCCGATGCGGAACAGGATCTCGCCGCCCTCGGGGGTCACCGCGTACACCAGCACGCGGTCTGCGCCCGCGTCGAGCACCGCGATGCGCGAGCGACCCGCGGCGGCCACGCCGATGGGCACGGCACGAATCGCACCTTCGGCCTTCTCGATGGCGACCTCGCCGGTGCGCTTCCCGTTGACGTCGAAGATCGCGATGCGCCCCGGTCCGGATTCGGCCACGTACACGCGCTTGCTGGCGATGGCGATGCCGGCGGGGCTGTCGAGCGGCGTCTCCCCTTCTGCCGGGAAGTAGCCGGCCAGGTTCACGATCACCGACGGATCGTCGGGAAGCTTCGCCCACGGATCGGAGCCGAACGGCCAGCCAAAGATGCTCAGCGCCACGATGACGCCCGCGAGGATCACGATCACGGCCATAGCCACCGCAAGCTGCGTGGGCTCGATGTACTTCAGCCGCGCGAGAGCGCGCCTCCTGGCACGGTCATCGGAGCGCGGAGACGTGCTGGCAGGTTCCGTCGCAGCGGACTCCGGCGTACCGGGTGCCGGCGCGGTGGGCCCGGCTTCGGTCACTGCCCGCCCCGCACGTGGCATTCGGCGCAGTACGTCGGCGTATGGCACTCGAAGCACGCCTGGGCGCCCAGATCGCGCACGAGTCCGACGTGCTGCGGGATGAACGGCTTGGTGGGGTCGGCGCCCTGATGGTGGCACCCGTTGCAGAACTCGGTGCCGGCGTCCTCCACCATCTGGCCCTCGTTGGCGTGGCACATCGCGCACGTGTCGGCGTTCTGCTTGCCGGCATCGCCGTGGCCGGTGATGAAGTCGGCCGGGTGCGGCATCTCAACGCCATGGCAGTCCACGCAGAAGCGCTCGACGATGTGGCACGTGGAGCAGTAGTTGATGGCCGACACGCTCTCCAGGTGCAGCACGTGGTCGTCGCCTGCCGAGGGCACGTAGTTGCTGCTCTCGGTACCGGTCGACTCCTCGCTCTCGCCGTGGACGACCGGTTTGACGACCGTCTCGGCTGGCCGGCCCGTGGCGTGGTCGACTTCCATAGTGGCCAGTTTGGCGTGACCCGCCGGGTAGAAGTCCTCCGCGCGGTGGTTGGCGGGCTTGAGGTCGAAGCTTGCCGAGTGGCAGAGCTTGCAGTCGCCCGGCGCGGCGTACTCGGCGCCCGACGGCGATTCGCCGGTGAGCGTGTGGCAGCGGAAGCACGCGGTCATCGTCATGAAGTCGGCGTGCTTAGCGGCCGTCTCGCCGGTGGCCGGGTCCACCATCGTGATCGCGAGGTCACCCTCGGGGTGCGCCACGCGGTTGTGACACGCGGTGCAGTGGATGTGGTTCTCCTCGTGGATCTCGTGGTTGATGATGATTCCCCGGCTTGGCGTCATCGCGCGGTTGGCCGAGTGGCACTGCGTGCACTGCTCGGAGCCCATGTGGCTCGCATCGAGTGCGAGATGGCTCACCGGGTTGAGCGGCACGTGGTAGGTCTTGGTGGCGAGCTCGTACGCGCCGACGATGCCGGCGTGCGCCTTGTGGTACAGGAAGGTCACCGGGTCGCCGTTCACCGGCAGGTGACAGGAGACGCAGGCGACCATGCTGTGCGATGAACCGTCATAGGCCACCACCGAGTCGAGCTGCACCGAGTGGCAGAAGCCGCCGCAGAACCAGTAGCTCGAGGTGGCGCCGAGCGCCGCGATCAGAAGTGTTGCCAGCGCGATGACCGCGACCGCCGTCCAGAGGACGAACCGCGGGCGGCGTACGGGATCCTTGAAGCCGGCGAGTGAGAGCTTCGGCATGCGGGAACTCCTTGCGGATCGCTGGCGGTACGTCGCGAGCTAGAAGTCGACGCCGACGATGTTGCCGGGGACGACGCCATGACAGATGAGGCAGTTCCCGTCGAGCGGGAAGTTGTAGTACCTGAGCATGTAGTTCTGCTTGGTGCCGTGCGGGTTGTGGCACGTGGACGTGCACGAGAGGCGCTCTTTGGCGTTCACGTCGTAGAAGACCGGCCGGACCGGGTGGTTCCAGTAGCCGCCGGTGCGGTCGTCGAAGTGCCGGCGCTCGTGGCACGGGAAGCACACCTCAGGCTGCGGAGCTTTGAGCAGCGGGGCCCAATCAGAACCGTGGGGTGTGTGGCAGCGCCAGCAGGGCGTGTTGCGGTGCGCCGAGACGTCGTACGTGGCCTGGATGGGCACGCGGTGGCACGCGTAGCAGATGTCGTTGTCCTCGTCGTAGAGCAACCCGGCGTAGTTGGTGGCGTGCGGGTCGTGACAGTCACTGCAGTTGAGCGAGATGGTGCCGACTGGATGGTGGCTTGCCCTCAGGAAGTCCTGCGCGATCGACGGATGACAGTCGTAGCAGAGCGCGGGTTGGTTCTTGATGAGCAGCGGCAGGTAGTTGGAGCCGTGCGGCTCGTGGCAGCCGGTGCAGTTGTCGTACAGGAACGGCTGGTGCTGCACGCCCATGTTCGAGAGGCGCGCAACCGACGGGTGGCAGGTGAAGCACAGGACCCGCTGCCGGTCCACGAGGATGCCGCGCCACTGGGACGCGTGCGGGTGGTGGCAGTCGAGGCACACGCGCGCGGCAAACGAGGGGTGCACCTGATCGCGATTCATCTCGGGCCCGACCCGGTGACACGTCACACAGAGGTCGCGCACGTCCATCACGAGGATTCCCTCGAAGTCCGATGCGTGCGGGTTGTGGCAGTCGACGCAGTTGCCGCCCGCGAACGGTGCGTGGGTGTACGGCTCCGAAAGCTGCGGGCCCAGGTTGCCGTGACACATCCAGCACAGTTCGTTGCCGGGGAGCACGAGCTCGGACTTCCGGTCCTTGACCTCGGTCGTCGTCTCGCTCTTCACCCGATCGGGATCGTAGTCGCCGGCCGACTGTTCGCCGGTGTCGAACACGTCGAGCACGAGCTTGATCGGCAGCCACTCTACGAGCGTGCGGATGCGGTTCCAGGTCTGCGCGAGGCCCTCGAGCACCGTCTCGGTCACGATCTCACCGTGTGGTGTGTGACACGTGGTGCAGCGCTCCAGCATGAACGGCTGGTGCACGGCCGAGCGCGAGAACTCGGGAATCAGCTCGACGTGGCACTGGAGGCACTCGAGGTTCTGCGTGACGCTCCGGATGACCTCGTCATCGCCCTTGCTCACGTACGACTGGGTGATGGTGGTGACCGCACACAGGAGGAGGAGCAGGAGCAGCACGGCGGCGAACACGCCGCGTCCGCGGCGGTTGCCCGCTCCGTTGGGCATATCCTGCGGCTCGACGTGTTCCGGCGTTTCAGGCACCTACCGCTACCACCCTTGTCCTTGCTTGTTGTGACAGTTCAGGCAGAGGCTGTCGCGCGGCTCGATGAGGAACGCCGAGTACTGTCCCTCATGCGGGAAGACCTGGAAGCGTGGATTGTCGGTGGACGTGGTGCCGTCGGGCGTGGTGAGGAAGAACACCTCGGTCGAGTCGATCTGCTGCAGCGCACCCGCCACGTTGCCCACGCGCCGTCCGTCCTCGTGACACTGCTGGCAGATCGGGTAGTGCCCCTGCTGCAGCGGGTCGCGGCGGTCGGGTCCCGTCTGTGTCTCGTCATCCGGCATCACGTAGCCGAAGTTGTCCCCGCCGAGCGGACCGGTCTCTACGACCGAGCTGTTGGGGCCGTCAACCTTGGCGACGACCGAGTAGTTGAACCGGAGGCTCTCGTCGGGCTGCGTGTAAGCCGATTCGACGCCGTGGTTGGCCAGACGCGCGTCGGCATCGTCGTGGCCGTAGAGCCGCCCGGCGTGACAGCCACCGCACCAGTCGGACCCGTAGGACGTGGCCAGCTCGGATGCGAGCGGCAGGTTCTTCTTGAGGAGCCGCGTGGAGAACACGGTGGGCTCAGTGGCATCCGCCGAGCGGATGCGATCGCCGAGGAACGGGTCGACCATCCTGGCGGCATTGCCGTGCGGCGAGTGGCAGTCGGTGCAGGTGAGCGTACCGCCCACACCCGCGAAGACCGCCGTTGTGGTGCTGCCGCTCGAAGCGTCACCACCCGGGATGATGTTCGTGACCTCGATCGAGTGCGAGCTCTCGACGCTCACGCCGCGCGCGGCGAGCACGCCGTAGACGCCCACACCGCTCGTGCCGTCATGGCAGGTCTCACACGTACCCTTCACGGTGGCAGCCGGTAGGAGCACAACGCTGCCGGCCGGCGCCGAGTGCACCGAGTGGCACGTGGCGCACTTGTTCGTGGTGGTGAGGTAGCCGCCGTGCGGACCGGAGCGCTCGGCCGCGTCCAGCGTGCCGTGGCAGATCCAGCAGTCGGTGGTGGGGTCGGGATACACCCAACTCGACGGGTCGTCGGGGTCAGCGAGATACGCCCGGTACGCGGGGAGCTTCTCGATGTCCTCGGCCGTGAGCTCACTCGAGTAGCCGAAAGCAGGCACAGCGATGCAGACCATCGCGGCCGTGAGCAGTGCCATGAGGAGCGGTCGACGTGCCGTCACTCGCAGGATCTCCGTTCCGTGCACGGCTGATGGAGTGCCGTGCTTACCTCGAATCATAGCAAACGAAAGCGTTCACTTACAGTAATCTCAGTTCACCAAACGCACCAACTGAACTCGGCTGTTCTCCTTATCGGCAATCACGACGAATCCTCTGAGAACGGCGACGTCGTTTGAGAAGTTGAGCTGACCGGGCTCGACGCCCCGCTCACCGTACCGGCTCACGATCTCGCCATCGGCGGAGATACGCACGAGCGAGAACCCGAACGTGTCACTCACGAGCACCGAACCGTCGCCCATGACGGCGAGTCCGCGGGGCAACTCCAGCTCGCGCTCGGAATGGTCGTCGATACCTGCCGACGCAGTGCCTACCTGCCAGATCACCACGCCGTCCGGCGTGAAGGCGGTGACCCGGCTGTTGTTCGTGTCGGCCACGTACACGGTGCCGTCACCGGCAACCGCGATGCCGTTGGGGTGATCGAGGCCGCGCTCGTCGGTTCCCGGTCTCCCCCACTGATCGATGAGCTGTCCGTCACGCGTGAAGACGGCGACCTGATAGGCGTCGGTGGCGTACACCCGGTCGCCCGCCACCGCCACGTCGGTCACCGCGATGCCGAGTCCCTCGTAGCCCGATCCGCCCTTGCCAGTCACCTCATTCGGGTCGGGGAAGCGCCTGAGCGGGACACCGTCGGCGTCGAAGACCTCGACGGCGTTGTTGTGGAAGCTCGCCACGTAGACGTTGCCCTCACTGTCGAGGTCGATGCCCACGGGATAGTTGAGCGACCCGGCCACATACGTCACCGCCGCACCCGGCAAGGGCTTGGCCACGCCGAAGGTCCCGAACTCGAAGAGGAAGCGCCCCTGCGAGTCGAAAACGCACACGCGGTTGTTCTCGGCGTCGGTGACATAGACGCGCCCGTCTTCGCTCACCGCAACGCCCATCGGCCGCGAGAACAGCGGTCGCGCGCCCTCCGCAGGACCGAACACCTGCCAGACGGGCTGGATCCCCTGTCGGGGCGGAAGGTCCGTGAGACTTGCGGGCTTCCCGAGGAACCAGAAGAGGTAGACGAGGAGCCCCACGAGCGCGAGCGCGAGAAGGATCGCGATGAGCAGGAACACCCGGCGGGGTGTGAACCACGGGGCGGCACGATCGAGCGATGCCTGCTCGAGGTCGGGCAGAAGCTCCTCGGCATCGAGTGCGGCTCCCTGCCCCACGGTGGTGTCGAGCTCGTCGGTCACCGGCTACTCCGCCTCGCCGAGCCGCTCGAGCCCTTCCTTGGCCTCGACATAGTCGGGAGCGTAGGTGAGCGCGCCCCGGTAGTACTCGACGGCCTGCGTCGTGAGGCCGAGCTGCTCGCATGAGTAGCCGGCGAGGTACTGGAGATCGGCGAACTGCGGGCGCGCCTCAACGACCGGCTCCAGCGCAACGAGCGCCGACTTGTACTGCTGCTTGCCGATGTAGTACTCGCCGAGCGCCTTCGCGGCCAGCGCATGATCGGGGGCCGCCTCGAGGATGTCCCAGAACACGACCTCGGCGTCATCGGCGCGGCCGAGTTCGGTGAGCACGACGCCCTTGTTGTAGAGCGCCCCGGTGTTGCCGGGATCGAGTTCGAGGACCGCCTCGTACATGCCGAGGGCGTCATCGAGACGACCTTGCTCCTGATACGCATAGCCCAGCCCGAGCATCGTGTCCGGGTCGTTGGGGTTCTCGTCGACCTGACGCTCCCAGTCGATGACAGCGAACTCGCGGGGAGTGGACGCGTTCTCGCCGGTGAGCGCGCCGCGAAGGGCGAACCCGCCGAGTGCGGCGACGGCGAGCAGCAGCACGAGGACGAGCAGCGCCAGCCAACCCGGTACGAGATGCTCGGTGAGCGCGGGCGCGCCCGGTACGTCGGCGGTAGAGGGTGCACCCGGGGCGTCGGTCGTCGGTGCACCCGGTGAGTCGTTGCTGATGTCGGTATCGGCAGGATCCGCCACGCTACTCCATTCGGTGCATGCGGAGGGTCACTGCCCGTGAAGCGCGTTCTGTGCCAGGTGGAAGGAAAGGACCTGGAGTTCGGTGGAAAGGCACACATGGCGGACGGCAACGTCTTCGGGATGGCTCAGCCGCACCGGAGCGAGGTTGAGAATCGCCTTCACGCCAGCAGCGACCACACGGTCGGCGAGTTCCTGGGCCACCTGCGCCGGGGTGGCCAGAATGACCAGGTCGACATGCGCGTCGGTGAGCGCCTTCTCGAGGTCCTCAACCGGAGCGATAGTAATCGGGCCCGCGAACGACTCGACCTCTGTCCCGACCTTCTCGGGGTCGGCATCGATGACCGAGACGATCTCGAAGCCGCGCTCCGGAAAGCCGCTGTAGCTCAGAAGCGCGCTACCGAAGCGGCCGTAACCGATGAGTCCCGCGCGCCGCCGTTCGGTGATGCCGAGGGCCGAGGAGATGTGCGTGATGAGCGCCTTGACGTCGTAGCCGATACCGCGCGTGCCGAGCTCGCCCATGTAGGAGAGGTCCTTGCGGATCTGCGCCGCGTTGGTGCCGCACATCTCGGCCATCTCCACCGAGTTCACCACCGGCATGCGCCGCTCCTGGGCCTCAAGCAGACACCGCAGGTAGAGCGGAAGTCGATGGATCGTGGTTTCGGGTATGACTGCTCGTGTCATCGTGCCTCCCTGCTTCACGGCACCTCTACGGCACCGTATCACGGCACCGTTAGGGCACCGTCGTTTCTTCGGCATCGAGCGCTGCGATTCCTGCGAGGGCGTCCGCATTGTCAGGAGACCGCGTGAGAACGTGCTCGTAGGCGGCACGCGCATCCTCCGGCCGCTCCAGCTGCCGGTACATCTCCGCCCTGAGGAGCCAGGCCTGGACGTAGCGACTGTCGAGCGCCGTGGCGAACTCAAGCTCAGCGAGCGCCTCTTCAAACTGGCCCTGCGACGAGTAGGCGACCGCCACCTGCACGCGCACGGCGGGACCGTACTCCTCAACCTCGATTCCCCGCTTGCCGATCTCGATCGCCTTCTCCGCGTAGGCGGGGTCGATGTAGGCGGCTGCCTGGTTATAGAGGTTGGTGAAGAAGACGTACGTGTCGTACTCCTCCGGCACGTAGTCGATCATGTCCCGGTAGGCCTGTTCGGCCCGCTGGAGGTACTGCATCGCCTGGAGCAGCTGCGCCTGGTCGCCCGAGGAGGCGTACCCCTCCGCCTCCTGCTGGAAGGCGGCCTGCCACGCCGAGCCGAGCTCGAGTCGGTACATGTCGTTGTACGGATTGAGCTCGATCGCCCGCTCGATCTCGGGCACCGAGGTCACCCCGCGGCTGAGCACACGCCCTTTGAGGTAGTGGTTGTCCGCCACGATGAACCGGACGTTCAGCACGGTCCCGAGCAGCACGAGCGCGAGGATGGCAGCCGCGGCGGGCGTGCGCCACGAGGGCGCGGCCAACGTGCGCGTGTGCGCACCCGGGCTGAGCAGGATGCCCATTGAGAGCCAGAGGAAGATCGTGGAACCGGTGACCGAGAGCCCGAACAACAGGTGCACCACGTAGCCGGCGACCGCCGCCCAGAATCCGGCGAGCACGAGCCGCTCGGGCCCTTTGCCGCGGGCGAACACCTCACCCACCGAGCTCACGAGCGCCCATGCGATGAGGGCGTACAGCAGCAGCGCGCCGGG
>JAFGUS010000187.1 GCA_016938395.1 Coriobacteriia bacterium | reverse complement strand
GCGTGCGCTCGTCAACCTCGGCTACGACGAGGTCGCCTCGGTGAAGATCGGCAAGTACATCCAACTCGAGGTGGCCGACGGCACGGGCGAGGACCGGGTGCGGGAGATGTGCGACAAGCTACTCGCCAATCCCGTGATCGAGGACTACCGCATCGAGCGGGTCTAAGGAGGCGTGAGGATGCGCTTCGGTGTCGTCATCTTCCCCGGCTCCAACTGCGAGCAGGACGCGGTTCACGCCATCCGTCACCTCGGCATGAAGGCCGATTACGTATGGCACGGCGACACGGATCTCTCGGGATTCGATGCGCTCGTGCTGCCTGGTGGATTCAGCTACGGCGACTACATCCGGTGTGGCGCCGTGGCGCGCTTCAGCCCGGTGATGGCCGAGGTCGTGCGCTTCGCCGAGCGCGGCGGGCCTGTCATCGGCATCTGCAACGGCTTCCAGATCCTCACCGAGGCGCATCTGCTGCCCGGCGCGTTGCTGCGCAACCGCGGACTGAAGTTCATTTGCAAGACGGTCAGCCTTCGCGCCGAGGACAGCGTCTGCCAGTGGCTCGACGTTCCCGCCGGGACGGTCGTTCGGGTACCGATCAACCACAACGAAGGCAACTACATCTGTGACGCCGAGACGCTCGCGCGTCTGAACGGGGGCGGCCAGGTCGTGCTGCGGTACTGCGAGCCGGGTGGCTCACGGGCCGAGGGAGGGAGCGCTCCGAACGGCGCACTCGATGACATCGCGGGCATCTGCAACGAGCGCGGCAACGTGTTCGGGCTCATGCCGCATCCCGAGCGCGTGGTCGATCCGGTCTCGGGCGGTACCGACGGGCAGCACTTCTTCACGGCGATCGCGCGGCAGGTCGCCGCAGCCGGCTAGCCAGCCGCGTCCGGCAGTTCCACCGCGAGGTCGGCTTCGGCCGCTTCACAGGCGGTCGCCGCGAGGTCGCGCATGATCGTCTGCGATGCGGGCTCGCCAGACCAGTGCACGCGCGTCGTCTGGGCTGTCGTCCTCACGCACGCTCCGTCCAGTCGGATGAGCGTGACGGGCGCGGCCGGTATCGTCTTCCCGTAGCGGACCACCACACGTCGGGCTTCGCGCACCGCGTCGTGGAAGTCGGGGTGGATGAACCGGTACATCGGCTGTCCGACGAGATCCGCGCTCGACTCCGCTCCAAGCGCCCGCACGATGGTCTCGTTGGCGAATGCGATCCCGTGCGGGCCGACAACCACGATGCCGTCGGGGGATGTCTCCACGAGCTGCTGGTAGCGCTCACGGGCCTCATCGAGGTCGCGGCGGGCTCGCTCGCCCGCAGTCACGTCGGTGACGAGGCTCAGCATCGCCGGGCGGCCGTCGAGGTTGGTTGGGATCGACGAGATCTGCACGTCGGAGCGCCCACCACCCACGCGACGGATGTGGTAGGTGACCGGCGGTGGGCTCTCGCCCGCTGCTACCGCCTGAAGATCCCTCAGCGCGATGGACTGCTGGCTCGCATCGATGAAGTCGAGCAGGCACTTCCCGATGACGTCCGCGGCGGACGTGACACCGATGATGGCGGGTTCAGGCGTGCTCGCCCATACGATCCTGCCCGTGGTGAGGTCCGAGAGCACCATGGTGATCGGCAGGCGCTTCAGCACGTTGAGCACGGGGTTACTCGGTGTTTCGGGGCTCACTCGATGTCCTCCCGGCTTCGGATCCACACTGCGAGCGCTGGACAAAGTGTTCCTTGCACTATACCCCCCGCGAGCCCGCCTGGAGGCGCTCCGTTCCCGTACAATGGGCGTGCACATCCGCATGCCTAAGGAGCCGCTCGATGCCCGAAAGCCTCAGTCCTGAGCTCGCCCCGAAGCTTGCTGTCGAGCTCGGCCTCAAGCCCGATGAGTACGACAAGGTCGTGGAGATTCTCGGCCGTGTGCCGAGCGTCACCGAACTCTACATGTACTCCCTCATGTGGAGCGAGCACTGCTCGTACAAGCACTCCCGCACCACGCTGAAGCTGTTCCCCACGTCAGGCGACCATGTGCTCCAGGGTCCCGGTGAGAACGCGGGCGTCATCGGAGTGGGCGACGGTTGGGCTGTGGCCTTCAAGATGGAGAGCCACAACCATCCGAGCGCTATCGAACCCTATCAGGGAGCGGCAACCGGCGTGGGCGGCATCATCCGCGACATTTTCACGATGGGCGCGCGGCCGATAGCCTCGCTCGACAGCCTGCGCTTCGGCACGCTCGACAAGCCGCGGCAGCGCTACCTGTTCGAGGGCGCGGTGGCCGGTATCGGCGGGTACGGAAACTGCCTCGGCGTGCCCACCGTGGGCGGCGAGGTGTACTTCGAGGAGGCGTACGAGGGCAACTGCCTCATCAACGCGATGGCCATCGGCCTGATGCGTGAGGAGAACCTGACGCGCGCGGTGGCGGCCGGCCCCGGCAACCTCGTGCTGCTCATCGGCTCCACCACCGGCCGCGACGGCATCGGTGGGGCATCGACGCTCGCCAGTCAGGAGTTCGACGAGAAGGCCGAGGACAAGCGCCCGAGCGTGCAGGTGGGCGACCCGTTCGAGGAGAAGCTGCTGATAGAGGCGTGTCTCGAGCTCCTCGACGCCGGGCTGCTCGTGGCCCTCGGCGACCTCGGCGCCGCCGGGCTCACCTCGAGCGCGAGTGAGATGGCAAGCCGGGGCGGTGTGGGTCTCGACATCGACGTGACGAAAGTCCCGCAGCGCGAGGAGAACATGAAGCCATTCGAGATCATGGTCTCCGAGAGCCAGGAGCGCATGCTGGCGATCGTGACACCGGAGGATCTCGACGCCGCGCAGGCAGTCTGCACGAAGTGGGGTCTGCGCTCCACCGTGATCGGCCAGGTGACCGACACCGGTCGCTTCGTGGTCCGTGAAGGCGAGGCGGTGGTGGCCGATATGCCTGCCGCCACGCTCGCCCACGATGCGCCGGTCTACAACCCGGCAGCCGAGCGCCCCGCGTATCTCGATGAGGTCCAGGCCTTCGACCCAGTCCGCTCGCTCAGCCACCCGGAGGGGCGCGAGGCGCTCTCGGCCACACTGCTCAGGGTGCTCGCAAGCCCCAACATCTGCTCGCGGCATTGGATCTGGGAGCAGTACGACCATCAGGTGATGCTCAACACCGTCGTGCTACCCGGCAGCGACGCCGCTGTGCTCCGCATCGGCGACACCGGCCGGGGTGAGATGACCACACGCGGCATCGCCGTTTCGAGCGACTGCAACGGTCGCTACTGCTATCTGGATCCCTACGCCGGTGCGCAGATAGCGTTTTGTGAAGCGGCCCGTAACGTGGCGTGCTCGGGGGGCCGCCCCGCGGCGATCACCGACTGCCTCAACTTCGGCAACCCCGAGAAGCCCGAGGTGTTCTGGACGTTCCGGCAGGCGGTTGAGGGGCTCGCCGACGCATGCACTGCGTTCGGCGTGCCGGTCATCAGCGGCAACGTGAGCTTCTACAACGAGAGCTTCGGGCAGCCGATCTATCCGACCCCGACGGTGGGCCTCGTCGGCGTACTCGACGACGTCGAGGACCACTGCACGATGGCGTTCGCCTCGGAAGGTGACGTGGTGGTGCTCCTCGGACGGACGAAGGCTGAACTGGGCGGCAGCGAGTACCTCAAGGTCGTCCACGGCATGGTCTCCGGCGCTCCGCCCAAGGTCGATCTCGTGGACGAGCACCTGCTCGTCGATCTGCTCGTGACCGCGATCAGGACCGGCATCGTCCGCTCGGCACATGACTGCTCGGAGGGCGGCCTGGCCGTTGCGCTCGCTGAGTGCTGCATCGCGGGCGGGGTCGGTGCGCGCGTGAGCGCGGGAAGCGACCTCCCTGGCGCGGTGGCGCTCTTCAGCGAGTCGCAGGCACGCGCAGTCGTGACCGTGGCGGCCGGTCACTACGATGCACTCAAGACACTGGCGGTCACGCACGCGACGCCGTGCGTGCAGATCGGCATGGTGGGCGGTGACCGCCTGGTGATCGACGGACACGCGGACGTGTCGCTCGACGAGCTGCGTGCGGCCTACGAGCCCACGCTTGAGCGGCTCGTTCACGGAGGCGTGTGAAGGGGGGCTCGACGTGGAGATTCTGACCGCGCTCGGCCTTGCGGTTCCCGCGGGTCTGAACGCCTACATCCCGCTTCTGGCGGTGGCACTTGCCGAGCGGTTCGAGCTGCTCACGCTCCGGGAGCCGTTCGGTGTCATGGGCGAATGGTGGATGATCGCGGTGATCGCGGTGCTGCTTGTCATCGAGATCGTCGCCGACAAGGTGCCCGCGGTCGACCACGTGAACGACGTCATCCAGACGTTCATCCGTCCCGCGGCTGGTGGCATCGTCGCGGTGGCTTCGGTGGGGAGTGCGAGTAACGTCAGCCCCTGGCTGCTCGTGCTTGCCGGCGTCCTGCTCGCCGGCGGCGTGCACGCAGTGAAGGCGACAGCCCGGCCGGCGGTCAACGTGACAACAGCGGGGGCAGGGGCTCCGGTGATGAGCGCGGCCGAGGATGTCGGCGCTGTAGCCCTGTCGGCCGCAGCGATCCTGGCTCCCGTGCTCGTGGTCTTCTTCGCGGCGGGTCTCGTCTACCTTCTATGGCGCCTCCACGAGGGGCCCCGCGGGAGTACCTGACATGCCGCTTGACGCTGGCGAACTCCGTGCGCTTCGTGATCGCGTGCGGTCACCCGATTCCGAGGTGCGGGATGCCGCCATCGAGCGCCTGCGGGCGGTCATCGACGAGAGCGCATGGGCGCTCGTCGGGGAGGCGTTGCGCTCCGAAAACCCGGACGTTCGCGCCCAGGCCGAGCGTCTCCTCGATCGCCTGACGGGTGGCGCCGGCATCTGAGTCTCACCGTCCGGAGCCGACGGTCTACCGGCAGGGCGCGGGTGCTGCACTCCTGAGCCTGGCTAGAAATCCAACCGTCCAGCGCCAGATTCACGCCGTCTGTCCGAAAGGGACGTTAATGTCGGTTTAGGGTTCATCACTTGCTGGGTATCGCGTCCCATCGCTTCGTAACACCTGATTACAAGCAGGGCGACGATGACCGCAGCGGTGCGCATAGGCAGCACGATGGTCGCGACCGACGACGGCGCGAAACGCATCGCGTCGGTCCTGATAGTCGTAACACTGATTGCGGCGTCGCTCATGGATAAGCGACATGGAGGAGAGGGGTTGTCGTGATCAAGGCACTCGGAATCGTGCTCGTCGTCATCGCGATCTTGGTGGGGGTCATTCCGGCGTTCAACAACTGCACGGCCGAAGGGCTCTTCATCACCACGGCCGACGGGCGCCAGATCGACATGAAGTGCTTCTGGACCTCCCGCGCCGAGATCGGCGTGGCGGTCCCGCTCGGCATCGCCGGGCTGTTCATCGCACTCAGCCGGCGCAGGGAGACGCAGGGCATGCTCGCGTTTCTCACCGGGCTCCTGAGCGCGGCCGCGCTTGCACTGCCGACCGTGCTCATCGGCGTCTGCGCGATGGACAAGTCGTGCTCGACCATCATGAAACCGTCACTCATCGTGCTCGGCGTGCTCGGGATCATCGTGAGCGCGGTCATCCTCGCGCTGTCGCAGCGCCGTGCCGACGATGATGGGACCGTGGCTGTCTGATGTGGGCGAATCGTTCTCAGCCAATCCCGCCTGGCGGATCGGCAGAACCGGGTAGGAGTACGTCGTGAGTCTCGTCAGGATCGCCCTGCGTGACATCTCGCGAAGCGGTTTCCGCAGCGCGATGGTATTCCTGTGCGCCACGCTGCTGGCGGGCTTCGTTCTGGGCATTACGCTCGTCACGCAGGGCGCGAACGACAGTCTCAGCCTGACACATCATGCTGCCGGCCGCCTTCGGCCGGACGAGGCCGGAGGCTGAGATGGCAGATCGCGCACGGGAGCTGCTCTGGACCGTCGGCATCGAGGAGAAAGAGAACGCGTACCCCCGGCAGCTCTCCGCCGGCCAGCAGCAGCGCGTCGTCCTCGCGCGCGCGCTCATGAACCGACCCCGCGTGATACTGGCTGACGAGCCCACGAGCAGCCTGGACGAGCAGACCGAGCAGGAGATGATGGCGCTCTTCCGGGACGTGCACCGCTCGACCCAGGTCACCATCGTGATGGTGACCCATGCGTTGGCACTCATCTCGCATGGTGATCGTGCACTGGAAATGGCGTCGGGTGCTCTGCGCCCGGCTGCGCTCCCGGCCGCGGAGGTTCTCACTCCGGTCGGGTGACCTGCCCGTGGTTGCGCGGGTAAGAGCGGCGCCGACGCGCAAGCACGCGGTGCACCGCCGAATGAAGGACGTGATGACGACGCGGGAGACCGCTGAAGATACTGTCCCGCGCGACGAATCGGGCGGTGGCACACAGACGGCGACCTTTGCGGTCGACGGGATGACGTGCGCCTCGTGCGTGCGTGTGGTGGAGAAGACGGTCGAGCGCCTGCCGGGCACGGCGGGCCCTTCGGTCAACCTTGCGACCGAGCGTCTGACGGTGGACTTCGATCCCTCGATGGTCTCGGAGGACGACATCGTCGCGGCGGTCAAGGCCGCCGGCTACGGCGCCATGCCGCTCGCCGAGGCCGCGGGATCCTCCGAGGGCAAGGTCACGCTCGACGTGGCCGGCATGACCTGTGCCTCGTGCCAGGCCGTCGTCGAGCGCACACTCGGGCGTCTGGACGGCGTGTTTTCGGCAGTCGTGAACCTCGCGAACGAAACGGCCACGGTGACGTTCGACCCGGGCGTGATCGCCGTCGACACGCTCATCTCGGCCGTGAACGGCGCGGGCTACAAGGCGGCTGTCCATGCCGACGTGGCCCCCGGCGAGACCACCGACGCGCAGCGCGAGGCGCAGGAGGCGCACACGCACCATCAGCAGCGGCTCCTCCTGCTCTCGGCCGCCCTCGCGGTGCCGCTCGTGCTGATGATGTTCGAGCCGTTCATGGCCGGCGTGCCCACCGCCGTCGCGGTGCTGATCGCGCGCGCCTTCGGCGGCGCCTGGGACACCATGCTCGTGGGCAAGTACATCGCGTTCGTGCTCGCCACGCCGGTCCAGTTCATCGCCGGCTGGCAGTTCTACCGCGGCTTCTACCACGCGCTCAAGCGGCGGACCGGCAGCATGGACACGCTCATCGCGCTCGGCACGAGCGCCGCGTACTTCTACAGCGTGGCGTCCACGTTCGTGCCCGCGCTTGCCGAGGAGCCGGTCTTCTACGAGACGAGCGCCGTGCTCATCACCTTCGTCATCTTGGGCAAGCTCCTCGAGGCGCGTGCGAAGGGTCGTACGTCCGACGCCATCAAGGTGCTCATGGGTCTTGCGGCCACCACGGCGCGCGTCGTGCGCGGTGGCGAGGAGATCGACGTCCCCGTCGAGCAGGTGGTCGTGGGTGACGTCGTGGTCGTCCGGCCCGGCGAGAAGGTGCCGGTGGACGGTGTGCTCATCGAGGGTGGCTCGGCGGTGGACGAGTCGATGCTCACCGGCGAGTCGATTCCCGTTGAGAAGCACCCCGGCGACGCGGTCATCGGCGCCACGCTCAACAAGCTCGGCAGCTTCCGGTTCCGGGCCACGAAGGTAGGGGCCGACACCGCGCTCGCGCGTATCGTGCGGCTTGTGGAAGACGCGCAGGGCTCCAAGGCGCCGGTGCAGCGCTTTGCCGATCGCATCAGCGCCGTGTTCGTGCCCACGGTGGTGGGCATCGCCGTGGTGACGTTCCTCGTGTGGCTGCTCGTCGTGCCCCGGTTCGTGGACGCGGAGTTCTACGCGGCCGTTACCCCCTTCGTGCGCGCGCTCCTGGCGGGCACGTCGGTCCTCGTCATCGCGTGTCCGTGCGCGCTCGGCCTGGCAACGCCCACCGCCATCATGGTGGGCACCGGCAAGGGCGCCGAGAACGGCATCCTCATCAAGAGCGGCGAGGCGCTCGAGACCGCGCACAAGATCTCGGCGATCGTCTTCGACAAGACCGGCACGCTTACACACGGTGCGCCCGTGGTGACCGACGTGCAGCCTGCCGAGGGCTGGGATGCAGCGCGCCTCATCGCGCTCGCGGCCGCACTCGAGCGCGGAAGCGAGCACCCGCTCGCCGAGGCGGTGCTCGCGCACGCAAAGGAGGCCGGCGTCGAGGTTCCCTCGGCCACAGGCTTCGCCGCGGTGCCCGGGCACGGCGTCGAGGGTGTCGTCGGCGGCGTGCGCGTCGCCTTCGGCAACCGTCGGCTCATGGCGCGAGACGACATCGGCATCGCGTTCGCCGAAGAGCGGATCGCGGCGCTCGAGGCCGAGGGCAAGACCGTCATGCTCGTCGGCACGGACGGCAGCACGCTCGCCGGCATCATCGCCGTTGCCGACACGCTTAAGGCCGACTCGGCGGAAGCGGTGGCGCGTCTGGCCGGCATGGGCATCGAGGTCTACATGATCACCGGCGACAATCGGCGGACCGCCGAGGCGATCGCCGAAAGCGCGGGGATTCCGGCGGAGCGCGTGCTCGCCGAGGTGCTCCCCGAGGACAAGGCCGCCGAGGTGACGGCGCTGCAGGAGCGCGGCCACGTGGTGGCGATGGTCGGCGACGGCATCAACGACACGCCAGCGCTCGCGGCCGCCGACGTGGGGATCGCGATGGGCGCCGGAACCGACGTGGCGGTCGAGACGGGCGGGATCGTGCTCATCCGCAACGACCTCCGCGACGTGGTGACCGCCATCGAGCTCTCGAAACGCACGATGGGCAAGATCCGCCAGAACTTCTTCTGGGCGCTCGGCTACAACACACTCGGCATCCCGGTGGCTGCGCTCGGGCTCCTCAAGCCCGAGTTGGCCGGAGCGGCCATGGCCCTTTCGAGCGTGAGCGTCGTGACGAGCTCGCTCATGCTGCGTCGCTTCCGCCCGAGCATGGCGAGGGCCGAGTCGTGAACACGCTCATCGCATCGGCGTTCGCCCTTGGTCTCGCCACGAGCGTGCACTGCATCTCGATGTGCGGCCCGATGGTCGTGACCTATGCGGTGAGCTGCGGCGAGGGCGCGGGCTGGCGCGAGCGTCTGGCCCCCAACCTCGCCTACCAGGGTGCGAAGATCGCGAGCTACACCGTCGTCGGGCTGCTGCTCGGCGCCATCGGGTCGTTCTTCGACGTCGACGGCGTCCGCCCGTACGTCATGGTCGCCGCGGGCCTGTTCATGATCGTGCTCGGTCTGGGCATGACCGGCCGCGTGCCGTGGGCGCTCAAGCTCACGCCCCGTCCGCCGCAGGCGCTCGTGCGTGCGCTCTCCCGCTTGCGCAGGAGGTCGGCCGCCGGCGCCGAGGGCGGCAACTCGCTCGCAGTCCCGGTCTCCTTCGGCCTGCTCACCGGCCTCATGCCGTGCGCGCCGCTCCAGGCCGCACAGCTCGTGGCCGCCACGAGCGGCAGTGCACTCTCGGGTGCGGTGACCATGCTCGCGTTCGGTATCGGGACCGCTCCGGTGATGCTCGCGTTCGGCACCGCCTCGAGCCTCGTGCCTGCGCGCTGGCGGCAGCGGCTGAACCTCGTGCTCGTCGGCGTCGTCATCATCTCGGGCCTCGTGTTCCTCAACCGCGCGGCGCTCATCACCGGGTTCCCCGTGAACTCCCAGACGCTCATGAGCGCGCTCTCGGGCCCGCGTCAGAGCGAGGTCACGGCGGTCTTCGACGAGGGTGCTGACGGCGTGGCGGAGGTGCCGCTGGTCATCCAGAGCGTGCAGTACTTCCCCGCGTCGGTCGTGGTGCCCGCGGGCCGGCCGGTCCGCCTGGTCGTCGATCGTCGCGAGGCGAACACGTGCAGCGACGAGCTCGTGATCCCCAACCTCGGCGTGAGCGTGGCACTCGCGCCCAATGGGGTGACCGAGGTGATGCTGCCCGCGAGCGAGCCGGGCGTCTACCCAATGACGTGCGGCATGGCGATGATGTCGGGCCAGATCGTGGTCGTGGCACCAAACGAGACAGGGAGTTGAGACCCGTGAGCACGTCTTCCAACATCCGGCGCGTTGCGCTGATCGGCGTGTTCGTGGCCGAGGTGGCGCTCATGGCGGTTCTCGCCTTCTCGGCTCAGGCGTATCCAGAGGACGTCGTGATCGTTGGGCCCGGCGAGGCCGTCATCGAGGCGTACGACCAGCAGGTGTGGGGTGCCTTCGCGGTGGCCCGTGTCGTGACGCCGGTCGATTCCTGGGTCGTCGTGCGTGCCAACCGGGGCAGCGACGTCCCGGCCGAGCTTCTCGGCGCCACGGCCGTTCCGGCCGGGGAGAGCCGCAACGTGGCGGTCGCCATCGACCGGTCCCGCGAGCTGCCGCCGTCGGTCATCGTGTCGCTCGTAGCCGACCTCGGCGAGCCCGGGGAGTTCGAGTACGTCACCGGCTATCCCAACGATGTCTCCCTGTCATCCGGCGACTCGATGATGGGGGGCGGAGCGGCCGAGGAGCCGGCGGCCGGAGACATGATGGGTCCTGCGGACAAGGTCATCATGGCGCCCGGTGAGACGGTCAGCGCGGCCATGCGGGTCACGCGGTACGACGTGGTGACCGAGGTTAGTGAGGCGTGGATCGACACGGCGTTCATCGATGCCGACAGGACGACGGTAACCGTCGATCGTGTCGTCTCGCCCGGTCCCGGCTGGGTGGCGGTGATCCGCGGACGGTTCGTGGACGACGACGCCAACGAGCTGCTCGGCGTGGCTCCTGTGCCCGCGGGGCAGACCCACAGCGTGCAGGTGCCGCTGACCGGCGTGCCGGGCTCCGGAGACCTCACCGTGGTGCTCTGCGCCGACCTCGGCATGCCCGGAGAGGCGGAGATCGACCCCACCGACCTGCTCGGCAGCCCCGACTCGCCGTACTTCGCGCTCAGTTACTTCGTCCAGGTGCCCGTGCTCGAGAGGCCCTGAGCACGCGCGCCGCGTCGGGATGGGCCGCGTGTTATCCTACTCGGCGTTCGGCCCCTCCGACGCGATGAGGATGCAAAGCGCGCCCATGAGCGAAACGCACGACGCCCCCGGCAGCGAGAATCCCGCAGGTGACGACTGGGTCCTGAGCGACCGTCCCGAGCGCCCCGAAGAGGCTTGCGGCGTGTTCGGCGTCTGGGCCGAGGGCGAAGACGTCGCCCGGCTCGCGTACTTCGGGCTGCACGCGCTGCAGCACCGGGGCCAGGAGTCGGCGGGGATCGCGGTGGCGGACGGCCACAGCCTCACGGTGGTGAAGAACCTCGGGCTGGTGCCGCAGGTCTTCACCGAGAGCGACCTGACGTCGCTGCAGGGCCACATCGCGGTAGGACACACGCGCTACTCCACCACCGGCGCCTCCAAGAAGTGGGAGAATGCGCAGCCGATGATCTCGTCGATCGGTCCCAACACCATCGCGCTCGCTCACAATGGCAACCTCGTCAACACCGTGTCGCTCCGCGAGGAGCTGCACTCACTCGGCGCGCGGTTCCGCTCCACTACCGACTCCGAGGTCATCGTCCGCCTCGTGGACCACTTCACGCAGGCGCATAGCTCGATTCGCGGCGGCATCCGCGACGCGATGCGCATGATGCGCGGCGCGTACGCGGTGGTGATGATGTCCGAGGAGGCGCTTTACGCGTTTCGCGATGCTCAGGGTGTACGCCCGCTCTCCATCGGGCGGCTGCCCGGCAACAGCGGCTGGGTCATCGCCTCGGAGACCTGTGCGCTCGACATCGTCGGCGCCGAGTACGTTCGCGACGTGGCCCCCGGCGAACTCGTTCGCGTGCGCGACGGGAACCTCGATAGCGAGCAGGCGGTGCCGCCGGGCAAGCCGAGCCTGTGCATCTTCGAGTTCGTGTACTTCGCGCGGCCCGACAGCGTGCTGTACGACTGTTCGCTCTACGAGGCGCGCCGCCGGCAAGGGGCGGCGCTCGCCGCCACGGCTCCCGCCGATGCCGACCTCGTCATCGGCGTGCCGGACTCCGGCGTTCCCGGCGCGGTCGGCTACGCCCAGGCGAGCGGCATCCCGTACGGCGAGGGGCTCGTGAAGAACCGCTACGTGGGCCGTACGTTCATCTCGCCCACGCAGTCGCTCCGGCAGCAGGGGATCCGGCTCAAGCTCAACCCGCTCCGGCACATCATCGCCGGCAAGCGTCTCGTGGTGGTCGACGACTCGATCGTCCGCGGCAACACCTCGAAGAAGATCGTCCAGCT
>JAFGUS010000186.1 GCA_016938395.1 Coriobacteriia bacterium | reverse complement strand
GGGACTGAAAATCCCCGTGTCGGCGGTTCAAGTCCGTCTCTGGCCACCATAGAACTCGATGACGACCGGTCCTTATGGGCCGGTCGTTTGCCGTTGTCTGGCGCGGCGCGGGGCCGGTTCGTCACCATCCCAACGTCTGGGTACCCGTGACGTCAGCCACCCCCAGGGTATCTTCGAGTGTGCATGCGGCTATCAGCGGAGGCGAACCATGGCGACAGACGACCATTCCACCGCGCCGGTTCGAACGCACGCGGTGATCGTAGAGCCGACAACGCTGGCGGTCGTCTGGATGAACGACTCGGCTGCGCGGGCTGTCGCCGAACGCGGCGGTGACCCCTCGTCGGCGACGCTCGACGCGGTGCTTCCGCTGGCCGAGACGCTAGCGCTCTCGGCTGCCGTTCGCACCGCGGCCGAGACGGGCGAGGCGCAGCACCTCCACGCTGATCTGGTCTCAATGACGCGGGGAAGCGTGGCGCTCGTGGTGTCGGTCTACCGCCTGCCGATGGGCGCGGTGCTCGTGCTCGCGGAGAACACCTGGCAGGCGACCGAGAGGCCGAAGGGGCAGACGGTCCCGCACCGCGCCGGACGTCGGCATCGGTAGGTCTCAACTCCGCCGAGCGTGGGTAGGAGCACTCGTAGCGGGCCGCGTGGGGGCGCGGCAGGGGTACGACCGGGGCGTGGCCCCGGCTGCGGGGGAACGGAGTGCGCCGTGGGCATGTTCAAGAACCTCAAGGACACCATGGCGGGTGCGGCCGAGCTCACCAAGACGGCCAAGGATATGCAGAAGGAGCAGGGCGGCGGAGGCGGCATGTTCGGCATGGGGAACATGGCGCAGTCGATTCAGGACGCGAACACGATGCTCAAGGACGTGCAGGAGCAGCAGGCGAAGGCCGCGCGGCTCATGAGCGTTGGCCTTATCGGTCAGGGAACCATCAAGGCCATCCGCGACACCGGCGTGCAGGTGAACTACCAGCCGCAGTTCGAAATCGATCTCGACATCGTGGTTCCGGACCGCGATCCGTACACCACGACCATCACCCAGGTGGTCGCCATGTCGGTGCTGCCGCAGTTCCAGCCCGGTGCCGTCATGCCGGTTCGGGTGGACCCGGACGACAAGAACGTCGTGATGATCGGGTAGCTCACCCTATCGCGTGACAGTCCCCATAGCACTGCGAGCGAGCGCGCTGCCGCCCGCGGGCGTGACCATCACCTCGAACGTGTCCTCGGAGATGCGCCGGGCCCGCACGGTCACCGTGCCGGCCTCGTTCGCAGACTCGGTGGGTGTCGTTATCGTGCCCGTATACGTTCCGCTGGCGACGATGGTGCCGTCCTCACTGATCGTGCCTTCGAACGTGGCCTTCATCGTGACCGTGACATCTCCCGATGTCTCCGAGTCGTCGACGCGGCCGCGGACCTTGTTGTCCGCGAAGACCTCGATGACGATCCCGTACGGCGCCACGATCGTGAACGCGCCCGATCCGGTGCTCACCGAGTCCGCTCGTACACCGTTCACCGCCTCGGAGACCACCTGACGCACCACGCCGGGCCAGGTCTCGCGCAGGTTGCTCCGCCGGGCGCGCAGATCCTCGCGGAGACGGTCACGAATGCGGTCGCGCACGTCCCCCACCTCGCCGGGGTCGACACCCGCGCGGATGAGCGCCAGGTCGACATCGGCGCCGAGTACGAGCTCCACCACCTGTTCGGCGCCGAGGCCGCCCACTGAGAAGTCCTCGATAACCTCGATGCCGAGCAGTCGCTCGATCTCTGAGCGCGCTTCCTGCGTGATGATTGCCCGTGCCCCACCGACGGCGTCCCGTACGATGCGGCGGGTCGCCAGGCCGATGACGTCCTCAGTAGACACCGAGGACGCACGCGCATCGAGGCGCTCGGCCATGCGGCGGTGCCCGTCCTGGAGCGAGCGGATGCGGATCAGCTCGCCCACGTCGCCCGTCACGGGTGCGTTCTTGATGGCATCGGCCTGCCACTGCAACTGCTCGATGTACTCCCGGTGGGCCTGCGCCTCGTCACGATACGCCTGGCGCAGCCGCTCGGTATCCTTCTGCACCTGCTCGATGTTCTGGCTCACGCGTTCGGCCTGTGCGAGGCGCTGGAAGACCTGGCGTACGCTGCTTCGCGACGAGATGATCTGTCCCAGGGCGAAATCCGCGGCGAGCGGTCCGAGCACTGGCCCCATCCACCGGGTCGCGGCATGAGCCACGCGACGTGGCGGTTCCGTGATGCGCTCGGCGAGGTCGAGAACGCGGTCGATGGTGTTCTTGATGAAGGCGAGCGGCCCTCGCGGCGCGGCGACCGCGGGCGCGGGGGCGGCCAGCACGAGCACCGCGGTGAGCAGCAGGGCGACCGGTGCGCGCAGCCGTCTCATCGCTCGGCCCCGACCGTCTGGATGTAGGTGAGCATGCCGCGCTCGATGGTGAAGACGGCCGTGTCGGTGGCGTAGACGTGCACGTCGTCCTCGTCGGCGAGCACCGGGTCGATCACGAGCTCATCGATGGCGCTCGCAGTCTCGCCGAGTGCGTCGGCAACATCGTCGAGCGACATCGAGATGTCGAATGCGGCAGGAGAGAGCGCCGGGTAGTCGGCGGGCACCTCGGGCATCCACTCCCAGCCCTGCACACTCACCGCCACGCCGTCGATGAAGGAGATCTGCTGCTCGTGCTCGGGGTAGTACCAGACCTCGGTGCGCCGCAGTGAACTCGCGCCGTCCGCATCGACATCGTCGGCGGGCAGGTATGCAATCTGGAACGCCGCCGGCTCGCCGAGCGCGTCGACGATCTCCTGTTGCGATTCCGAGTAGCCGATGTCTGAGGACCCGGCAGGCGAACAGGCAACACAGAGCCCCACAATGAGAAGAAGCGTAGGGGTAAGCACCAGCAACCGATTGCGGTGCGATCTCCCTGCGCGTTCCGCGGGCCTACAAGCCCCCCACGTCCTACTGAGCGTCATCCCCCGCACCATGCCCCCTCACGACGACTCCAGACGATGATACCGCTCGAAGCGCATGAGCGACACGGCGGCCGCGCTACCACCCGGGGGCGTTCGCGCTATCATCCGTGAGAGACGCCGCGCCGCCGGGGTCTGATGCAGCCGGCGGTGTGCAGGCCCGCCGGACGGCGGTGGGGCCGAATGCGACGGAAGGCCGCACGTGACGGACCACTACCGTACCCTACAGGTGCGACGCGACGCCTCGTCCGAGGTCATCTCGGCAGCGTACCGGCGCCTGATGCGCGATGCGCACCCCGACCGGGGCGGCGATACCGAGTACGCCAAGCGGCTCAACCTCGCACACGACACGCTCTCGGATGCCGAAGCACGCCGCACCTACGACCTGACGCTCGAGCACGAGACGTTTCGCGGCTCTTCCCTGGCCCCGGTGAGCGATGACCTCGCTCGCCGTCTGGGGATCGCGCTCGGAGGGGGCATCGTGAGGATCCGGCGTGTCATGCGTGAGGTTCGGAACGACCTGTCGCGGTGAGTCATATCCCGCGGACGGAACGCACGTGCGCATCGTCTGCAAGACGTTCGCGGTGCGAGCGGGTACACTGCTTCTAGGGTCGAGGGGAGGCGTCATGCCGCGGGCACTGATCGTCGATGACGAAGCCAACATCCGTGAGCTCGTGGGGGTGTATCTCAAGTCCGCCGGATTCGAGGTGGACCACGCCGAGGATGGCGCAGAGGCATTGCGGCTCGCGCGCATCGGCAGTTACGACATCGTCGTGCTCGACATCATGCTGCCGGAAGTGGACGGCGTCGAGGTCTGCCGCCGTATCCGCGAGTACTCAGCGGTGCCGATCGTCATGCTCACTGCGCGAGAGAGCGATCTCGAGAAGGTCGCTGCCCTTGAGATCGGCGCCGACGACTACGTGACCAAGCCGTTCAGCGCACCGGAGCTCGTCGCCCGCATCAGGGCGATCCTGCGCCGAACGCAGGCGGGGCAGCCTGTGGGTCCGATCGTCGTTGGAGCGCTCACGCTCGACCCCGGTACCCGTGACGTGTCCGTCGACGGTACGCGCATCTCGCTTACGGCGAAGGAGTTCGACCTGCTGCACGCGCTGATGCGCAACGCCGGGATCGTCATGAGCCGGGAGAAGCTGCTCGACGCCGCCTGGGGATTCACGGACTACGTGGATTCACGCGGGGTCGACGTCCACATCCGCCACATCCGCGAGAAGCTTGGCGATGACGCAGCCGAGCCGCGCTTCATCGAGACGGTTCGCGGCGTCGGTTACCGCGTGAGGCGGGAGGACACGTAGATATGCGCGCCCGACTGTTGGGCGGGCGCACCACGGTCGTCCGACGCACAAGGATCGCCATCGCGGGTGTGTCGGCCATCGCCATCATCGCTGCGGCGCTCGTGCTGTACGTCGCCTGGCTGAGATACACCGAGGCCGTCCGCACGACGGAGCTCGAGCGCCAGGTCTACGCGATCACCGCAGGACTCAACGCCGGCGGACCGCTCGACATCGACTCGCCCGAGCCGATCGCGGGCGTGAGTGCGACGCTTCTCGAGGTGGAGGCTCGGCTCATCGGCACCTATCTCGTGCTCACCGACGCCGAGGGCACCGTGCTCTACTCGTCCGAGTCAGACGCCACGCTCGACCGCTACGACGTCGCGCGGCTCACCGGGGCGCCCGACGAGCTGGGAGTGCGGAGCGGTGTTGAGCCCCTGCCACGCGCCGGCCGGGTGATCATCGTCGCGGCGCCGGTTGATGGAGTCGATGCCGACGGCTATCTGGTCGCCGTCCAACCGCTCAGGGAGCTCGCCGGCGCCCGCCGGGGCGGTGCGCTCATACTGCTTGTGGTCACGCTCCTGACGGTCGTCGTCGCGTGGGTGATCGGCGGGATCGTCGCGCATCGGATGACGCGCCCGCTTGTCCGCCTGCGGGAGGGGGCCGACGCCATCGCGGCCGGCTCGTGGGGGCACCAGGTCCCCGTGGAAGGCGACGAGGAGGTCATCGCGTTGGCATCGGCGTTCAATACGATGTCGGCCCGCGTCGACGCCGCGTACACCGCGCAACGGCACTTCGTCGGTGACGTTTCGCATGAGATCCGGACGCCCATCACGTCCATCCAGGGCTTCGCCGGAGCGCTTCTCGGCGACATGGCCGAGGACCGCGAGCAGCGTGACCGCTTCGCGCGCATCATCCGCCAGGAGGCGGGACGCCTGATGGAGCTCACCGGCACGCTCCTGGCACTCGCCGACCTGGACTCGGGACGAGTAACCGTCGATCGTTCGGTGGTCGACACGACGGCGCTCTCCGAGGCGCTCCACTCCCGACACGACCTGGTGGCCGAGGAGCGCGGCGTCTCGTTCGAGGTGACAGACCTCGGCGCCGAGGGTCGTCCGCTCGCTGACGAGCTGCGGCTGCTTCAGGTGGCCTCGGCGCTCGTCTCCAACGCGCTGCTCCACGCCCCCCGTGGCGGTACGGTGCGGGTCGGGGGCATCGTGCGTGGCGATCGATGGTGCCTCACCGTGGACGACTCGGGCGAGGGTGTGCCTGCCGAGGAGCGCGAGCGCATCTTCGAGCGGTTCGTGCGACTCGATGCGAGCAGGGCGAGCGCCAGGGGCGGTTCCGGCCTCGGCCTTTCGATCTGCCGAAGGCTCGTAGACCTCATGGACGGCTCGATCGCGGTCGAGGGCTCAGACCTCGGTGGCGCACGGTTCACCGTGTGTCTGGAGCGAGTGTAACCGGCGTTTGGGGCTTCGGCCGGCCCGGATCGCCCCGCGCGCATCGCTCCGAGCACGCTCAGAGCACTCAACAGCATCTCAATCGCGGCTCCATGCTGAGCCAATCGCCGCGTCCGATAGTCATAACGTACACAGAGATGCCCGAATCGGACGGGCACGCTATCATCGGTAAGGTGAGTGACATGACACGTTCGGTCAGGAACATAGCAGCACTGGTGGTCGCGGCCCTCATGATCGCGGCGCTTCTGGTGCCGGTCGCCGCGTTCGCCGGTCCGGGTCCCGGACAGGCCACGGGCGCGAGCGACACCTCGGCGACGGCTCCGGGTTATCCCGCCCCGGATACGAACGACGAGGGTGAGATGATCAACCGCTTCCGCGAGCGCGTGGGCCAGGTCATGCAGCGCCGCGCCCGTCGCTTCGAGTCGGCGCTCAAGGCCATGACGCAGACGCGCACCCGCCTGGAAGGCATCGTGGACGACCTTGAGGCTCTCGGCGCGGAGGTCGAACCGCTGCGCACCCGCCTCGAGGCGTGCGAGCAGCTTCTCGTGCAGGCCCGGCAGCAGGAGGCCGTAGCCACGCAGCTGTTCCGCGGAATCGCCGATTCCGAGGACCGCTACGGAGCGTTCGTGCAGGCAAAGATCCAGGCGCGCAACGGCGTCGCTCTGATGACGCAGGCCAGGCACCAGATCCGGGTAGCCCTCGATGAGATCGAGGAGATCGCCGACGAGCTCGTAGAGGAGGGCGACGTCGAGTGACCCGACTGCTCACGGCCGTCCTCATCGCGATCCTCGTGATGGTGCCGGTCGGCTGTAGCAGGAACAGTGATGACGGTGATGCGGCCTCCGAACAGGAGGTCGCATCGTCGCTTGGCTGCACGCCCGCAGACGGCGTTGATGTCGATGACGGACTCGCCGGGGGCGATGGCGTGGATGTGGACGACAGCACCGATCCGCTCTACCCGTCAGATGAGTACCCGAGCATCATCGGGGCATCGGGATCGCTCGACCCGGCGGTTCTCAGCCTCGAGCTCGATGCCATCCGCGAGGAGCTGGACGCGATCAGCCTGCCCGATGACACTGATTTCGCGGAGATAGAGGAAGCGCTGAAGTAGCGCGCACACAATGGTGCCCCCGCGCTGGCGGATCCGGGTCTCCCGGGTCCGCCTTCTCTTCGCGGCCGATGCAGGCTAGAGGTACTGCCAGACGTCGTCGATGCCCGCGTCAGCAGCGGGGATACACTCTGTGATGTTGCGGTCGTAGGAGCCGCTCTCGGGGTCGATGAGCCGCAGATCCACCGTTTCAGGCTCTGCGAGCCACGTGCCGTCGGCAGCGATGAGCCGCTTCACCCGCGGACGGAGCAGGTCGTCTCTATTGACACGGAACACGACGGCGGTGGTGTGGTCGTCGAGTGTGACGACAGCACCCATCGGATAGATGCCGAGCATCGCCACGAGCGCCTTGGTCACGCTCGGGTCGTAGGCCTTGGCGCGTCCCTGCATGAGCACCGCGAGCGCCTTGTCCGGTCTGATCTCCCGACGGAACGGACGCCGCGTGGTCATCGCGTCGTACGCGTCGCACAGCGCCACGATCTTCGAGAACAGGTGCTGCTCGTGCGGGCCCGCCGGCCTGGGGTAGCCCTGGAGGTCGTGGCGCTGGTGGTGCTCGTAGGCCACAACCATGGGCATCTGATCGACGAGCTGGATGCGCTTGAGCAGGTCCGCGCCCTCGGTGGTATGGCTCTTCACGATCTGCCACTCGTCCGCGGTCAGCGGCCCTTCCTTGGCGAGGATGTCCGCGGGGATGCGCACCTTGCCAAGGTCATAGAGTAGCGCCGAGAGGCCGAGTGATTTGAGCGATTCAGCGTCGAGGCCAACCGACGCACCGAGCGACACGGACAAGATGCACACGTTGATGGAGTGGTTGAGCGTGTACTCGTCGTGGCCCTTGATGGCCGTCAGGCCGAGGATCGCGGCGGGGTCCTTGAAGAGTGTGTCGAGCAGTGCGCTCACCATGTGCTGGAGCTGCTCGACCTCGAACACCTTGCCGAGTTTCGCCTGCGTCTCGACGTCGCGCATGAGCTCAAGGCCACGATCGTAGGTCTCACGGCCCCGTGCTTTGTTCTCGCGCTCCTCGGCCTCCCTAACGGCGTCATCGAGGTCCGTGGTCTCGGCCACGCTCACGCTCGTGGCGCCCCGGTGCTCCAGGAACGCCGCTGCCTGCTCGATCCCGGTGACCTCCGGTGCGTTGAGCAGCTCGACCACCGCCGTTGCTGCGGGGGTGTCGAAACCGAGTGCGAAGCCGAGCGCCGAGACACCTCTCGCGAGCAGGTCCTCGACGAGCTTTCGATAGGTCACGCTCTCTTCGGGTAAGACCTGGTTCTCGATGAAGAGCGTGGCCTTGTAGACGTTCACGGTGACCTCTTCGAAGCCCAGCCCGAAGATGGCGTTGACCGCCGCGACGAGGTCCTGGACGGACTGGATCGCGAGCGGATGGGTAGCCGGATACAGCGCGGCGTTGTTCTGCGCTACCGCGAGTGCGCGAGCGAGGTCGCGCGCCTTGTCGAGGCGCTTGGCCGTTGCGAACGGTGCCCGGGCGACAGGTCCTGCGGCTGCGGCCATCTCCTCGACGGACTCGAGCTGCTCGTCATTGTGCGTGGGGTCGGTCACTCCTGCAGCCTCCTTCAGTCGGCGCGCCCCTCGGTCTTCAGAGACTCGAGGACACGGCGCGCCAAGTAGCGCAGCTCGCGGTTCTTCTTACCGAGTACTATCGGCCGATTCGACAGGCGCTCAAGTACGGGCACGGCCTCGGCCGAGTGTAACGCCTCAAGACTCTTGAGTACTTCCTTCTTGAGCTCGTAGTTCCTCTCGAAAACCTCGATGACCCCGATCACTTTGAGCAGTGCGGGCAGTGCCGCGGTCATCCTGGCGCGCCCGATCTCGCGTGCGGCGAGCCGGCGCGTCTCCGGATCCCAGTGCGTCAGTGTCTTCTGCAGGATCTGCGACGCGTCCGGGCCCTCAGTATGGCCGATTGCCACCACGGCCGCCTCGCGTACGCGACTGTCGAGGTGCTCGAGGGCTGACGCGATCGTTGGCAGAAGTCTGCGAACGCCCGTGGCTCCGAGCATCTCGATCATCGCGGTGGCGGTGGCGGCGTCACCGGAACGCAGGGTCCGTCCCGCAACCGGCGCCACGGTCTCGGCGAGCGATGCGACGACGGGCAGCAGCGCCGCACGACGATGCAGGTCGCCCTCGATATACGCACCGACGAGTGCCTCGGCTCCCGGGGCGCCGGCGGCCTCAAGCACCGCACGGGCCCCGTCGAGACCAGGATCTTCCGCGAGGCGGCGCACGCACTCGTCCAGGATCGCGGGGGACGCCAGCGACTGTCGGGCTGTCTGCACGGCGGCAGCGAGTGCCGGCTCGTCCGCGAGGCCGGCAAGCAGTCGCGCCGCGTCGGCTACCTCGTCGAACGCCCCGGCCTCGACCGCGGCGGGCAACGCCTCGGTGATCGCGCGCACGGACTCCTCCGTGGGGCGGCCGCCGGCGATGTTGACGACCGTTGCCAGGCCACGTGCCGCTGACTCCCGTGGGTTTGCGCGCTTCACAAGATCGTTGATGTGGCCGAGGTCCTCGTCGTCGGACTCCGCGACGTCAGCAGTGATGGCATCCACATCAACCCGTGCGGGTACGCCGCAGTCGCCCTCGGAGCGCGGCGAGGGCCGCAGAAGGGCACTGAGTTCGGCAGCAAGGCCGGGCGGGATCTCCACGCCCGCAAGCAGCGCGTCCGGCTCCCGTCCGAGCATGCCGGCGGTGAGTTTGAGCAGGCGCGCGAGCGCGGACGGTTGCATGTGGGCGACTACATTGAGGAGACCGTCCATGCGGCAACCGCCGGCGTCGGTAGTGAGCGCCGCGGTCAGGATGTCCTGCCGCGTGCTCTCGTCAAGGTGGAGCAGGGCCTCGGCGCACCGGCGCATGGCGAGGTCGCGCGCCGCGGTCTCGAGCCGACCGATGGCCTCGGCCACCATGTCGGTTCCCTCACCTCCGCCGAGCGCCTCCTGCGCCCACGTGGACGCGGAGCGCGTGAGTTCCACGGCTATGTCCTCGAGTGGAGCGCCGGTGAGATCGAGCCCGAGCAGGCCGGATTCGGTGGAGGCCCTGAGCGAGACCTCGACGACCGCGATGGAGGTGACGCCCGCGTCCACGAGCGCGGCGCGAAGCCCGCCCGATGCCCGAACCGCACGCGCTTCGCCACCGATGATGTCGAGCAGTCGTGACACCTCGGACGCGGTCACGCCCGGTGCGACGATGAACTGGCCCACCTGCAGCGCGTGGAACGACTCGGCGAGTGCCGCAACCGGTGCGATGTCCTCACCGATGGCAGTCTCCACGACGACGAAACGTGGCCGGTCGACACGGTACTGGATCGTGCCGTACGCCTCGGTGACCGCGTTCGCCTCGCGGGTGAAGCGGGTGATAGCCTCGAGCCGAAGCGGGCTGGTCGGCGGGTACAGGCGCGCTGCGGAACCGGCGGCCGCGAGCAGCCTGAGCAGCCCCTCTGCTCGTGCGGTCAAACCGCCCTGGCGCTCCACCCCGGTCTCCTTCCGATGGTGCTAGTCACAGTGTATCGGCAGGGGCGTCGTGTGACGAATGTTCTGGTGAAGGATGCTTCGCGACAGTACTTCTCTGGTACCTATATCCTAATGGGTGCAGACGAAACCCGGAGGACCCGTGCCGCTTCGCACCGACGCATACTACCGAGGACTGGTCGAAGCCGAGCTTCGGGCGGCCGGTTATACCGAGCCGCCGGTCTCGCCCCTCGCCGTCACTCGTCACCTCGGAGTGCCGGTGCGGCCGATGGACCTGCCTCCCTGGTTCACCGCCGCGCTCATCGATGAGGACGGCCTCCCTGCCATTCTTCTGAACCAGTCGCGCCCGGAAGACGTGCGCCGACGTGCCCTCGGCCACCTGATCGGCCACCTGCTCGCGGCGATCGACGATGCGGAAGCCACGTACCCACGCGCTGAAGGGGCCGAGCACCGTGAGGCCGACATCATGGCCGACGAGCTCGAGATGCCCGGATACATGGTGCGGGACCAGGCGCAGAAGTGGTTCAACGACTACCGGTACCTCGCCGGTCTCTTCGGGGTGACCGAGGAGCGGATGTTCGTCCGGATGCAGGAGCTCGGACTCCTCAAGAGCCGGGGCATCATCTGGGACTACTGACCGGGGCGTCGGCGGGGACTGCTATCATCGAGGTGCGGCCCGCACTCCGCGAAAGGGCCGGGTGGGAGGACCCATGCGTACGACCTATGCGATAGGGGTGGACGTCGGCGGCACACGCATCGCCGCCGGGCTTGTTGAGCGCAAGGGTCGCATGCTCAAAGAGGTGAGGACGCTCACTCCCGCCGAAGCGGGGCCGTTCGCTATCGTCGACGCGATCATCGAGCTGATCGAAGACGTGGCATCCGGCGTGCACCCCTCTGAGATCGCAGGCATCGGCATCGGCCTGCCCGCCCAGATCGACTTCCTCAAACAGACCGTGGAGTTCTGCACCAACCTGCCCCTCGCCGGTGTTGATATGCGGTCGCTCGTCATGTCGCGGGTGCGCCACACGGCGGTCATCGACAACGACGGCAACTGCGCCGGCATCGGTGAGAGCCGGTACGGCGCGGCCAAGCGGGTGCGGGACTTCGTGATGATCACCCTCGGCACCGGCGTGGGTGGCGCACTGTTCTTCAACGGCGAGCCGTACCGCGGCTCGCGCGGCCTGGCCGCCGAGATCGGACACATGGTCGTGCAGCTGGATGGTCCGCCCTGCCCGTGCGGGGGGAACGGCCACATCGAGTCCTACGTGGGCAGGCGCGCGATTGCGGCGCGCGGCAGAGAGGTCGCGGCTGCCGGCTATGAAGGTCGTGCGATCCGGCAGCGAGCGGGCGGGGACGCCGAACTCGTCACTGCCGAGCACGTGATCGAGGCGGCGCTCGCCGGGGACGATGCGGCTCGCGAGATCCTGCTCGATGCGGGAACAGTGCTCGGTGAGGCCCTCGTGGGCATCGTGAACCTGCTCAATCCGCGGCTCATCGTCGTTGGTGGCGGCATCGGCGAGTCGTGCGACTTCCTTGTTGAGCGCGCCGCCGAGGTCATCGACGAACACGCGCTCGCGGGTCGCCGCGATGTCAGTGTGGTTCAGGCCGAGTTGGGTAACGACGCCGGAGTGCTCGGTGCGGCCGCGCTCGCGTTCGACGAGCACGATTCCCGCGAAGGGCTCCACCGATGAGCGCGCGCGAGGCGGCGGGGGACGGTCGGGCGACAGTCTACTACGCCCCGATGCGGTCGAAGATGAAGCGCAGCATGGTCACGCGTGCGGGAGCGCTCCTTGCACGGGCCGGGCTCTCCGAGGCCATTGCCGAAGGCGACCTTGTTGCCGTGAAGCTGCACTTCGGCGAGCAGGGCAACACGGGGTTCGTCCACCCCGTGTACCTGCGCGAGGTGGTCCGGCGCGTACGCGAAGTCGGCGGCAAGCCGTTCCTGACCGACGCGAACACGCTGTACCGGGGCGAGCGCGCGAACGCGGTCGACCATCTGGCGTGTGCCGTCCACAACGGGTTCTCATTCGCCACGATCGACGCGCCGCTCGTGATAGCCGACGGTCTGGACGGACGCGAGGCGATCGACGTGCCCGTAAGCGGGAAGCACTTCGAGAGCGTTCGCATCGGCTCGGCAGCGGTACACGCCGATGCGATGGTGGTCGTCACGCATGTGAAGGGCCACGAGGCCGCCGGCTTCGGCGGCGCGCTCAAGAACGTCGGCATGGGCCTCGGGTGCCGTTCGGCCAAGCAGCGCATGCACGCCGACTTCCGTCCCGAGGTGACGCCCGAGATGTGCACGGCCTGCAACCGTTGCGTCACGTGGTGTCCGATGCATGCGATCGAGATCGGTCCCGAGCGCTACGCGGTCATCGACTACGAACTGTGTTACGGCTGTGGCGAGTGCGTGGCCGCGTGCCCGTACGGCGCGATCGCGACGCAGTGGAAGACCGATGCCGACATGCTGCAGGAGAAGATCGTGGAGCACGTGGCGGGTGTACTTGCCGGCAAGGACGGGAAGGTCCTGTACCTGTCGTTCGTCACGACGGTCACGCCCGACTGCGACTGCTGGAGCTTCTCTGACGCGCCCATCGTTCCGGATCTCGGCGTGCTCGCGTCCAACGACATCGTGGCCATCGAGCAGGCGGCCTACGATCTCGTCGTTGGCGCCACGGGTCTGGCGGGCTCACGTGGCGAGGGCATGGCCGCGGGCGAGGACAAGTTCACTGCGATCACCGGCGTCGACGGTACGCGCGCGATCGCGTACGCGGAGGACATGGGCTTGGGCACGAGGAAGTACGACCTGGTGGTAGCCGACTAGCCGACTTGCTGGTGGCAGGGGCCGCCAGCACCCGACAGGAGCACATCGTGGATTACCTCGAGATACTCAAGAAGGCGTGGCACATCACATGGCGCTACAAGATGCTCTGGGTACTCGGACTCTTTGCCGGTGCTGCCAGCAGCGGGTCGGGCGGCGGCAACAGCGGGTACCAGACCGGCAGCGAGGACTTCTCGGGTGCAGGTGACTCGATCTCCCGGTGGGTGAGCGAGAACGTCGCTCTGCTCATCATCATTGCTGTCGTTGTCGTGATCATCGGTATCGTCTTCTTCGTGCTGTCGGTCGCCGCGCAAGCCGGACTCGTCTACGGCTCCAATGAGGCGGCCGAGGGCCGGACCCCCTCACTCGGCACAGCGTGGCGTACCGGGTTCCGCCTCTGGGGTCGCACGTTCATGATCGGGCTGGTCCTGGCGCTACCGATCGTGCTCATCGTCGTGTTCCTCGGCGCGATCCTGGTCTCGACCGGTATCGGTGCAGCTCTCACCGGCGAGTCGGGCATCCCGCTTGCGGTCGGCGGCCTGTGCATCGTCCTCCCCGTGTCGGTCGTGCTTCTGATCGCGGGCGGTATCATCCTCGGTATCGTCTACCAGCTCGCGTTGCGTCACGGTGTCCTCAACGGACAGACCTTCGGCCAGGCTATCCGCACTGGCTGGAACGATCTGTGGGAGAAGAAGGGTGCCTTCGTCTTCTGGCTGGTGATGATCGTCCCCGGCATGGTGTACGGCATCGCGCTGCTGGTGCTCATCGTTCCGTTCGCGGTCGGTGCAGCGGCTCTCGGCATCGCCGGACAGTGGGTCATCGCGGCCGGTGTCTTCGTGCTGCTGATCCTTATGATGATGTTGCCCAACGCCATCTACGCCACCTTCATGTCCACGTCGTGGACGCTCTTCTTCCGGCGTATGACCGGCGTGGACGAGGCGGTTCCCGTTGTTGCGGCTCCGGCCCTTGCGCCCCCGGCGCCGCCAATCATGCCCGGTGAGTGACACGAGCGGCACCCTGCTTGTCTGTGCCACGCCCATCGGCAACCTGGGCGATGTGACGCTGCGGGTCCTCGACGCGCTGCGGACCGTCGATGTCATCGCCGCAGAGGACACGCGCGTCACGCGCAAACTGCTCGCGCGCTACGAGATACACACGCCGCTCGAGGCGTACCACGAACACAACCGTGCGGCGAAGACGCCTGAGCTTGTGGAGCGCATCGAGCGGGGCGAGCGCATCGCACTCGTGTCGGATGCGGGCACGCCGGGCATCTCGGACCCGGGTGCGCACCTCGTTGACGCCTGCCTGGAGGCCGGCGTGCACGTAGAGGTGCTCCCCGGAGCGTCGGCGATCGTGACGGCGCTCGTGGCGAGCGGCCTGCCCACCGATGCTTTCTACTTCGGCGGCTTCCTGCCGCGCAAGCCGGGCGAGCGGACCCGTGCGCTGGCACGCCTTGCCGATCTCGACGCCACCCTCATCTTCTACGAGTCGCCGGGCCGGACCGCCGCCACCCTCACTACGCTTGCCGAGGTCTTCCCGGGCAGGCGTGCCGCGCTCGCGCGTGAGCTCACCAAGGTGCACGAGGAGGTCGCGCGGGCCGAGATTGGAGAGCTCGCCGAGCGGTTCGCGCTGCGCGAGCTCAAAGGCGAGGTCGTGCTCCTCGTGGGTCCGCCGGAGGTGCCCGAGCAGCTCTCGATCGATGAGGAGCTCGTGCGCGAGCGGCTTGGCGCCGCCGGGCAACGCGGCCTGACCCGCCGCGACGCCGTCCGCGAAGTGGCGGCCACACTCGGCCTGCCCCGCAACGAGGTCTACCGCGTCTCAGTGGAGTAGGGTGCGTGTAGGGTCTCCGGTGTCCATGCGCGGAGTCACTCCGCAGGCGGGGGAGGCGGTGAGCCCGCGTCGCGGGCGAGACGCCGAGGGCCCCCGCCGAGGACTACGCAGCGCGGGACGCCGGTGACCCTGCGGATGACCCCTACCGTCGCTTGATCTCGGCGATGCAGGCCTCGCAGACGGGCCGGTCCTTCACGGTGCGGATGTCGACCTCGCTGCCACAGATCGCGCACGACTCGCGGTAGCGCTGCAAGATGATCCGCTCACCGTCCACCGAGATCGAGATGGGGTCCTTGACGTGGATGCCGAGCGTGCGGCGCAGCTCCATCGGAATGACGATGCGCCCCAGATCGTCGACACGCCTCACGATACCGGTGTCCTTCATTGTCCAGGCTCCTTATCGGGCGGCTGAGCGCGCCGGTGCGTTATCATGAAGGGCCGCTTGACACGACCGTACACTTCCATAAATGCCCACATCCGAGACGAGGTAACACCAGGTGACCAGGTCGCCCTTCTACGTCACGACGCCCATCTACTACGTGAACGCCGAGCCGCATCTCGGCACGGCCTACACGACCGTAGCCGCCGATGCCATCGCGCGGTATCGGCGGATGACCGGCAACGACGTGCTGTTCCTCACCGGACTCGACGAGCACGGGCAGAAGATCGCTCAGGCGGCCGAGGAGCACGGCATGTCGCCGCAGGAGTGGGTGGACGCAATCGCGCCGAAGTTCACCGACGCGTGGGCGATGCTCGATGTCTCCAACGACGACTTCATCCGCACCACCGAGCCTCGGCACAAGCGGGGCGTGCAAGCCTTCTGGCAGAAGCTCCACGATGAGGGGTGGCTGTACCAGGGCCACTACGAGGGCTGGTACTGCGTGCCGGACGAGACGTACTGGACCGCCGAGCAGCTCGAGGACGGCGTGTGTCCGCAGTGCGGGCGCGAGGTGCAGTTCATCACCGAGGACAACTGGTTCTTCAAGCTTTCCGAGTTCGGCGACCGATTGCTTGCGTACTACGAGGCCAACCCGCACTTCGTTCAACCCGAGACGCGCCGCAACGAGGTCCTCTCCTTCGTGCGCGGCGGCCTCAAGGACCTCTCCATCTCGCGCACCACGTTCTCGTGGGGCGTGCCGATCCCCTTCGCCGAGGGGCACGTCACCTACGTGTGGATCGACGCGCTCTTGAACTACATCACCGCGCTCGGCTACGGAAGCGAGGAACCGGCCGACATCGCGCGCTTCGAGCGCTACTGGCCCGCCGACTACCACTTCGTCGGCAAGGACATCATCCGCTTCCACTGCGTGATCTGGCCGGCGATGCTCATGGCCGCCGGCATCGAGCCGCCCACAACGGTCTTCGCCCACGGCTTCCTGCTCACCAAGGGCGAGAAGATGAGCAAGTCAAAGGGCAACGCGCAGACGCCGGCGAGCCTCGTGGAGCGCTTCGGCGTAGACGCCTATCGCTACTACTTCCTGCGCGACGTCGCCTTCGGTCAGGACGGCTCCATCTCGATGGAGGCGATGGTCCAGCGCTACAACGGCGATCTGGCCAACGACTGGGGCAACCTGTGTTCGCGGCTGTTCAACATGACCGAGAAGTACCTCGACGGCGTTGCACCGGCCGCGCCTGGCATGGCGGCCGAAACGGACGAGGACGCCACGATGCGGGCCATCGCCGGAAAGCTTCCCGAAACCTACGAGGACCACATGTCGCGGCTCGACTACGCGGCCGCGCTCGAGAGCGCCTGGGAACTCATCAAGTACGCCAACCGCTACATCGAGAACGCCGCCCCCTGGACGCTCGCCAAGGAAGGCGACACCGAGCGGCTGGCCGCAGTTCTCTACAACGCGCTCGAGGCGGTGCGCATCGCGGCGCTCTTCACCGCACCCGTGATGCCCGCCACTTCGGCTGAGATCTGGCGTCGGCTGGGACTTGGAGAGATCGCCGAGGTGACCGACATCTCAGCTGCCGCCGAGTGGGGCGGTCTGCCGCAAGGCTCGCGCGTCACGAAGGGCGATGCGCTCTTCCCGCGAATCTACGACGAGGAGTGAGAGGCGCCTCTGGCGCCGCCTGACGATGATCGAGCCACTGCCCCCGCTTCCGGATCTTGGCGCACCGAGCGTCGATGCCCACGCACACCTCGACATGCTCGACGATCCGGTCGCCGCGCTCGTGCGCGCCGCGCGCGCGGGGATCGCACTCGTTGCTACGGTGGTGGACCTGACCGAGGAGCCCGACACCACCCTCGACGGCCTGAGCGGATGGCTCGAGCAGACCGCCGCGACGCTCGATTCCGACGGCCTCGCCGCGCCGGACGTGCGACTCATCGTCGGCTGGCACCCGCATAACGCGAAGGAGGGTGACGAGAGCCTCTACGCGCGACTGCGTGCGCTCGCCTCCGACCCACGCGTGGGCGCATTCGGCGAACTCGGACTCGACTTCCACTACGACCACTCGCCGCGCGACGTGCAGCGGGCCTGGTTCCGCCGTCACCTGGAGCTCGCACACGAGGTGGGCCTCCCGGTGGAGATCCACCTGCGCGAGGCGCATGGCGAGGGCGCCGCACTGCTCTCGGAGGTCGGCATCCCGCCGGCCGGCTGCGTCATCCACTGCTTCACCGAAGGTCCGGCGCTTGCCGAGCGCTTCCTCGAACTCGGTTGCTTCATCTCGTTTGCCGGACCGGTGACCTTCAAGAAGGCCGATGATCTGCGAGAGGCGGCACGAATCGTCCCGCTCGATCGCCTGCTGGTAGAGACCGACTGCCCGTTCCTGGCTCCGCACCCCTACCGGGGCACGCGGAACGAGCCGGCGTTCGCGGTGCTCAATGCGGCGGCGGTCGCCGAAGCAAGGGGCGTCAACAAGGCCGAGGTCGCTGCCGCCGCGCTCGCCAACGCGCGGCACCTGTTCGGGCGGGAGCACGTGCGGTGAGCGGCCCACTATCACCGGGTGACCCCGGGGGACCGGTCGAGGGCGGCGATAGCGTGGGAGTCGCGCGCCCCTTCGTGCTCGGCATCGCGGGTAGCCCGCGGCGCTTCGGGAACAGCGACCGTCTCCTCGATGCTGCTCTTGCGGGCGCGAGGGCGGCGGGAGCCGAGACGCGGCGAATCGTGGCCGGGGACCTCGGCATGCGCCCGTGTCAGGGCTGCAACGCGTGCTCACTCACCGGTGAGTGCGTGCTACGTGACGGCGGACAGGCGTACTACGACGCGCTTGATTCGGCCGACGCGATCATCGTCTCGAGCCCGGTCTTCTTCGCCACCGTGCCTGCCGTACTCAAGATCCTCTACGACCGGGTCCAGCCGTACTGGGCTCGCACCCACGCGCTCAGTCAACCGGCGCCGCTCCGTCGGCCTGGCGGCATCCTTCTGGCGCGCAGCGGGGGCGATCCTTTCGGCTACACCACCGCTGAGGCGACCACGCGCAGCGTGTTCGCCGTGCTCGGCATCGATGTGCTCGGGGTCGTTGTGGCCGAGGGTGTGGACGGGCCCGCCGACCTGGTGTCCGGGTCGCCCGCGCTGGTGGATGCCGAGGCGCTCGGCCGCTCTGTGGCGGAGGCGGCGGCGCATCGTTCGTGACGTCACGCAGGAGCGTCGACCGCTCATCGTTTCCAACCCGTTCTGCATAGTCGCTCAGATTCGGTTCGGCTATACTCCGATAGTCGTTCGCTGACAGCACCGTAGCCGGTCGAAGGGGATGTATGCGTACGCCGGTGAATCCGGCCCGCCTCCTGAAGACTCCGCATATCGCCGTTCTCGTCATCGCAGCCATCGTCGTACCCCTGGTCGTATCCGGATTCGTATGGGCCAAGAAGGGTGTCACCGTCGTTATCGACGGCGAGAGCCTCTACTACACCACCGAAGCGGAGACCGTCTCCCAGGTCCTGGAAGAGGTCAACATCGTGCTGGCCGAGGGCGACCTCGTCAGCCCCCTTCCCGAAACCCCGATCACCGACGGCACCGAGATCGTCGTGCGCCAGGCGATTTCTGTGACACTCGACTGCAACGGGACGCCTGTCGAGCTTCGTGTGATCGGCTCCACCGTGGCCGACGCGCTCGTCTCCGCCGGACTCGATCCCTCACTCGGGCTTCACGTGTCTCCCGCGGTTGACGCGCCGCTCAGCGAGAACATGACTATCACGGCCACCGATGTGTTCGTCCGCGTCGTGAAAGAGGAGGTCGTCCTGCCGTTCGAGACCGAAGAGCGGGAGGATGGATCGCTCCTGAAGGGACAGAAGCGGACGGTTCGTGAGGGTGCGGACGGCGCGGCCATCCGCATCTACGAGGTGCTCGTCGTGGGTGAGATGGAGACCCGGCGTATCGTGCGTGCCGAGGAGGTCACGGTCGCACCGGTGAACGCGATCGTCGCGGTGGGTACGAAGGAGCCGCCGAAGCCGGTCACGCGTGCGCTCACCAAGACCGTGCAGGGTGGTGCAGTGGCCAGCGCCGCTGCGCCTGAGAGCGGCACGACGATGCGGGTCACGGCAACGGCCTACACTCCGTGGGATCCCGGATGTGGCGGACTCACCGTCATCGAACGGAGGATCTCGGCATACCGTATCCCCGAGGGCTGGGGCATCGTCGCGGTCGACCCGACCGTCATCAAGCTCGGCACCAAGCTCTACGTGCCGGGATACGGCTACGCTGTCGCCGCCGACATTGGCGGCGCGATCAAGGGTGACAAGATCGACGTGTGCTACTGGGCAGGCGGGCCGAGTGTCGCGAGGTCCGCGGCACTTGCCTGGGGTCGTCGCAACGTCACGATCACCATCATCGACTAGCGCCGGAGGCCACGCGGTGCCCCACTCGCGGCTGGCCAGCCCTTCGGCCACCATCGCCGTCCTCGAGCGTCACGGGCTCTACACCCGTAAGGCGCTCGGGCAGCACTTCCTCGTCGACGACAACGTCGTTGGGCGGATCGTGGCTGCGGCATCCATCGAGCCGGGCGAAGCCGTCCTCGAGATCGGACCCGGCATCGGGACGCTCACTGATGCGCTGCTGGCGGCGGGGGCCGCCGTTGTGGCCGTCGAGTATGACGATCGGCTGCTGCCCGTCCTCGAGGAGCTGCGCGACGAGCCGTCCCGTTCGCTCACGATCGTACACGCCGACGCCGTGACCGTGCCGCCTGCGGTGCTTGTGACACCGGCCGGCCGACCGCGACTGCTCGTAGCGAACCTGCCCTACGGCGTGGCCGCGACCGTGGTGCTCCGGCTCTTCGAGGAGATGCCGCATCTTGCGCGAGCGACCGTGATGGTGCAGGCGGAGGTGGCCGATCGCATGGCGGCGTCCCCGGGCAGCAAGGCGTACGGGTCCTACACCGTCAAACTCGGGCTGCGCGCACGATGTGCGGGGCGCTTCGCGGTGGCGCGGACCTGCTTCCTCCCGCCGCCTCGGGTCGATTCGGCGGTGATCCGGCTCGAGCGGATCCACCGGGTGGAGGACTCGCGTGTGCTAGCCACCGCTGCGCGCGTGGCGGATGCGGCGTTCTCGCAGCGCCGCAAGACGCTGCGCAACGCGCTCACCTCGGGGCTTGCAGTGCCCGCGTCAGAGGTGTCGTCCATTCTTGAGGAGGCCGGCATCCAGGGAGGGCGTCGGGCGGAGGATCTGACGATTGATGAGTATGTGCGCCTCGGCACCGTGTACGACGCCCGACAGGCCCTCTGACCAGCCGACATTGAGGATTGGCAGATTCTTCTGTATAATGAGTCGCTTCGAGGAGGTTGGTCTATGGATACCATGAACCAGATGCAAGTCGTGGGACGTATCAGAAGCGATCTCGAGACCATGATGGGCTCGCGGATGCGCCTCAAGGCCAACATGGGACGTTCCAAGGTCCTGGAGCGCGAAGGCGTACTCGAGCAGACTCATCCGAGCCTCTTCGTGCTCAAGATCGACGAGAAGCGCGGTCGGACCGCGCGTGTCTCGTACAGCTACGTGGATATCCTCACGGGTACCGTGGAGCTGACCGACTGTGAGACAGGCGAGTGTGTCTTCCCCTGGCTCAACTGATCGGGCTTGGATCGCGGCAGGAGTGACCGACGCGGGGCCACGTGCCCCGCGTGTCGCGTTCAGGGGGTGGTGTGACCGATGACGCTCGTTATCCGCGCTCCCGCCAAGGTCAACCTTCATCTCGCCATCGGTCCCACACGACCGGACGGATATCACGAGCTCGTGACGGTCTTTCAGTCGCTCGAGCTCTCGGACGTCATCACGCTCACGCCGGGTAGCCCCTCGTTCTCGTGCGCCCCCGACCTAGGACTCCCGCCGGGGGAGAACCTTGCATACCGGGCCGCGACGGCCATGGCCGAGCGGTTCGGCCGACCGCTCGACGTGTCCATATGCATCGACAAGTCGATCCCCGCAGGAGCGGGCCTGGGCGGGGCGAGCACGGATGCGGCAGGCGTCGTGTGTGGGTTTGCCGAGTGGTGGGGCATCCCGCGAACGGACGCAGCGGTGGTGGAGGTGGCCCGCTCGCTCGGTGCCGATGTGCCGTTCTTCCTCGAGGGTGGTGCCGCGCTTTACACCGGGCGCGGCGATGTGCTCAAGCGCCGCCTGCGACCCCTCGATGCGGCGATCGTCCTCGTGAAGCCCCCACCGCCGGTATCCACCGTAGCGGCCTACGTCGCGTTCGATCGAAGCCCGGTGCCGATGGGGCCGTATCCTGCGCCGCTGCTCGACGCGCTGGCCGCCGCTGATGTGGACGGCGTTGCGGCTGCTCTGCACAACACCATGACGCACGCCTCGATCGAACTCGTTCCGCAGGTCGGGGAGGCTCTCGCGCTGGTGACGGGCGCCTCCGGCGTCCTCGGCGCGGCGGTTGCGGGGAGCGGGTCCACCGTCTTCGGGATCTGCGCCGATGACGGCGCCGCCGCCGCTCTCGCCGGCAGGGCGCGCGCCGCAGGGTACTGGTCGGTCGCCACGCGCTCCGCAGCCCACGGGTGCGTCGTCGAAGGCGGGCGCTGAGCAAGAGCGCTGTCGGCAATCTGCGTGGCAGGGAAGCGCTCCCGGGCGTCGAAGTAACCACTCGAAGACACGAGCGTCCCGGGGGTCGACTTATGGACATCACGAAAGTGACGCTGCGGCCGGTGGCTATGAACAAGGTCTGCGCGATAGCGAGCATCGTCATCGACGACGAGTTCGTGATCCACGACCTGCGTGTCGTCAACGGCGACAAGGGTGTGTTCGTGGCGATGCCCTCACGCAAGCTGCCGAGTGGCGAGTTCCGCGACATCTGTCATCCGATCAACTCGGATGCGCGCCAGACCATCCAGGAGGCCGTGCTCGCCGAGTTCGAGGCCGAGGGCGGTCTGGACGCTTTCGCCAAGGCCGCGGAGGCGCTCGCAACCTGAGCCCGAGGCGCTCGCCATCCGAGACCCCGGCCCCTCGTCTCGCCTGACCTCGCCGGTCCTGGCTGCGCGCCGGCAACAGGCCGTTCGGCGCCGCTGCTATGGTATACTCCCTGCGCTCGTCACGCGGGTGCCTCACGTGTCCGCGGCGCACGCGTTGGGGCGTAGCCAAGCGGTAAGGCAGCGGACTTTGGATCCGCCATCCGTAGGTTCGAATCCTACCGCCCCAGCCACGAACAACAGACGGGAGCCGTGTCCCGAACCGAAAGGGTGCCGATGAGCACGACGGCCCTCATCCTCGCCGCCGGCGAGGGAACCCGCATGAAATCATCGCTTCCCAAAGTCGCCCACCGCATCCTCGGCGTGCCGATCGTCTCCTTCGTGGTGGACGCCGCGCGAGCGGCGGGCTCAGAGCGCATCGTGGTCGTCACCGGTCACGGTGCCGAGACGGTGGAAGCCCTGCTCGCCGATGCCGGTGTGACGTTCGCCCGCCAGGAGCAGCAGCTCGGCACCGGTCACGCCGTGATGTGTGCCGAAGACGCGCTCGGCGAGGCGGGCGGCTCGCTCCTCGTGCTTGCCGGCGACTGCCCGCTGCTCACGGCGGAGACCCTCGAGGCGCTCATCACTGCGCGCGAAGAGGTCGGCGCCGCATGCTCGGTCCTCACGGCGCGTCTGGCCGATCCCACCGGCTACGGCCGCATCGTCCGCGCCGCTGACGCGTCGCTTGCGGCGATCGTCGAGGACAAGGATCTGGAACCGGGGCAGCGCGGCATCGACGAGGTCAACACCAGCACGTACTGCTTCGATGCCCGCACGCTCTTCGCGCATCTGCATCGCGTGCGCAACGAGAATGCGCAGGGGGAGTACTACCTCACCGACATGGTCGGCCTGTTCCGCGACGAAGGTCTGCCAGTGGTCGCGGTCGAGGCGGCTGACCCCGCAGAAGCACTCGGCGTCAACAGTCGGGTCCAGCTGGCCGAGGCGGCCGCGATCCTTCAGCGGCGCATCAACGAACGCCACATGCTTGCGGGTGTGACGATGACCGATCCGGGTCTCGTGTGGATCGGCCCACACGTGGAGATCGCGCGCGACACCGTACTCGAGCCGATGACGTTCCTCGCGGGCTCGACCCGCGTGGGTGAGGGCTGCGTCATCGGGCCGGACTCCCGCGTGACCGATTCGGTCGTGGGTGCTGCCTGCGTGATCGACTCGTCCATCGTGACCGGATCATTCCTCGCAGACCGCGTGAGCGTGGGCCCGCGCGCGTACTTGCGGCCGGGTACCGAAATGGCGGCAGGCTCCAAGGCCGGGACGAGTGTCGAGATCAAGAACTCGCGTATCGGCGAGGCATCGAAGGTCCCGCACCTCTCGTACATAGGCGATGCCGAGGTCGGTGTGGGGGTCAATGTCGGCGCGGGTACGATAACCTGTAACTACGACGGCGTGCGCAAGCACCGGACCGTCATCGGCGACGGGGCGTTCATCGGGTCCGACACGATGCTCGTGGCGCCGGTCGAGGTCGGTCAGGGCGCCGTGACGGGTGCGGGGAGCGCAATCTCGCACGACGTGCCGGCCGACGCGCTTGCCGTGGAGCGGGCCGAGCAGCGCATCGTCGACGGGTGGGCGGCGCGCAGGCGCGCCGAAGCAGGGGACGACTGAGGGAGCGATTGAGACTATGATCCACACACCGGCCAAGCGCATGATGGTGTTCGCGGGAACGCACAACCGCGAGCTGTCCGAGGATATCGCGCGGCACCTCGGCGTGGAGCTCGGCAACATCAAGATCTCCAAGTTCGCCAACGGCGAGATCTATGTGCGCTATCTCGAGAGCGTGCGCGGTGCGGACATCTTCCTCGTGCAGTCGATCTGCCAGCCGGTCAACTCGGCCATCATGGAGTTGCTCATCATGATCGACGCGGCCAAGCGTGCGAGCGCGCGCTGCATCACGGCGGTCATCCCGCACTACGGCTACGCGCGCCAGGACAAGAAGTCGGCAGCGCGCGAGCCGATCACAGCCAAGCTCGTCGCCGACCTGCTCACCACGGCGGGTGTCGAGCGCGTGATCACGATGGACCTGCACCAGGGCCAGATCCAGGGCTTCTTCAACCAGCCCGTGAACCACCTGACGGCGCTGCCGATCCTGGCCGACTACTTCGAGGGGCTGAAGCTCGAGAACATGGTGATCGTCTCGCCGGACGTCGGTCGCGTGAAGGCCGCCAAGAAGATGGCCGACATGCTCGGAGCGAGTCTCGCCATACTGCACAAGGGGCGCCCCGAGCACAACGTGGCCGAGATCACGCACGTCATCGGTGAGGTCGACGGCAAGAACTGCATCCTCGCCGACGACATGATCGACACCGCCGGCTCCGTCACCGAGGGGGCGCGCGCGCTCCTGCAGAAGGGTGCTTCCAGGGTCTGGGTGGCGGCCACGCACGGCATCTTCTCGCCGCCCGCGTTCGAGCGTCTGGACGGTGCGCCGCTCGAGGAAGTCGTGATCACCAACACCCTGCCGGTGCCCGAAGAGCGCCAGCACGGTAAGATACGGGTACTCTCGGTTGCGCCGCTGTTTGCGCGCGCCATACAGAACGTGTACAACGACGAATCCGTCTCGGAGCTGTTCGACCCCGATTTCCAGCTCTGAGGCGCTCGCAGGCGGCGCGCAGGCACCGTCTCACAACAAAGGAGGCTACCGCACCATGTCCCAAGTCATCGAACTGAAGGCGGATATCCGCACCACCGTCGGTAAGTCGAGCCATCGCCTCGCGGGCGAAGGTCTCGTGCCGGCGGTCGTGTACGGTCCCGACTTCGAGCCCCTCTCGCTCGCCGTCAGCCGCCACGACTTCGAGCGCCTGCTCCATTCGGCGTCCGTAGGCTCGTCGCTCATCGACCTCAAGATCGAGGGTCACGCCAAGGCCGTTGACGTGATCATCAAGGAGGTCAAGCGCCACGAGACCAAGGGTACGCTGCAGCACATCGACTTCTGGGCGGTCAACATGGCCGAGACCATCCAGACGACCATCCCGATCACCTTCGAGGGTTCCGCCGAGGGCGAGCGCACCGGCGGCGTGATGATGCACGCCCTGCGCGAGCTGCACATCGAGGCGCGTCCTAAGGACCTGCCGGAGCACATCACCGTCGACGTGACGCCGCTTGAGGTGGGTGACTCCATCACCGTCGGTGACATCCCCGCGCCTGCGGGCGTCGTGCTGATGGACGACCCGGAGACGGTCGTCGCATCGGTCGCCGCGCCTGCGCTCGAGGAAGAGGTCGTGGAGGAGGTCGGCGAGATGGCCGAGGTGCCCGAGGTGGGCAAGGAAGACGAAGCCGAGACCGAGGAGTAGTCGGCCAACCCCATGGCGCGAATCGTGGTTGGGCTCGGCAACCCGGGTCCGGAATACCAGAACACCAGGCACAACGCGGGTTTCATGGTGGTGGACCTGCTCGCCGAGAACCTTCGGGTGAGCTACTGGAAAGACGAGGCCGGCGCCCGCGTCGGCCTCGTCCGTTTCGATGACGACGACCTCGTACTTGCCAAGCCACAAACGTTCATGAATGTCTCAGGCAAGGCCGTCTCCAAACTGGCGGCCGCTTACGACGCCGCACCCGGCGACATCATCGTGGTTCACGACGATCTCGACCTGTCTGAGGAGACCGTGCGCGTGAAGCGCGGCGGCGGTCACGGCGGGCACAACGGGCTCCGCTCGCTCACCGATGCGCTCGGCACCGGCGACTACATCCGCGTACGCCTCGGCATCGGACGGCCCCCCGGCAGGCAGGACCCCGCCGACTTCGTGCTGGAGCCGATGCGGCGCGAAGTGGCAGAGCGCCTCGAGGGGGTCGTGCCGCACGCCGCACAGGCGGTCCTGCACATCCTGGAGCGCGGTGTCGACAATGCGATGCAGGAGTACAACGCGGGGTAGCTACATGACGCCGCGAGCGGTAAGCCACGCTGCGTAGTCCTCGGCGGGGCCCCTCGGCGACTCGGCCGGCATGCGGCCTCGCCGCCTCCCCCGCCTGCGGAGTGACTCCGCGTCGGCTTCCGCCCGCGGCGTCACACGAAGCAACGCGCTGTGGCTACTGCAGATACCCCATCGGATCGACGGGCGTGCCGTTGATCCTCACCTCGAAGTGCAGGTGCGGGCCGGTGGAGAGGCCGGTGGAACCCACGAGCCCCACGGCCTGGCGCTTGGTGACCGTCTGCCCGGTGCTGACTTTGTAGCTGCCGCTCTGCATATGCGCGTAGAGCGTGGTCACACCGTTGCCGTGGTCGATAATGACCGTGTTGCCATAGCCGCCGCGGTAGCCCGTGTAGATGACCTCGCCGTCGGAGGCGGCCACGATGGTGGCGCCGTTGATGTTCTTGCCCACGGCGCGCCCGCCGATGTCGATGCCCGCGTGGAACTTGCGGTAGCCGAGGATCGGGTGGATGCGCCAGCCGAACGCAGAGCCGCCCGTGGGCACCTGCTCGAAGCCCGGCACCGGGAACGCCATAACGCCGGCGAAGTATCCCGAGCCCGTGCCGTAGAGCTCGGCCGCGATCTTGGCCGACTCGGCCTCTTCGGCCTCGGCGAGTGCTCGCAGCCGCTTCGCGTTGGCGGTGTTCTCGGCAACGAGGTCGGCCTTCTTGTCCTGGGCCGCCTGCTGCGCGTTCAGCTTACTCTGATGCTGCGCACGGAGGCTGCGGAGCCGGTCTTCCTCAGCCTGGGCCTCGGCCCGCTTGGCGTCGACTGCCGCAAGGTCGCGCTCAAGCTCGGCTTTGGCCTTCTCGAGGGCGATGCGCGTGTCCTTGAGCTGGTGGGCAAGGTCCTCGTTGGACTTGATGACCCGCTGCACGAGCGTCGTGCGCGTGATGAAGTCCTCGATGCTTCTCGCATCGAGCAACAGTTCGAGGTAAATGAAGTCGCCGTTCTTGTACGTGGCCTGGATCCGGTCGCCGAGCAGCGCCCGCTGCCGCTCGTACTCGGCCTGTGTGTCGTCGATGCTGTTCTGCTTAGCGTTGACCTGCGCGCGAAGCTCGTTGACCTCGTCCTTGAGGCGGTTCGTGCGCTCGGTCGCCTCGGCCACGTCATCGGCGAGTGCGTTGATCTCTGCCTGAATGGCATCAATGGCCCTGTCGAGGTCGGCCACCTCACGCGAGAGCCGGTCCGCCTCGGACTGTGCTGCAGCCGCGGCCTCACGTGCCTCGCGCGCCGCCTCTTCATGGGCGCGCAGGTCCGCCTCGGAGACCGCGTAGGCGAAAGGAGACACTCCGAGAACGAGTGCCAGGGCGAGCGAGATGAAGAGAGAGAGTGCGCGTCTGCGTCGCATGCTATGTATCCTCCGGGCGGCAGAACTCGCCGCTCAACGATCGACCGGAAGGCGCTACAGCATGCATGGTACCAACCCGGATGGGTATAAGGCAAACAAGGCCCGGCATACCGAGCCGGGTATGACCATGAGCGAGGAGGGGTTGATACGCATGGGTGACGACTTCAATACCGCACCTCCCGCACCGCCGGCACCCCCGGTGCCCGGTGCCCCCGCACCTGGCGGTGATGTGCCGAGCGACACCGGGAAGATCCTGGCGGCGGTCGGTTATCTGGTGGGCATCGTGGCGCTGATCGCGATTCTCATCGAGCCCTACAAGAACGAGCGGTTCGTCAGGCATCACGCCGTCCAGGCGCTCGGCATCTGGGTCGGCTGGATCGCCATCAGCATCGTCAGCGTGATCCCGGTCATCGGCTGGATTATCTCGGCCGTCGGCTGGATCGCTCTGCTCGTGTTCTCGATCATGGGCGCCGTCAAGGCGTTCCAGGGCGAGATGTGGGAGATGCCGGTCGTCCACGGACTCGTGAAGCAGTTCATCTAGGCGTTCACGGCAGCGGCGCGGGCTCCTCGGCGACGACGAGACCGCTTCGATCGGGGGCGGGCACGAGTTGTGCCCGCCCCCCGTCGTCCACGAGATAGACCGCCATTCCCTCCCGCTCGGCGTATGCGACGGCTTCCTCGCGCCCGCCGACGAACAGGGCGGTGGAGAGGATGTCGGCATCTAGCCCCGAAAGCGAAGATCCACCCACGGTCAGCGAACGCAGCCCGCGGGCCGGCAGACCTGTCTCAGGGTCGAGGATGTGGTGGTAGCGCACACCGTTGCGCTCGAAGTAGCGCTGGTAGTCTCCGGATGTAGACAGCGCTCCGTCGCCCTCGAAGCTGAACACCGCCAGCACGCGATCCGGCTCACGCGGATCCTCGACGCCGATGCGCCACACGCTGCCGTCGGGTTTGGTGCCGAACGTCCCGGTGCTGCTCGTGGAAGAGATGAGCGCGGCGGTGACGGCGCCGCTCGCCCGCAGGGTCTCCAGGGCGCGGTCGAGCGCGAGCCCCTTTGCCGCACCCCCGAGATCGAGCCCGGGCGCTAGGGCGCCGGCAGGGTCGAGGCGTGCGTCCTCGGAGCCCATGCGCAGGAACCGCCCCGCACTCGTGCAGGTGCGGTCGAACCGGTGGGACGCGATCACCGCCCACGTGAGGTCGTCGGGGGAGGGAAGTCGGCCGCCCTCCTCGAACCCGTACAGGCGTGTGACGGCAAGAAGTGCCGGGGAGAACCAGTCTGAAACGCCGAGCGTCTCGATGGCGTCGAGTACCGCCACGGCAGCCTCGGGCAGCTCCTGCTCGGTGTAGGGCTCCGCGTTGAAGCGTGAGAGCGCCGAGCCAGGATCGTAGACGTCGAGCTGCGCCTCAACCTCGGCCATCGCTACGAAGGCGTCATCGATGGCCGCGGAAATGGCGGCATCGTCATCCCCGTATGCGGTGACGCTCACCACGGTGCCGAGCGCTTCCCGGCTGACCACGACGGGGCCATCACTGTCGCACGCGGCGAGCAGTGTGGCCGCCGCGAGCAGCGTGGCGAGCAGAACCGCTCCAGGCAGCGCGCGTTTCATCCCGAACCTCTCATGCGGGTATACTAATCGGCACGTTCCGTTGCGAGCAGAGTGTATCAATCCGGAGGACCGATGTTCCCAATCGTGCACACGCGTCAGCTGTCGGACTCGGTCTTCGAGATGGGCGTCGAGGCTCCGGCGATCGCCCGCAAGGCCAGGGCCGGCCAGTTCCTCATCCTGCGCATCGACGAGAACGGCGAGCGCATCCCGCTCACGTTCTCGGACTGGTCCGCCGAGGAGGGCTGGATCCGTTTCATCTTCATGCGGGTGGGCAAGACCACGCACCAGCTCTCGCATCTCGCTGTTGGTGACACGCTCGCCGACGTCGTCGGCCCACTCGGCGTGCCGACGCACGTGGAGGGCCTCGGGCGCGTTGCGGTTGTGGGCGGCGGTGTGGGCGCTGCGGTCGCCTACCCGGTGGCTCGCGCGATGCTCGCTGCTGGCAACGAGGTGACTGTTATCCTCGGCGCGCGCAACGAGAGCCTCCTCATCCTGGAAGACGAGTTCCGCGCCCTGCCGCTCACGGACCTCATCATCACCACCGACGACGGTTCCGCCGGGCGCAAAGACCTCGTGACGGCGCCGCTCAAAGAGCTCTGCGAGACCGGGGCGATCGACGCGAGCATGGCGATCGGCCCGGCCATCATGATGAAGTTCTGCGCTGCCACAACCAAGGCGCACGGCGTGCCGTGCGTTGTGTCGCTCAACCCGATCATGGTGGACGGCACGGGTATGTGCGGCGCGTGCCGCGTCACGGTGGGCGGGGAGACGAAGTTCGGCTGCGTGGACGGGCCTGATTTCGACGGACACCTGGTGGACTTCGAGGAGCTGATGAGCCGCCAGCGTGTGTACGTCGACGACGAGCGGTTGGCCGACGCCGAGTATCACCGGGAGTGCTCATGCGGGATGTAGACGAGAACAGCAGCCCCGTGTCCGCCGAGAAACCTCGCCACAAGCCGGCGCGCATCCCGCGCACACCGATGCCCGAGCGCAGCGCCGCCGAGCGCGCGCGCGACTTCGACGAGGTCACTCTCGGCTACACCGAGGAGATGGCGCGTGCCGAGGCGAGCCGTTGCCTCCAGTGCCGCAACGCCACGTGCATCGAGGGGTGCCCGGTGAACATCGATATCAAGTCGTTCATCGGCGGTATCATCGATGGCGACTACCACGAGGCGGTGGCGATCCTCAAGGAGCGCAACGCACTGCCCGCGGTGTGCGGCCGCGTGTGCCCGCAGGAGGAGCAGTGCGAGGCGGCGTGCGTGCTCGCGAAGAAGGGCGAGCCCGTCGCCATCGGCCGGCTCGAGCGATGGCTTGGCGACTTCGACCTGGCGTGCGAACTCGAGCAGCGCTGCGTGCCTGAAGTGGGCGAGGACACCGGCAAGCGGGTGGCCGTCATCGGCTCCGGGCCGGCAGGCCTTGCGTGCGCGGGCGAGCCCAGGCGCTTCGGTCACGCGGTCACCGTCGTCGAGAGCCTGCATGCCACCGGTGGCGTGCTCACCTACGGCATCCCGGAGTTCCGCCTCCCCAAGCACATCGTCCAGGCCGAGGTGGGTCTGCTCGAGGAGATGGGTGTGGAGATCCGCTGTGATGTGGTCATCGGCGCCACGTACACCATCGATGAGCTCATGACCGAGGAGGGCTACGACGCCGTCTTCATCGGCAACGGCGCGGGCCTGCCGATGTTCATGGGCATCCCCGGCGAGAACCTCAACGGCGTGTATTCGGCAAACGAGTTCCTCACCCGCGTGAACCTCATGCGCGCCTACGAGTTCCCCAAGGCTGACACGCCGGTGTGGCGAGGTCGCAAAGTGGCGGTCGTCGGCGGCGGCAACGTGGCGATGGACGCCGCGCGGACCGCCAAGCGCCTCGGCGCCGAGGAGGTCTTCTTAGTCTACCGGCGCACGGAAGACGAGATGCCGGCGCGCAAGGAGGAGGTCCACCACGCGCGCGAGGAGGGCATCGAGTTCAAGATGCTGTGCTCGCCGGCCGAGGTCACCGGCAAGGACGGCTGGGTGACGGGCCTGGTGGCCAATCGGATGGAGCTTGGCGAGCCCGATGAGAGCGGTCGGCGCGCACCGGTCTGCATCATGGACGCCGACTTCACGATCGACTGCGACACCGTGGTGATGGCCATCGGCACGCGGGCCAATCCGCTGCTCACGCACACCACGCCCGATCTCGAGCTCTCGCGCCGCGGCTACATCGTCGCGGGCGAGGACGGGGCCACCTCCAAACCCGGCGTGTTCGCCGGCGGCGACATCGTCACGGGTTCGGCAACAGTCATCCTCGCGATGGGCGCGGGCAAGCGCGCCGCTCACGCCATCGACGCGTGGCTCAAGGGCGCCGCCGAATAGTCCGATACTGGTGATGTGCGGTACAATCCGCGCAGGATAGCGCGACTATCGGCGTCCTGGGCCGATGAGTGGTATGACCCGGTGCTGAACGGTGTTGGGAGGTGGCCGTGTCGGACTCCATCAGAGTGCTCGTCGTCGACGACGACCCCTCCATCGTGGACATGCTCCGGATGGGGCTCGAGGCCGAGGGCATGACCGTGTACGCCGCAGCAGACGGCGCTGAGGCGCTTGACGTGCTCCACAAGTCGCCCATCGACCTCGTGCTCCTCGACATCATGATGCCGCGTGTGGACGGCTGGATGGCGCTCATGGAGATCCGCAACGATCCGGCCACCGCCGACATCCCCGTGATCATGCTCACCGCCAAGACGCAGGACCTCGCTCGCATACTGGCCTTCAAGCAGGGTGTGCAGCAGTACGTGACCAAGCCGTTCAACCTGATGGAGCTCGTCGCGCGCATCGAGAGCCTCATGCGCGGGCGCGTTCGCGCCACCTCGTCGGTGAGCTCTGAGAGCGACTTCCGCAAGCTCGCGGTCCGCAAGGGCGGACGCACGGTGTTGCTCGACCTGGACGACATCATCTACATCTCGGCGAAGAACAAGTCGACGTACGTGCACACGTACGAGAATCAGTACCTCGTCGACCTCACGCTCTCCGAGCTGGAGGATCGCCTCTCAAAGGATGCGTTCCGCAGACTCCACCGCAGCTACATGATCAACCTCAACCGCGTGAAGGAGATCCTGCGCGTGGACGGCGCCTACGTTGTGGTCGTCTCCGACCGAGACGAGACGCAGGTGCCCGTTGCCAGGCGGCAGGTCCGGTCGTTCCGCGAGGCGGTGGGCATCTGATGCCGCGCGTCCGGCGGGCCCTGAGGGCCGCGTCGTCGCTGCGCTTCGTCTCTGCGCTCGTGCTCGCCTTGGCGCTCGCTGGCATCCCCGGAACCGCGGTAGCGGAGAAGACCATCGGGCTGTCCTCGGGTACCTTCGCCTTTGAGGTCGAGCCCGGTGACACGGGCGAGGGTGAGGTCGTCGTCTCCAACGATGGCGATGAGCCGCTCAAGGCACTCGTGTACGTCACCGACGTGAAGATCGATGACGCCGGCGAGCAGGATTTCGTGGAGCCGCAGCGGCAGGGTGCGAGCATCCTCACGACACCGGCTTCGTGGTTCCGCATCTTCATGCCGGCCGACAGCAAGTCGGTCGGCAACACGCCGTACATCGAGCTCGACCCTGGCGAGCGCCTTCCGATCAGGTTCGAGTTCTTGCCACCCGCCGGCACGCCCTCGGGTGATCACAACGTGGTGATCTTCTTCGAGATGTTCGAGCTCGCCGAGGGTAGCGACGGCGCCGCCGCCCAGGTGTCCGGGCGGTTGGGTGCCCGCGTGGCTCTGCGCGTGAACGGCCCGGTCATCGAGAACCTGACCATCAGGCCGTTCGACGTGCCGTCGTTCCGAATCGGCGACGCGGTGCCGTTCACCTTCACCGTCAACAACGCCGGTAACACCAACAAGCGCGTCCAGGCGACAGCCGAACTCCTCGATGGCAGCGAGCGCACCGTGGTCGCCTCGGTGGTGGCCTCGGACACCGCGATCTACGCGGACTCCCGGTACCGGTTCGAGGGCGCGCTCAACACGGGCGGGGGGCGCCTCGGGCCCCACACGTTTGAGGTGAAGCTCCGGTACTTCCTTGAGGACGCCTCCACGCCGACTGAACTCATCGAGCAGCGTACTGTGTGGCTCGTGCCGATGTGGCTCGTACTTGTTCTGCTCTTCATCGTCTTCGACAT